>JBEPUZ010000306.1:0-4439 GCA_041691275.1 Actinomycetota bacterium | reverse complement strand
ACGGCCCGACCATCCCGTCGACCAACCGCAAGATCAATCCGAACTCCTGCATCCACCGCACTGCAGCTTCGGGCGTCAACGCGGACGCGTCGAACCCCGCCGCCACTTCTTCCAACATCATGCGTGAGGCACCGACCCGATCGAACATGCGTTCGTATCGTAGCCGATAGCTCCACCAATAGCGAACGAAAGATGCTGTCGATGCAGGTTTTCCGGAGATCGCAGCACGAGAGGCAATGCGGGCGCGAACGGGTTCGTGCGCGCACCCGAGGGTGGGGCAGCATCCCCTCGGCATGACGGGTGTTCACCCTTTCGACTCGGCGCCCGACCTGGTTCGCTGATGGTGATGCGATCTCCCACCTGGGCGGCGGTACGGATCTGGGCCCGCGCCGATCTTCGGCGACGGTGGCGGTCGTGGGCGATCCTCGGATTGCTCGCGGGCGTCACCATGGGTCTGGCGGGTGCGGGCATCGCCGGAGCTCGGCGCACCGCGTCGGCAGTGCCGCGCTACGAACGTGCGTCACAGTCGCCCGACGCGGCCGTCCTCGCGAACAGTGCGGAGTTCGACGCGCACGAGCGCGCCGAGATGGATGCGCTCCCCGAGGTCAAGGAGTCGTACCCGTTCGAGATCGGGTTCGGGCTCAATCCGGTCAAGCCGCCGAACTTCGAGTCGGCCACGCTGCTCCCGACGACGCCTGCGGGCATGAAGGCGTTCTACGGCGTGCTCGTGGCGGGCCGGGCCCCCGATCCGGCCCGGGCCGACGAGGTCGTCGTCGACGAGAACGCTCGCCGGATGTTCTCGCTCGGCATCGGCTCGACGATGGTCGTGGCGCAGGCGATCGCGCCCGCCGATGCCGCCAACTTTCCGCCCGGCGTCATCCCCCGGCACGTAGCTCTCAACTTCACGGCCTCGTTCAGGGTCGTGGGCATCGCGAAGTCGGTCGGCAGCGATCCCGGGTGGGTGCCCTCGAGTGGGTTCTACGCCAAGTACGGAGCGCGGACGGCCGGGTTCATCAACGCGTTCGTCACACTGCGCGGCGGTCAACGCGACATTCCGCGTTTCGCCGCCGACATGAACAAGATCGTCGGTAGTCCGGTGAACGTCGAGAGCACGCAGGATCTCTACGGGTTCCGCAAGTCGAAGAACGTCACCAGCGTCGAACGCGAAGGCCTACTGCTGTTCGCGCTCGCAGTCGTCCTCGGCGGCGGGGTGCTGGTGGGACAGGCGCTCGTCCGCGCGGTCACGGCGGGCGCGGCCGATCTGCCGACGTGGAGGGCGATGGGCGCCGACAACGCGACCGTCGTCCCGACGCTCGTCGCGCCCGCGATCGTGACCGCGGCCGTCGCCGCTCTCACGACGATCGTGACCGCCTTCGCGCTGTCATCGCGCTTTCCGCTCGGAGCCGGGCGCACGTACGACCTTGACGTCGGATTCCATGCCGATTGGCTCGTGCTCGCGTTCGCGGCACTGACGGTCGCGCTCGGCATCTTCGTCACCGCGGGGATCGCGGCCGCATGGACGGTACGGGCCCGGGCGGCACGCGAGCGGTCGTCGTCGAGCGGGAAGTGGCTGGCACGGGGGACGTTCCCACCCGCGCTCGACGTCGGGTTCAGGCTTGCCGTCGAACCGGGTCGCGGGAGCAGCGCGGTTCCGGTCCGGTCGGCCTTGATCGGCGCGATCGTCGGCGTGCTCGGGGTGGTCGGCTGCCTGACCTTCCGCGCCGGCCTCGACAATGCGGTGAAGAGCCCGGAACGGTCGGGCGTCGTGTGGGACTTCTCGGTATCGGCGTTCGAGGGCTCGGTGGCCCCGGCCGATGTCACCACGATCACGCGCGATGCCGACATCGCTTCGGTCGTCGACGCGAAGTGGGCGCGGTCGCTCTCGATCAACGGCGTGGCGACTCCGACGTTCGGCACTCAGGCGATGAAGTCGAATATTCCGTTTGTCGTGCTCTCGGGCCGGGCGCCGACCGCGGTGAACGAGATCGCGTTCGCGCCGACGACGATGCGGTCGTTACACCTCCACGTAGGCCAGGACATCACGGCGGGCCGCACCGCACACACGAAGGTCGTCGGTGAAGTGCTGCTGCCCGCGACGTCGCACACCGACTATGACCAGAGTGGGTGGATGACCGTGCCGGCGCTTCGGGCCGCGCTCCCACCGGTCATCGGGCAGGGCGGTGACGACGTCGAGGACAACATCCTCATACGGTTCCGCAGCGGAGCGGAGGTGAACGCCGTGCGGGCGCGACTGGCGGCCGTCGGTGGCGAGGGAACGTACGAAGCGATCCCGTCGGCGCGGCCGATCTCCGTCGTCGACCTCGGAAAGCTGCGCACACTGCCGCTCGCGCTCGCGATCTTCTTCGGTCTCCTCGCGGCCGCGACCGTGGCGCATGCCTTGGTCACGACGGTGCGCAGGCGTCGCCGCGATCTCGCGGTGCTGCGTTCGCTCGGCTTCACCCGACGCCAGTCGCGCATCGCGATCGCGTGGCAGGCGACCCTCCTCGCTCTGGCGGGTGCGCTGGTGGGCATCCCGCTGGGTGTCCTCGCCGGCCAACGGTTCTGGCGTGCGCTCGCAACCACGTTCCCCCTCGTCTACGCGACCCCGCTCGCCCTCGTCACTGTGATCCTCGTGGTCCCGCTCGCCCTGGTCGTCGCCAACCTGCTCGCGGCCGGACCCGCGCACGCCGCGACTCGCATCTCCCCGGCCGGAGCCCTCCGGGTCGAGTAGCGCGGGAGCGCCGCAGATCCCGATCAGGTTTGGCCCGACTCGCGCCGAATCAACGGGAATGGAAGCCGCCGAGTCGATACGAGCGTGGGAGAAGAGCACGCTCAGTCAGCCGCGCGTTGGCGCGCTGCTCGAATCGCTGCGGCCGTACGGGGTGGCGCCGCTGCACGATCGGCGGATACCGGGCTCGCAGGCGAACATCGACCACGTCGTCGTCGCGCCGTCGGGCGTGTGGATCGTCGACTCCAAGAACTACCGGGGTCGGATCGAGCGGCGCGGACGCCGCAGCGATCTCCGGCTCTACGTGGAGGGCCGGGACCGGACCCATCTTGCTGCAGGCATGGAGCACCAGTACGCGGCCGTGCGGGCGGCGATGAGTGCCGGCGACGTTCCCGTGCACCGGGTTCTCTGTTTCACCGGAGCCGAGTGGCCGTTCTTCGCCAAGCCGTTCGACGTTGACGGGGTATGGGTCACGTGGCCCAAGGCCCTGATCGACACGATCAAACGCGCCGGCGACTGCGGATTGTCCGTCGGCGAGATCAGCTCCGAACTCGCCGTCCGGTTCCCACTCGCTTCCTGAGCGCGCCCCCGCGGGCCGATCAGGCGAGGATCTTCGCCTTCAGCTGCTGGAACTCGGCTTCGTCGATCACGCCGTGTTCCTTCAGTGCCGCGAGCTTGGTGAGCTCGTCGGCCGCGCTCGAGCCTGCGGACATGCCGAGATAGCGACGCAGCGCTTCTTCGTTGTGCAGTGCAGCCTGATGCGAATGCTCGCTCATCTTCTGACCGCGGATCAGGACGTACGCGAACACCCCGAGATACGGGAAGCCGATCACGAAGATCGTCCAGAGTGCTTTGCCGGGCCCGCTGAGATCGTGACTGCGGAAGATGTCGGCGAACACGTTGATCAACAGCATGATCCAGATGAAGAACAGTGCGATCCAGATGATGCTGAGCAACACCTGTCCGACGCCCCAGTCAGTGGCGACCATGTCAGTTCTCCTCCACCCAGACGGTGACCCGGAGGGTGTTCGGGCCCGGCCCCGAGCCTAGGGCTCGGGTGGCGAGTCGATGCGGGGGAATGGCGAGGTACGCACGTCATGGATCGCGACTCCTTCGCCACGCTCGCGATCATCGCGACGGTTGCCGTCGTGGCTCCGCTCGTCTCGGAGGTGGTGAAGGGGCGCATCCCCGGTGTAGTTCTCGAGATCGGGCGCGGCATCGTGATCGGTCCGCAGCTGCTCGGCTGGGCGGCGACGCTCGTGCTCGCGATCGGCGCGGGGGGTGAGTTCCTGCCGATCGTCGTGATCACGCTGCTGCTCTCCGGCGACAACTACCTCGGGACCAGCCTCCTGCTCGTCGGGGTTCGTGGCGCTCGCCGCCGCTCTCGGCCGGCCTCGTCGTGCGGCTCGCCAATCAGGGTGAGAACGCGGCGATCATCGACACCAAACTCTCCGCGCTCAGGTTCGGCATGTTCGTACCGGTGTTCTTCATCGTGAGCGGTATCTCGTCCGATCTGAACGCGCTCAAAGACAGCGCACGATCGCACGGGTCCCACTCTTCCTCGTGTTGTTTCTCGTTGTGCGCGGGCTCCCGACGCTGATCTCTCATCGCAACGACTTCGGGTTGCGCGATCGCGTCGCGGCCGCGCTCGTCGGTGCCGGGATGTTGTCGGTGCTGTTGTTTCCGGCGATCGCGTTCGCGCTCCGCCGGC
>JBEPUZ010000305.1:0-4464 GCA_041691275.1 Actinomycetota bacterium | reverse complement strand
ACCTTCGACCACGACTACTACCGCAACAAGCACGTCCCGCTCGCGGTGAAGACGTGGGGCCTTTCCGGCGCCGAGATCGACAAGGGCGTCGATGGTCCCTACGTCGCGGCCGTGCACTTCAAGTTCGAATCACCGGACGCGCTGGCGACGGCGATGGGCGCCGAAGGCACCGGCGACGTGCTCGCCGACGTGGCCAACTACACGACGATTGCGCCGGTGCTCCAGACGAGCGAGATCGTGGGCTGAGTCCTTACGCGTCCGGCGGGACGAGTTGCGACGTGATCCCGCTCATGAGCTCGATCACGTCGACGCGCGCCATGCTGCGAAACCGCGCCTCCGCGGCGCGGTTCGCAGGGCCCGCGGCGAGCGAAGGGGTCGTACCCAGGGCGGCGAGCGCGTCGCGCACGACGTCGCTGGGTTCCATCACGCCTTTGAGATCGCCGCTCGCGGGTTGTGTCGACTGCCAGGACGGCGTACGGGTCGAACCCGGTCGGATCGCGGTCACGTCGACACCCGATTTCCGCAGCTCGTACCAGAGACCCTCGGCGAGCACGAGATCGAACGCTTTGGTCGCCGAATAGAGCGCGACGTTCGCGGTGCCCGTCTCGGCCGCGAGCGACGACATGATGATGACACCCCCGCGTCCGCGCTTCGCCATGCGCGCGCCGAGCTCGTGAACCAAGACGACGGGAGCGCGGCAGTTGATATCGATCGCCGCGAGCAGTCCGTCGAGGTCGGTGTCGAGGAACGGGCCGACGGGCGACCACGCCGCGTTCGCGACGAGCAGGCCGATCTCGAGGTCACCGACTGCGGCTCGTAGCGCGGCGAGCAATCCTTGGGCCGGCTGACCCAGGTCGACGACAGCAGTGACGACGTCGACCGCGTCCGGCGCCGATCGCAACTCGCTCGCAGTCGTGTCCAACGCCGACTCGTCGCGGTCGAGGACAACGAGATCGATCCCCGTCGCCGCGATCTGGCGGCAGTACTCGGCGCCCATGCCGCTCGCGCCCCCGGCAACCACCGCTCGCGGCCCGTACCGCTCCAAGAAGGCAGGGGGATCCAGGAGCGGCAGCTCTGCGTGCGCGTCGGGCATCGCGGAACGGTACCGGTGATCACACGGAAGAACGAGCGAGTACCTTGACCGACCGTCGGCGCCGACCGGATTCGCGACGACGCGTTACGGTTTCGCATGCCGCGCGAGCTCCCGGTGGGCACGGTCACGTTTCTGTTCACCGAGATCGAGGATTCGACGCGGTTGTGGGAAGAAGCACCGACCGAGATGGCCGACGCAGTGCGCGTCCACGATCAGATCGTCCGGGACACGATCGAACGTCACGGCGGCTACGTGTTCGGAATCGGCGGCGACGGCTTCTCCGCTGCGTTCTCGACTGCCGCCAATGCGGCTGCGGCGGCCGTCGACTCGCAAGAACAGCTGCGCGACAACGACGTCGTCACGTTCGCGGTTCGTATGGCGATGCACACCGGGGAAGCGGTCGAGCGCGATCGGAATTACCTCGGGGTCGAGGTGAACCGGGCCGCCCGGCTGCTATCGCTCGCGCACGGAGGTCAGGTACTCGTCTCGGACGCGACCGAGGTGCTCGTGCGCGAGCGCGTGCCGCTGCGACCGCTCGGCGAGCACCGGCTGCATGGTCTGCGCGGACGCATGTCGGTGTACCAGGTCGTCGCGCCCGGCCTCGCCACCGAGTTTCCGCTGCTCCGCCGCGTCGACACGTTCACCGGCAACCTTCCCGAGCAGCTCAGCTCGCTCGTCGGCCGCGAGGACGGCATCAGCGACGTCGCCGAGATCGTGCGAGCAGAGCGGTTGGTCACCTTGACCGGGGTCGGAGGGGTCGGCAAGACCCGGCTGGCCCTCGAAGTCGGAGCGGAGGTGGTCGGCGAGTTTCCCGACGGCGTGTGGATGGTCGAGCTCGCGTCGGTCGCCGACCCCGCTTCCGTCCCGGCCGCCATCGCAACGGTCCTGGGCGTCACCCCGCAAGGCGACGCGACATTGATCGACACCATTGCGGAGTCGTTGGGAGGTCGGCGACTCCTGCTCGTGATGGACAACTGCGAGCACGTCGTCGACGCCGCAAGCGCGGCAATCCGGATGATCCTCGACCGGTCCCGGAACGTCACGGTCGTCGCCACGTCGCGTGAGTCGCTCGCGCTCGACGGCGAGACCGTGTGGACGGTCGCACCACTCACACTCGACGGCGGGGTGACCTCAGACGCAGTCACGCTGTTCGTCGACCGGGCGCGCGCGGCACGCCCCGACTTCGGGCTACGCGAACCGGCCACCGCCGCCGCGGTGATCGACATCTGCACGGTTCTCGACGGTCTCCCGCTGGGAATCGAGCTCGCCGCGGCGCGTATGGCCGCCATGAGCGCGGTCGAAGTTCGCGACCGACTCGCCGATCGGTTCCGGCTGCTGCAGGGAACCACCCCGGGGCCGCAACGCCAGCTCACGCTCGACCATGCGGTCGCCTGGTCGTACGACCTGCTCACCGACGACGAACGCGACCTCCTTCGCCTCGCGTCGGTCTTTGCGGGCGGCTTCGACCTCACGAGCATTTGCGCCGTCGCCGAGGCGGGTGACGATGTCGACGTCCTCCGCAACCTCGATTCGCTCGTGCGGAAATCGCTCGTCGTCGCCGACCACATCGCGGCCCGCACTCGCTACAGTCTGTTCGAGACCATCCGTCAGTTCGCGGAGCACCGCCTGGCCGACGCCGACACGCTCGAAGCAACTCGCGATCGTCATGCCGGGTACTTCGCGACACAGTCGGTCGCGCGCTGGACGCATTGGAACGGGCCCGGGTGGCGCGACGCGGTCGATTGGCTGGAGGCAGAGCTGGGCAACCTGCGGACCGGCTACCAGTGGAGCGCGGCGCGCGGCTCGGTGGAAGTGGCGGCCGACATCGCGGCCCACGCCGCGCTGATGGGCTTCTCGGTGCAACTGTTCGAAACGCTGGGCTGGGCCGAAGCACTGCTCGACCCCGCAGCCGCGGCCGACGTCCGCCGTCTCCCCCGGCTGTACACGGCGGCCGGGTACGCATGCTTTGCGGGACGAGCCGAGGCGGCGCGCGCGAGCGCGCACCGCGCGACCGAGTTGGAGACCGACGCTCGCTACGAAGCGTGCGAGCCCGGATACGCGACCTTCATCGAAGCCTTGTGCAACGTGTATTGCGGTGACCTCGACCGCTACGTCGAGCTCACCGGTCAGGTCGCCGAGCGGTTCGGAAGTGATCGGGGTTACGGCATCGCCTCCTATGTCGACGGCCTCCAATCCTGCGGCCGGGTCGAAGAGGCACTCGGCTACGCCGAGGACTCCGTCGCCGCGGCGCGGACGCTCGGCAATCCCTACTGGATCGCGTACGCGCTCTGGATCGCGGGGCTGGCGTTCTCGAAGGCGGACGTGCCGCGCGCGTTCGCAGCTTGGGACGAGGGCGTCAGCTTCGTGCGCGAACAACGCGTGCAGTTCTTCGAGGGATTCCTCGCGCGCGACGCGGCGCGCCTGCACACGTCCGACGGCGAGCCCGAGTCGGCGCTGGTGTTGTTCTCCGACGCGATCGCCGCATTCCACAAGGCCGGCAACGTTCCCCAGTTGATCATCACGTTGGCAAGCGTGCCCGCGCTGTTCGAGCGGCTCGACCGCCCCGCACCCGCAGCGATGCTCCTCGGCGCGCTCTCCCGGGAGCCTTCGAGCTTCCACCACGTACCCGAGCTCACTGATCTCGGTGACCGCGTCAGCCGCGCGCTGGGCAAGACACGCGCGACCGAGCTGACTGCAGAGGGAGCCGCACTCGATCTGGGCGACGCGGCGGTCTACGCGCGCCGGCAGATCGATGTCGCGCGACGCGATCCCGCTCCGCGGGCCCGCCCGGCCCGCCCGGGCGGGTTGAGCCGGCGCGAGATCGAGGTGCTGCGCCTCGTGGCCGAGGGGCGGACAGCTGGTGAGATCGCGACGCAGCTCTTCATCTCGTCGCGGACCGCCGAGCACCACGTCCAGAACATCTATACGAAGATCGGCGTGACCAGCCGCGTCGCCGCGACCCGCTGGGCAGTCAAGCACCGGGTCGTCACCGGCTGACGGGCGAGGACACCCGCCTCGGACCGGCCCCGGGAAATAGGTAGGTCTACCGATGCCGGGCCCCGGGCCCGTCCGGAGAATGAACCCAGAAGCCGTCCATCCCGGCCGGCACTGCGAAAGGGGCATTCATGATCCTGGCCACGACGACCGTCGAGAACGTCGACCGATTCCTCGAGGTGTTCGGCGCCAAGGGCGCCGACAAGCGTGCGCTGCACGGGTCGAAGGGCGCCACCGTGTTCCGCGACCCGACCGACGAGACCCGGGTGTGGGCGCTGTTCGACTGGGACGAGGCGGGCTGGGCGAACTTCGTCTCCGACCCCGAGGTCCCGCCGATCCTCAAGGAGGCCGGACACAAGGGCAAGCCCGAGGCCTGT
>JBEPUZ010000304.1:0-4465 GCA_041691275.1 Actinomycetota bacterium | reverse complement strand
CGACGACGCGCCGGGTCTCCTCCGCGCCCCGCGAGTCCATCCAGATGAGCGCATTGTGCATCGGTGTGCCGTCGCGATCGACCGGGATCGTTCCGGACCACTGCGACGTCACCGCGACTGCGACGACGTCGTCGGGCGAGACCGAGCCCCGCTCCATGACCCTCTGCGACGCGCTCATGATGCCCTCCCACCACGCGCTCGGCGACTGCTCGGCGCCGCCGCCGGGCAGCACGTTCAGCGCGACCGGGGTGAAGTCGCCGTCGACGAACGAACCTTCGAGGGTGAACAGCGCAACCTTCGGTCCCGAGGTCCCGAGGTCGATGGTGAGAACGTGGTCGGTCATACGCCGGCCGCGGGCCGGGTCACTGCTTGTCGCGCCGCTGCAGCCCGTGGCCGAAGAAGCCACCCTGGGGGCGGGCGTGCGCGTGGTAGTGGTCCGGGATGTTCCGCATGTTGTCGTCGACGTAGTGCTCGAAGGTGAAATTCTCGGTGACGACGAGCGCCAGCTGGTCGTGCATATGCGCCAGCTGGTCGGCGGGCGGCTCGACCCCGTGACTTCGCCACACGACCATCGGAACCGCGCAGATCTCGCACTCGGCGATCCAGCAGATGTCGTCCTCGTGGAACCAGGGCGTGATGCGTGCGGCCTCGCAGAGATCGCAATTCTCCGCGTGCACGTGATCGGGTCGGATTTGGTCGGCCATGGCCGAACGTTATTGCAGGGACCCGTACCGCGATCCGAGCCGGGAGTCCGCCAAAATCGGTCGGGCAAAGGGGTCCACTCCGAGTGATAGTTTGTATGCCCAGAGTGCCGGAGCGGATGGCGGGGGTGGCCCTCCCGGGTCATCGAGGCCAGTCGCGTCCGGCACCTCCGCGCCTATGCTCACCCCTCCAACGGCGTGAGCGCGCGGTCGACCGGCGAGCATCGATAGGGACCAGATGAAGGGCTTGATCCTGGCGGGCGGCGCCGGTACCCGGCTGCGTCCCATCACCCACACGAGCGCCAAGCAGCTCGTCCCGATCGCGAACAAGCCAATCCTCTATTACGTCGTCGACGACATGGCCGCCGCCGGGATCAAGGACATCGGCGTGGTGGTCTCGCCCGAGAGCGGCGCCGAGATCGAGGCCGCGCTCGGCGACGGCTCCCAGTTCGGGGTCGAGCTCACCTTCATCCCGCAGACGGCGCCTCTCGGCCTGGCCCACTGCGTACGGGTGGCGCAGGACTTCTTGGGCGACGACGACTTTGTCATGTACCTCGGCGACAACATGCTCCAGCAGAAGCTGCGGCCACTTGTCGACCGCTTCGTGGCCGAACGCACCCGTCAGCTCGGGCTGGACGAGCCCCTGAGCGAGCTCCCGGCCGCCCAGATCCTGCTCGCCCACGTCGATGATCCCCGCCAGTTCGGCGTGGCCGAGGTCGACGCGCACGGCGGCGTGATCCGCCTGGTCGAGAAGCCCGAGAATCCGCCGTCAGATCTCGCCCTTGCCGGCGTCTACATCTTCGACAAGCGCGTGCACGAGGCCGTCGACTCGATCGAACCATCGGCGCGGGGTGAGCTCGAGATCACCGACGCAATCCAATGGCTCATCGACCACGGCCATCCGGTCATGCACGAGGTGCTCGAGGGCTGGTGGATCGACACCGGCAAGAAGGACCCGCTGCTCCACTGCAACCGGCTCGTCCTCGACGAGATTCTGCCCCGCATCGACGGCGCGCTCGACGCCAACTCCCGAGTCGAGGGGCGTGTCGTGATCGAGGCCGGAGCCCGGTTGGAGTCGTCGGTCGTGCGCGGACCCGCGATCATCGGCGCGGGCACCCATCTCGTCGACACCTACGTCGGGCCGTACACGGCCATCGGCGCGAACTGTGAGCTACGCGACGCCGAGATCGAGCACTCCGTCGTGTTGGAGCGCAGCCGGATCACCGGCGTACATCACATTCACGATTCACTCCTCGGGCGTGAGGTCGAAGTCGTACGCAGTGGCGAACGCCCCAAGGCGACCCGCCTGCTGCTCGGCGATCACTCCCGAGCCGACCTGGAGTAGCGATGGCGACCATCACCGAGAGCGAAACGATCGTCGGCGTCCATCACGTCGTGCCAACAGTGCACCGCGACAAGCGCGGACTCTTCGTCGAGACATTCCGGCGGGAGTGGATCCCGGGCGGGCGCGAGATGATCCAGTCGAACCGGGCCGACCGGACCGCGGGCTGCATCGTCGGCCTGCACTACCACCTCCACCAGGCCGACTACTGGTACGTCCCGTTCGGGCGGGCGCGCGTGGTGCTGCACGACCTGCGGGTCGGCAGCGCGACCGAAGGCGCGACCGAGGTCTTCGACATGGGCCAGCCCGAGAGCGGCGAGCACACGCACAACGGTGTGCTGATCCCGCCCGGCGTGGCGCACGGTTTCGGGTCGCTGACCGACATGACGATCACGTACCTCGTCGACGGCTACTACAACGCGGCGGACGAGCTCGGCGTGGCGTGGGACGATCCGGAGATCGCCGCCGACTGGAAGATCGAGAGCCCGGCGCTCTCCGACCGCGATGCCGCCAATCCCAAGCGCGCCGAGATCCCGGAGCGCGCCCGACCCGTCTGGCCGATGCGCACATGAACATCCTCGTCACCGGCGGTGCCGGTTTCATCGGATCGAACTTCGTCCGCTGGTGGGCGCGCGAGCGGCCAGGTGACACCGTGGTCGCGTACGACGCGCTCACGTACGCGGGCAACCGCGAGAGCCTGGTCGGCGTTCCCCACGAGTTCGTACACGGCGACATCGGCGATATCGACGTCGCGATGAAGGCGATGCGCGACTACGAGATCGACACGATCGTGAACTTCGCGGCGGAGTCGCACAACTCCTACGCGATCACGAACCCTGGCGTCTTCTTCCAGACGAACGTGGTCGGGACTCAGAGACTGTGCGAGGCGGTGCGCCGCGTCGGCGTCGACAAGTTCCACCGTTTCCATCATGTCTCGACCTGCGAGGTCTATGGCGATCTCGCGCTCGACGCGACCGAGCCGTTCAACGAATCGTCTCCCTACGCACCCCGCACGCCGTACAACGCGTCGAAAGCCGGAGGCGATCACGCGGTACGCGCCTACTCGGAGACGTTCGGGCTCCCGATCTCCATCACCAACTGCGCGAACAACTACGGGCCGTATCAGTTCCCGGAAAAGGTCATCCCGCTCTTCGTGACGCGTGCGATCGACGACATCGAGATCCCGCTGTACGCGTCGACGCAGAACCGGCGGGAGTGGATCCACGCCGACGACCACTGCCGCGCGATCGCGATGATCCTCGACAACGGGCGTGAGGGCGAGACGTATCACGTCGGCACCGGCGAGGAACGCAGTATCGAGGAGATCGCCGATTCGGTCTTGGCTGCGCTCGGCAAGCCCGCTTCGCTCAAGACCATCGTTCCCGACCGTCCCGGCCACGATCGCCGCTACCTGCTCGACCGTACCAAGATCTCCGAGGAGCTTGGCTGGGAGCCGCTCGTGGGCTTCAAGGAAGGCCTGCAGGAGACGGTCGACTGGTACGCCGCGAACCGTGCTTGGTGGGAGCCGCTGAAGGACCGGGCTCCGGTCAACGAAGACAACGCGTGGAAGTGACCGTCGCGTGGAAGTGACCTGAGCGTTGCGTGTACTGGTCACCGGCGCGGGCGGAATGGTCGGCCGCGAAGTCGTCGAAGCATTCGCCACCGAGGGCGGCCACGAGGTGACCGGCCTCGATCATGCGGCCCTCGACGTGGGCGATCGCGACTCCGTGCTCGGTGCGATCGGCTCGCATCACCCCGATGCGATCGTGCACTGCGCGGCGATGACCGCGGTCGACGCGTGCGAGACCGAACGCGACAAGGCGTTCCTCGTCAACGCGCTCGGCGTGCGCTTCGTGATGGAAGGGGCGCGGCGCGCGGGCGCGTACGTGGTCTCGCTCTCGACCGACTACGTGTTCGACGGTTCACAACCCGAGCCGTATCACGAGTGGGACACGCCGAACCCGGCCTCCGTCTACGGGCAGTCGAAGCTTGGGGGCGAGTTCGAGGTCGACCTCGAGTGTGCGGTCGTGCGGACGTCGTGGATCGTCGGCCGTTACGGGGCCAACATGGCCAAGACGATCCTGCGCCTCGCCGGCGGTGACGCGCCGCTCCGATTCGTCGACGACCAGCGCGGCTGCCCCACCGTCGCCAAGGATCTGGCCGGGATGCTGCGCACCTTCGCGGTCGAACGCCTCCCCGGCACCTGGCACGTCACCAATCAGGGCCCGGTGAGCTGGTTCGAGTTCGCGCAGGAGGTGCTCCGGGCGAACGGCGACGATCCCGCCCGGGTGTCGCCGATCACGACGGCCGATCTCGACCCGCCTCGCCCCGCGCCCCGCCCCGCGAACTCGGTGCTCGACAACCGGGCGCTGCGCCTCGCCGGCCGCCCGCTCCTCCCCGACTTCCGGGAGTCACTCCCCGA
>JBEPUZ010000303.1:0-4486 GCA_041691275.1 Actinomycetota bacterium | reverse complement strand
GGCCCACGGTCCGCCCGGGGGCCCGGGAAGACGCACGTACCACGAGTGGCGGCTGAACGGTTGCGCGTCGACCCGGAACACGGGAGTGCGTTCGCCGGAGTCGAGGGTGGCGACGATGCGATCGAGTGCGGGCGGCAGGTAGCGCACGTGGTGTGTCTTCACGATACCGACCGCGTCGGGCACGTGCGCGCGTTTACGGAGTGGTCCGTCGAGCAACAGGAGCTCGTCACCGCGTCGGCGCGCCTGCTCCGCGACGAGCACCTCGGCTTCTGTCATGTCGTTGTGCACCGCGTACATCAGAGATTCGGGCTGCGAGTCCTCGGTCTTGCGCGCGAGGAACGGACCGGCGCGCGTCTCGAGGTCGGCGATCGCGGCCGTGGGTGCGTACACGCCGCGTCCGACGACGACGTCGACCACCTTGGCCCGCCCGTCGCACCGCACCGCGCCCGCTGCGTACGACGCGAAGATCCCCGGCACCGCTTCGCCACCCGGCGTTTCGACCCAGGCGCGCGCCTCGAGCCGCCGCACCCCGTCGACGAAGATCATCGCGTCGGGGACGACCGTTCCCGCCGGCGGCAGTCGCGCGGTCCAGTCGGCGGCGTCGCACTCGATGTCGACGACGACCGTTGCTTCCGAATCCTGCATGTCGGCTTCCGTCGACGTGCCGTAGCCCGGATCCCACGGGTCGACGGTGAATCTCATGACTCTTCTCGGGTGACGGCGCCGCTCGCCACGCGGAACCGCACGGGGACGCGCTCGGCGAGCGCGGGGACGTGGGTCACCAGCCCGACCATGCGGCCTTCGGTGCCGAGCGCCTCGATCGTCGACGCCACCGCATCGAGTGTGTCGGCGTCGAGCGAACCGAAACCCTCGTCGAGCATGATCGCGTCGAGCTTGGTGCCGCCGGCGCTCGACAGCGACGCGAGCTGATCGCTGAGGGCGAGCGCCAGCGCGAGCGAAGCTTGGAACGTCTCGCCCCCGGAGAGCGTGCGTACCGAACGGGTCTCGTCGGCGTTCGCGTGATCGACGACGACGAATTCCTCGTCGTCGTTCGACGCGAGCGAGAAGCGGCCTTGTGACAGCGCGAACAACGTGGTCGATGCCGCGCCGACCAGCGTGTCGAGCGCTTCGGCCAGCATCCACTTCTCGAAGCGGTTGGAGCGCAGCAACTCGCCGAGCAACCGCGCGACGTCGTGATCGGCGCGCGCGGCGTCGACCTGTTCCCGGAGCTTGGCCGCACGCTCACGCGCCTCGTCGATCCGCACGAGCTCGTGGCGGGCTTCAGTACCGCGCTCATACACCGATTCCCGCAGCGCACGTAACGTCGGTTCCGAGAGTGTGACGCCGGCCGTTCGGGCGCGGTCGGCGAGATCTTCGACGCGGGCGTGCCGTCGGGCCCGGAGCGCATCGAGGGCCAGCTGCGTCTCGGCTGCGCCGGCCTCGACTTGAGCTCGGGTGTACTCGCTCCAGTCCGCGAGCGCGCTCCAGTCGGCAGCGATGTCGACCGTCGGCGCCGGCGGGTCGAGCCCGGCACGGAGCAACAACTCACGCTGAGATGCATGCGCTCGTCGCATCTGCTCGGCCCACTCCTCGGCGGCGAGTGCGAGCGACCGAGCCTCCGACGCCGCGGCCGCGGCCGCCCGCTCCGTTGTGCGCGCGGTGACCAGCGCGAGCTGTGCCTGCTCGGCGGTCGCGATCGCAGTGAGGACGGCGTGCGCGTCGGGATGGGACGCGATGCCGACCCGAAGCGCAGTCTCCTGCTGGGCAACCTCGGTGCGCGTCGCGTTCGCGGCCGCTTGCGCCGACGCCGACTGCCGGTGCGCGTCGCGCGCCGCACCCAGGATCCCGTTCGCCTCCGCGAGCGCATCCTCCAACTTTCCAATCGCGGCCGGCTTGCGCCGTTTGGGTACGGAAGCGACGTCCTGCTCGCATACGGGGCACGGCTCTCCCACGACCAGGTGGGCCCGGAGGCCGTGAGCCCGGTGCGCGTCGTGCGCGTCGTCGAGCCCGCGCTGTCGATCGGTCACCAGCGTCTGCGCGCCGGCGACCAACGCCTCGGTTCGTTCCAGCTCTCCGGCCGCGCGCACGAGGTCCGCTTCGACCTCGTCGAGCCGGGCGATCAGCGAGGCCAGACCCAGGTGTGCGTCGCGGGCGCGCACGAGCTCGGTCAGCTCGGGTGCAGCGGAGACGTTCGCGTCCGCGGACACGACCTCGGTGGCCGCGAGCCCGTGCGCCTTCTCCGCGGCAGCGAGACTTGACCGGGCGTCTTCGATCGCGGCCGCGGCTGCGGCGACGCCGGTCGGCACCGAGACCTCGAGCAGCAGTCGGTCGTGCTCGACTGCTGCCCGGATCCGGGCAGCGAGCCCGGCGATCGCGTCGGCGTCGGCGTCGTCGTCGGCTCGGGCTTCGTCGATCGCCTTGTAGATCTTCTGCAGTTGCTCGACGGCCTGTTGCGCGCCCGCCCTCGCGTCGTCAGTCGCGAAGGAGAACTCCTCGAGCTGACGGGTCTGGTACTCGATCGCCGTCGCGGCCTCCTTGGCGCGCTCCCGGGCGAGTTGGCCGACGCGGTCGTACACGTCGAGGTCGAGCAGGCGAGCGAGTAGGTCGCGGCGCTTGGCCGGTTCGTCGTGCAAGAAGCGGGCGAACTCGCCTTGGGGCAACACGATGCACTTCGTGAAATGCGCGAACGACAGGCCGAGCAGTCGCTCGACCGCGCCCTTCATCGCGCTGCGGTTCTCCGCGAGCAGGTCGGTGGTGCCGTCGGGAAATACCCGCTCGAGAAGTGCGTCGCCGCCGGTGCGTCCCTTCTGCAGGCGCACCACCCGCGTGGCCCGGTAGCGATCGGCGCCGACGTCGAACGTCATCGAGACCTTCGCCTGCTGCGACCCGAGGCTCACGACCCGGCCGACCAACCGTTCGTCGTCGTACCGGGGGATGCTGCCGTAGAGGGCGAAACACATCGCGTCGATGATCGTCGACTTGCCCGCGCCGGTCGCGCCGACGAGGGCGAAGTAGTCGACGTCGTCGAACGACAGCTCGACCGGAGCCCGGAACACCCCGAAGCCTTCGATGTGAAGATGGACCGGTCGCATCAGCCGACCTCGGCCCGGGCATCGTCGTACAGACGCCCGAACAGCTGTAGCACCCGTTCGTCGTCGACGCCTTCGGAGAGTGCGTACTCCTCGAACAGCTCGCGCGGGCTGCGACCTCGACGCGATCTCGACGGATCGACGGGAGCATCCGTCGCGGCGCGCTCTATGCGGATGTCGACCGTTCGGGGCAACAACGCACGCACCTCGTCGGCGAGACCCGCGCGCATCGGCTCGCGCAGTATGACGCGCAGCCAGGCGTCGCCCGCCTCGGCCGCTTCTTCACGCACCTCGGCGAGCGTTCCTTCGAGCGTGCGCAGTGTCCACGCCCGCTGCAACGGGTGCGCGACGACCCGAGCGGGTGTGCCCGCGGCGGCTTCGACGAGCAGCACGTGCTTGACGTCGTTCTCTTCGCCGAAATCGACCTGGATCGGTGAGCCCGAGTACCACGCGGGCGCGGGAGCCTCGATCCGTTGTGTGCGGTGCAGGTGGCCGAGCGCGACGTAGTGGGCGCCGATCGGGAACCCAACGCCTTCGATGCCGTATTCGTTCGCGACCTGGGCGTCGCGTTCCCCGCCTCCGAGCTTGGCGCCACGCACGTAACCGTGCAGGGCGAGGATGTTGATGGCGTCGGGTCGGAACGCGCTGCACAACGCGCCCGTCAACGCGCGCATGCGCTCCGAGTAGAGACCGCTGTTCTCGGCCGCGTCGAGCTCGAGCAGTTGCTCGGCGCGTATTGCGAACCGCTGCGACACGAACGGCACCAGCACGACGACCGCGCGCTCGCCGCCGGCCGTGGTGCACTCGACGACTCCGCCCGCGTCGGCGCGCGCGGCGTGACCGAGCACCGTGATCCCGGCCGCGCGGAATACCGGTGCCCACGCGTCGAAGGCCAACTGGTTGTCGTGGTTGCCACCGATCGCGATCACCTCGGCGCCCGTCGAGCGCAGCGCGAGCAGCGCCTCCCATACGATCCGCTGCGCATCGGGCGCGGGCGCGGCCGATTCGAACAGGTCGCCGCTGACGATCACGAGGTCGACCCGCTCGGTCCGCGCGATTTCCACGATCTCGTCGAGGACGGCACGGTGCTCGTCGAGCCGGGACATGCCCCGCAGCAGCTTGCCGACGTGCCAGTCGGAGGTGTGCAGGATCTTCACGGTCAGAAGGGGTCGGGCGAGGTGGGCAGGCCGGCGAAAGGATCGTCGGGAAGTGCGGACGCGCCGGTGGCGGTCGGGTTGGCGCCCCGCTCCGACGGGCGGGTCGCCCACGCCGGGAAGGGGAACTCGACGACGAGCGGCACCGGGATCTCGGGCTGCATCACGAACATGGTCCCGGGTTTCGCGATCGTCGCCCGCTTCTGATGCGTCGCCGGGAGGAATCCGTACTCGGGCCGGGTC
>JBEPUZ010000302.1:0-4499 GCA_041691275.1 Actinomycetota bacterium | reverse complement strand
ACAGGACCGGCTGCATATCGTCGAGGGCCTGGTCAAGGCGCTCGACATGATCGACCAGATCGTGAAGGCGATCCGGGCGTCGAAGGACCGCGGCGCGGCCCGTGTCGCACTCATGGCTAAGCCGTTCGACTTCTCCGAGATCCAGGCCAACCACATCCTCGACATGCCGCTCGGTCGGCTCACGCAGCTCGGCCGCGAGGAGCTCGACAAGGAACGCAAGGAGCTCCTCGCGCTGGTCAAGGAGCTCACCGCGATCCTGGCCAATCGGTCCGTGCTCATGACCGTTATCCGCGAAGAGCTCGTCGCCGTCCGCGACGAGCACAAGGCTCCGCGTCGCACCCAGATCGTGAGCGACGACGCGGGCACGATCGACGTCGTCGCGCTGGTCGAAGACGAGCCCTACGTCGTGACGGTCACCGCGCGCGGATACGTGCGCGCCGTGCCGGAGCGCACCCGTAAGTCGCTCGTGGCCAATCCCGGCGACCGCGACGCGGTGGCGCAGGTCGTCGACTCGACCGCGCTCTCGGGGCTCTTGTTCTTCACCGACCGCGGCCGCGCGTACCGGGCGACCGTTCACGAGCTCCCGAAGGAAAAGTTGACCGCCGCGCAGAACCTGTTCCAGTTCGGCGACGGCGAGAAGGTGGTCGCCGTGCTCGATGCGCGTATGCGCGAGGAGCATCCGAACCTTGTCTTCGTCACCGCCTCCGGCACCGTGAAGCGCACCGCAATGAGCGAGTTCGCAGAGGCTTCGGGCCGCCAGAACGGCCTCGTCGCGATGAAGCTCGCGCCCGAGGACCGCGTGGTGTCGGTGTTCTCGGGGTGGGACGACTACGAGCTGCTGCTCGTGACTGCGAACGGCCAGGGCATCCGCTTCGAGGAGGGTGAGGTGCGCCCGGTGGGGCGTTCGGCCGGCGGTATGCGCGGCATCCGCTTGAAGGGCGATGACCTCGTGATCGGCGCGTGCGCGGCCGGCACCGGCGAGATCGTCGTGATCGCGACCGACCAGGGTTTCGCTAAGCGCACGGAGGTCGACGAGTTCCCCGTGCAGGCGCGCGGCGGTTCCGGCCTGAAGGCGGCCAAGATCGACAAGGCCCGGGGCAAGCTCGTCGCGGTCACCGCCGAGGCCGACACGCTCGCGTTCCTCGCCGCCGACGCGTGTCTGGTCGTCCCGGGAGGCGGCGTGCGCGCCGCGTCGCGCGACGGTGGCGGATCAAAGGTGTGCCCGGAGGGTTTGCAGCGTGTGGTCGCAGTGGCACCGCCGCGTGCGGATTCGTGAGGCCGGATTCGTAAGCCCGGACTCGTGAGTGACGCCTCCTGAGCTACGGCGCCGGATTCTCGACCGTGTGCCAGTCGCGGGTCGTGAGATACGTGCGGAAGTGCTCGGCGACGCTCGCGACGTCGGCACGCGATTTCGGGTGGCGGAGCTCGTAGAGCGCGAAGCGCGGCATCGACCGCACGAGCTCCCACAGCGCGACCGCGTCGGCGCCGGTGGGGTAGGGCACCACGACCGGTCCGTAGACCGCGTACCCGTCGCCGACGATGACCGTGGGTACGCCGTGCGCGCCGTAGCGCTCGACCGCGTCGACGTGTTCCTCTCGTACTTCGGTGAGCGTCGCGTCGTCGGCGATCGCCCGCTCGACGAATGCGGGATCGAAGCCGGCCCCGGCGATGACCTGGGAGTGCACCTCCGGGATCTGCGTCTTGATGCCGTCGTAGAAGAACGCGTGGCCGACCGCGGCGTACCACCGGTCGAGGGCGTCGTTGCCGAGCTCACGACGGATCAGGGCACCGACCCGCATCTGGCCGAAGCCATACGACCACGGCCGCTCCCACGGGTGGGCTTGCCGTCCACGAGGTTCACCTCTTCGAGCGAGAAGAAGCGCCAGGTGACATCGAGGTCGACAATGGCGCGAACTTCGCGGATCCACATCGACGACTGGTAGGCGTAGGGACACATCGGATCGAAGTAGAAGGTCACCGACTCGGGCACGGTCCGAGTCTCTCACGCCCTGACCGGCGGGGCCCGGGCGGGGTACGTTGCGCGCATGGCCGAGCCGTTGGTATCCCGGTTGCAAGAGGTGTGGACCGACATCGCCGAGATCTGCGGCGATCTCAGCGCCGAGCAATGGCGCACACCGACCGAATGCCCCGGTTGGACGGTGTTCGACAACGTGGCGCACATGATCGGCACCGAACGCATGCTCGCCGGCGAACGGCCCGAGCCGGGCGACACCGAGCCGGGCGACGCCGCGCACGTGCGCAACGACATCGGCAAGGCCAACGAGCAATGGATCGACACCTACCGCGGATGGGACGGCCCGACGCTGCTCGAGGAATTCCGCATGGTCACCGCTCGTCGGCTCGACGCGTTGCGCGCGCTCAGCGCGGGGCAATGGGACGCGGAGGGATTCACTCCGGAGGGCCCCGGTCCGTACCGGCAGTTCATGGCGATCCGCGTGTTCGACTGCTGGTATCACGACGAGGACATCCGCGAGGCGCTCGACCGTCCCGGTTTTCTCGAGGGCCCGGTCGCCGATCTCTCGCTCGCGCGCATCCCGACGAAGGGTCTCGGCTACATCGTTGGCAAGAAGGCGGGCGCGGCGGCAGGCAGCACGGTGGCGTTCGTGATCGAAGGTGAGCCGGAGATCGTGGCCGTGATTTCCGTCCCGCCCGAAGGCCGCGCGGTGCTGCTCGAGAAGATGCCCGACTCGGTGACCGCGACGATCACGACCGACCGTCGCACGTTCGCGCGCCTCGCGGGCGGTCGTTGGGACGCTACGAAGGCGCGGGCCGACGGCGTCGTCCGGGTCGACGGCGACCGCGAGCTCGGGGACCGCGTCGTCGACAACATGGCGTTCACCATTTAAATGGGCATTTCGTTGATGGCAGTGGGCTGATGGTGGTTCGCTGATGCGGGTCCGGTGCATCATCGGGTCGATCCTCGTGGTGGTCGGGGGCGTGTGGATCGCGCAGGGTTCCGGCGCGTTGCACGGATCGTTCATGACCGGTGAAGGCTTTTGGACGGCGATGGGCGTGATCTCGGCGTTGCTCGGCATCGCGCTTCTGATCGGCGCCGCGCGCGATCGTCGACGTGCGGACCACGACCAGAGCTGACAACCGCGAGACGGAGCCGCGTTAGCCGGTTGTGACCGGCGGCCCGAGGCGCAATGCAATTGCGCGCAGCGCGCTGATCTCGCCCGGGAGGAGCTCCGCGTCGGTCGAAACCGGCGGGGTGCATCGCAACTCGCGAGGCGGACCTTGACGAGCACGTCGCCACCGCCCAGGTACACCACATCCATGTACGTGGCATGGGAGGGACCGTTCGCGGAACGGCTCGAGACCGTCGTCTTCCCAGAGGGTACCGAGGACGTCATTCGCGGGGACGAGGGAAGTCGGCGCGACGTGTGTTGGGGTTACGGTCGGCGTCGCGCTCTTCGGTGTCGGTGTCGGTGTCGTGGGTCGTCGCGACGTTCGGTGGGGGAGTGACGCCGGCCGCGCCGGGCTCGTAATCGCGGGCGAACTCGTCGCATCGTCCGGACGGTCGGTGCGGAGGGACCGGTCCTCGTGTTCGCCGGCTCGGCGAAGGTCGGGTGCTGGCTCCTCCACACGCGGCCGTCGGTCCGTCCGGCTCGTCGCCCTGGTCCACTCCCGGCGCGTCGTAGGCTCGGGCCGTGTCGAAGCCCTTCGAGGTCGTGTGCGAGATCGAGCCGCCGACGCGTCCGGATCTCATGCGCGTGCGCCATCAGATCGGCGTGCTCAGCAAGGTCGCGTCGGAGTTCCTCATCCCCGACAACCACATCGGTCGGGCCACGGTCTCGAGCGTCGCGGTGGCTCACGAGGTTCAACTGATGGGTGGTCGGTCGATCGCTTGCCTCAATGCCCGTGACCGCAACCTGCTCGGCTTCCGCCGTGACCTGCTGACCGCGGCGGCATACGGCGTCGACCAGTTCCTGTTCGTCTACGGCGACCGGCCGACTTCCGGTGCCCGTACCGGCCAGCTCACCGTGCAGTCGATGATCCGCGAGTTGCGCGCGTTCCCGGAGACGCACGGCGTCGCGACCCCGCGACCGTTCCGGGCCGGCGTGAGTGCGGGCGCGGGCCCGCTACCCGAGTGGAAGCGCGACGCCGACTTCCTGTTCGCGCAGGTGCGGTTCTCGCTCGACGATCTGCTCGAGTGGCGCGCGGGCATCGAGTTCGACGGACCGGTGTACGCCGGCGTGATGGTCGTGCCGAGTGTCTCGATGGCACGCAAGATCGGCGGCGACATCCCGCAGCTCGCGGTCCCCGACGCCTGGATGCGCGCGATCGAGCGCGACCCCGCTGCGGGTGTCGAGCTCGCGTGCGACCTCGTCGCCGCTATCCGTGAATGCGGAGTGTTCGACGGCGTGCACCTGATCCCGGTCAGCAAGTACCGCGAGGTAGCCGCGCGCCTGGAGCAGGGCGGAGTGACCGGGCGCGGCTGAGGCGTGTACCGTCCCGCGTGATGAAAGCCTTGCTCT
>JBEPUZ010000301.1:0-4522 GCA_041691275.1 Actinomycetota bacterium | reverse complement strand
CGGATCCGGTACGGCGCGAACGAGAACGCGAACGCGGATCCGAGCAGGAGTCCGGAGAGCCGGGTGTAGGTCGCGTAATAAGCATTGTCGACGTTGCCGTGGGCGAGCAGTGCAAGGAGGAGCGTCGACACCAGCGCGACGACGAGCATCGTCCCGAGCATGCGTTGGCGGCCGAGCTTCCTCAGTCCGAGGACGAGGAGGAACGGCCACGCGAGGTAGTACTGCTCTTCGATCGCGAGCGACCAGAGATGCTTCAACAGCTCGGGTCGGCCTGCCTCGGCGATGTACGAGCGGTGAGCGATCATCTGCCACCAGTTGCTCGTGTACGTCAGCGCGGCGAGGGAGTCGGAGCGAAGCGTGCCGATCGAGTCGGGCAGGAACAGCAACGCGTAAGCGACCACCACTGCGAGCAGCACGTACAACGCGGGCAGGAGGCGGCGGGCCCGGCGGATGTAGAAGTCGCGCAGTGAGACCCGCCCCGTGTCGCGCCGTTCGCCGAGGAGCAACGACGTGATGAGGTATCCACTGACGACGAAGAACACCTCGACGCCGAGGAACCCGCCCGGCGCCCAACCGACCTCGTGGCCACCGACCAGATAGTGGTGGAACACGATGACGGCCAGGACCGAGATCGCGCGGAGTCCGTCGAGGCCGGGAAGGTAACGGAGAGTCGTGGGGCGTGCTTCGTGCGCGGGCGCGGTCATGAGGTGAGGTGTTCTCGAAGCGGTCGAGGCGTCAATTCGTTCTTCCCACCAAGCGCAGCGCGGAACGGCCGAGGATCAGCCCCGAATGTTAGCGGCCGCGATCGTCGGTTCTCCGGCATCCGAACCGGATTTTCGGCGTCGTGATCGCGCCCGACGCAGTCGTCTTCCGCGCCCGACGCAGTCGTCTTCAGGGAGCGGAACGCAGCGTCCGGCCCGCGTGCACGCCCGTAGGTTCGCCCTGATCGACGAAGATCTCTCCGTTCACGACCGTTGCGCGGTAGCCGTCCGCGCGTTGCACGTAGCGTCCCGCCCCGCCGGGGAAGTCGTGCACGAATTCGGGAATCCGAAGCGCGAGTGCATCCAGATCAAGGACGTTGACGTCGGCGTAAGCCCCGACCTTCAGCTCACCCCGGTCGTCGATCCCGAAGAGCTGCGCGGTGTCGGAGGTCATGCGGCGTATGGCGTCCTCGACGGTGTACTTGGCGCGGTCGCGAACCCAGTGCAACAGGAACCAACTCGGCAGGGATGCGTCCATGATCAGACCGACGTGCGCGCCCGAGTCGCCCAGCCCGATCGCCATGCGCGGGTGGTCGAGCAGCTCTTCGACGGCGTCCATGCGCTGGTTCAAGAAGGGGTAGTTGAACAAGGCACGTCCGTCGGTCTCGAGCGAGATGCGTACGAACGCCTCGGCGATCGTCTCGTGATTGCGCTGCGCGTGCGCCGCGAGCGAGGTCTCGGGATCGGCCGAGTAGTCGACCGCGTCGGGCGTCAGGACGTACACGCCGCGCCAGTCGAGCGGGGGAGTGTTGCCGTCGTCGGCGGCCCGGACCAGATCGGCGCGCCGCGCTCCGTCGCGCAGAATCGTGAGGCGCTCGGCGAGCGGCAACGGCTGGAGGGCCGCCCACTCCGGGGTCCGGTCGAAGAAGGTGCGGTGCTGCATCCCGAAGAGCAGGCCAATGCCGCGCGCGGTCGTCTGCGGCCGGAGCTCCCCGCCGAGCGCGCCTTCCTCGTCGCACAGCTCGAGGATCTTGCGGTACAGCTCGGGTCCGGCATTGCTCTGCGCGAGCCCGAACGTCACCGGGCGGCCGGTCCGGCGGTTGATCTCCGCCATCCAGTGCACCTCGGCGCGCGTTCCCGCGTAGTTCTCTCCCGGCCGTTCGAAGCGCGGCGCGACCTCGTAGACGCCGTGCCCGCGCCGACCGAGGACGTCGGCGATCGCGACCAGCTCGCGCTCGTCGGCCCACGTACCCGGCACCGGGCGGCCGTCGGGGACGCGGTGCAACAGCGTGCGCGAGGTCGAGAAGCCGAGCGCGCCCGCGCCCATCGCTTCGTCTACGAGGTCGCACATGATCGCGATGTCGTCGTCGCTCGCGGGGGTCTCGTCGAGGCTGCGTTCGCCCATCGCGTAGTGACGCACCGCGCAATGACCGACCATGCCGCCGACGTTCACGCCCTTGGGAAAGCCGTCGATCGCGGCGAGGTACTCGCCGTAGGTCTCCCAGTCGAAGCTGAGACCGTCGAGGATGGAGTCGGCCGGGATGTCTTCGACCGACTCCATGAGCTCGGCGAGCCACCGCTCCTGGCCTTTGCGCACGGGCGCGAACGTCACGCCACAGTTGCCGAGCACGACCGATGTGACGCCGTGCCAACACGATGAGGTCGCGTCGGGGTCCCAGGCCATCTGCGCGTCGAGGTGGGTGTGCACGTCGACGAACCCGGGGGTGACGAACGCGCCGCCGGCGTCGATCTCGCGTCGACCGTCCGCGGTCACCGTGCCCACCGTCGTGATCCGGTCGCCGTCGATCGCGACGTCGGCCGTGACCGCCGGCGCGCCCGTACCGTCGACCACCGTGCCGCCGCGAATTACGAGATCATGCATAG
Organism: Actinomycetota bacterium; assembly: GCA_041691275.1. Taxonomy (GTDB): domain Bacteria; phylum Actinomycetota; class Acidimicrobiia; order IMCC26256; family PALSA-610; genus PALSA-610. The sequence continues at coordinate 1,937 of JBEPUZ010000301.1, read as the reverse complement.
GGGGAGACTAAGTCGGACGCCGGTAGCCTCGCAGGTGCCGCCGACGGAGGAGCAGTACACGTGGATCTGGGGATCGCCGGGAAACGGGCCGCGGTGGCCGCCGCATCCCAAGGACTCGGATTCGGGGTCGCCCAGGCGCTCGCGGCCGAAGGAGTCCACGTCGCGATCTGCGGCCGCAACCGCGAAACGATCGACGCCGCCGCGGCAACCATCGGTCCCGACACGATTCCGATCGTCGCCGACGTGTCGACGGTCGACGGCGCCGAGGGATTCGTACGCGATGCGCGCACCGCGCTCGGCGGCATCGACATCCTGGTCCTGAACGCGGGTGGCCCACCCGCGGGCGATTTCGAACACACGACGGTCGCGCAATACCTCGAAGCCTTCGAGCTCAACTGCCGCGGCGCGATCGCGATGTGTTACGAGGCCGTCCCCGAGATGCGGGAACGCAAGTGGGGGCGAGTCGTCGCGATCACATCGATCTCGGTGCGCCAGCCCATCCCGAACCTGATCCTGTCGAATACGGCGCGGGCGGGCTTGACCGGGTTCCTCCGCACGCTCGCCCGCGAGATCGCGGGCGACGGTGTGACCGTCAACTCCTTGCTCCCCGGGCTCCACGCGACCGACCGCGTCGCCGCCCTCGGCGGAGGATCTGGTGAGGGCCTCGCGGCCGGGATCCCGGCCGGCTTCCTCGGTGATCCGGCCGAGTTCGGGCGGTTCGGCGCGTTCTTGTGCTCCGAATCGGCCCGCTACGTGACCGGAACCGCGATCCAGGTCGACGGTGGCGCATACGGTGCGCTCCTGTGATCCGCCACATCGCCCTCCTCACGTTCCTCGACAGCGCAACCGACGCACAGGTGCAAGCGGTCGACGACGCATTGGCGACGCTTCCAGCTCTGATTCCTTCGCTGAAGTCGTACTCGGTCGGTCGTGACCTCGGCATCACCGAGGGCAACGCGAGCTTCGCCGTGGTGGCCGACTGCGCGACGCTCGACGACTACATCGCGTACCGCGACAACCCGCAACACCGGCGGATCATCGCCGAGCTCATCGTGCCCATTCTCGCGGCGCGGACCGGTTCCCAGTACGAGATCGCGGGCGGGTCGTCCGTCGGGACATGACCCGCGAGGAACCGCTTGCGGGCGGCGTCGCGAACGCGGGAAAGGTGACGCGGCTGGGCGACGCAGTACTCAGACCGTCGAACCCGAACTCGGCGTCGATCCACGAGTTCCTCTCGTCGCTGCGCGAGCGCGGGTTCTCGGGTGCGTCGAGGCCGCTCGGTATCGACGCCGACGGCCGGGAGCGGCTCGAGTTCATCGAAGGTGACGTGCCGTTGCCGCCGTACCCGTCGTGGGCGCAGTCCGACGCCGCGCTCGCATCGGTCGCGGTGCTGATGCGGGCGTTCCACGAGGCGGCGGTGGGGTTCGATACGCGGCGCTCGTCGTGGAGCGCCGAGATGAGTGATCCCGACGGTGGTCCGATCGTGTGCCACAACGACGTCTGCCTCGAGAATGTGGTGTTCCGCACCGGGGTCGCGGTCGGCCTTGTCGATTTCGACTTCGCCGCACCCGGACGCGCCGTGTACGACCTCGCCCAGATGGCGCGCATGTGCGTCCCGGTCGACGACGATCTGAGCGCGACGCGTCTCGGCTGGCTCCCCGCGAACCGGCCGGCCCGCGTCCGGGTCGTTGCCGACGCGTACGGGCTCGACCGGCCCGGCCGCGACCTCCTGCTGACGATCCTCTCGGACTCGATCGGGCGTGGCGGGGAGTTCGTCCGGCGGCGGGTGGAAGCCGGCGACCCGAACTTCGTCGCGATGTGGGATGAGATGGGCGGGGCAGAACGTTTCGACCGCCGACGGACGTGGTGGGCGGCGACCCGGTCGACGTTCGCATCCGCCCTCGCGTGACCGCGCGCGAGGCGAGTCACACCAAGGA
>JBEPUZ010000300.1:0-4589 GCA_041691275.1 Actinomycetota bacterium | reverse complement strand
ATGGAGACCGAGCTCGAGAGCTTCGGTGCCGTGACGATCGAGGACTTCACCTGGAAGCAGTTGATGGACACCGACGCGTGCACCGTCTGCGGGCGCTGCACGTCGGTGTGTCCCGCGCACGCGACCGGCAAGCCGCTCGACCCGCGCGAGATCGTGCTGAAGGTCGGCGAGGTCATGGCGGCCACGGGCGACCCGGTCGTCTCCCCGCCGGTCGGCATCGACGGTGAGATCTCCATCGGCGCCGACAGCGTCTTCGAGCGCATCTCGCCCGAGGAGGTATGGGCGTGCACGACGTGCAAGGCGTGCGACGAGATCTGCCCGGTCAACATCGAGATCCTCGACAAGATCCTCGACATACGGCGCTACCTCACGCTGATGGAAAGCGACTTCCCCAGCGAGCTCGGTAACACGTTCCGCTCGATGGAGAACGCCGGCAACGCGTACGGCATGAACCAGGGCGACCGCGGCGATTGGGCGAGCTCGATCGAAGGCGTTGACATCGTCGAGCCCGGCGACGCGTTCGATCACGAGTACCTGTTCTTCGTCGGCTGCGCCGGCAGCTTCGACGATCGCAACAAGAAGACATCCCGCGCCTTGGCCAAGCTGCTCCAACGGGCCGGCATCGACTTCGCCATCGTCGGACCCAGCGAGATGTGCAACGGCGATCAGGCCCGGCGCGCCGGCAACGAGTACATCTTCCAGATGCTCGCCACGCAGAACATCGAGACCTTCGAGGGCATGGGCGTGAAGAAGATCATCACGCAGTGCCCGCACTGTTTCAACGTCATCAAGAACGAGTACCCGCAGCTCGGCGGCAACTACGAGGTCATCCACCACTCGCAGCTGCTCGACGAGCTGGTCGCCGACGGTCGCCTCTCGCTGGCCGGGGCGACGCTCGAGGAGCGGGTCACGTACCACGACTCCTGCTATCTCGGTCGCCACAACGACGTGTACCTCGCACCGCGTCGCGTCGTCGGGCAACTCGGCGGTATCGACCTGGTCGAGATGCCCCGCAACGGCACCAAGGGGATGTGCTGCGGCGCGGGCGGCGCGCGCATGTGGATGGAGGAGAACACCGGCAAGAAGGTGAACGTCGAGCGCAGCCAGGAAGCGATCGCGACCGGCGCGTCGCGGATCGCGGTCGCGTGCCCCTTCTGCTACGTGATGCTCGACGACGGCGTAAAGGGCGAGGGCAAGGGCGAGGACGTCCGGGTCCAAGACATCGCCGAGATGCTCTGGGAAGCGATCGAGAACGGCACCAACAGCGGCGCTCCCGCGACTGGGACCTTCACGCCCGGGATCTGATCCCGCCACTTCGGGTCGCGCGCCCCCGGGGGCCCGCCCGCCGTGTGGCACCACCCGCGCGGGTTTCTACCCCCCCCTGTGGGGGCGGCGCGCGGGGGGGCGGCCCACCTCAACGCTCGTCAGCCCTTGTCGTCGTCGTTGAACGCCTTGTTCCACCACGACTCCGCCTCGGTGGCCGGCGCGGGGTCGGTCGGCGGCGGCGCGGGATCGGTCACAGGCGGCGGAGCCGGTTCGACCGACGCGGCCGGAGGCGGTGTCTCCGCGGGCGCGCTCGGGGTGTCGGCCGGTGGTGTCGCGGGCGGAGGTGGTGGTGGAGGCGGCGGTGTGTCCCACGCGAGCGGTGCGGGCGCAGCCGGCGGCGACGGCGGCGGCGGCGGACTCCACGTCGACGCGTCGACAGGGGTCGCCGTCGGCGAGGGAGGGGGCGGCGGGGCGGCGGGAGGAGCCGCGGGGGTGCCCCACGCCGGCGGCGGAGGTGTATCGGTGGGCGCGCCCCAGGCGGGCGGCGGCGTTGAGCCCCATCCCGGCGTCGCAGGCGGCGGCGGCGCTGCGCCCGGCGGGGACCAGCCGCCCGGAGTTCCCGGTTGGGCGTAGGCGTACGCCGGCGCCGGCTGGGTTCCCGGAATAGGCCGCCCGACGCTCGCAAGCGCCACCACGTACGTGCCGCCCGCCATGTCGCCAACCCGGCGGTGCGGGTGCGTGAACGCCGCGACGAGAAGCCCGATGAGGAAGCACGCGCCGTCGAGCACGATCAGGATCAACCAGCGCACGAATGCCCGGCCGACTCCACACGGGGCTCCCTCGGCGTTCACGACCCGGAGGCCGAGGATCATCTTGCCGATGCTGGCGCCCGTCATGCCCTGCAGCACGACCAGATTCGCGAGGCTGACCAGGCCGGTGAGGCCGTAGGCGGCGGCGAAGCCCGAGCCCTTCCACAAGTACACGCGAGAGCCGAGCTCGATGCACTGGCCGGAGAATCCGCCGGGCGAGTTGCGGAGAATCTCGCACGCCCTGCTCGGCGCGCCGGTGTACACGTGGTCCTTGGTGAGCGCGAGGATCGCGACGAGCACGACGATACTGAGCAACGAATCGATGACGTACGCACCGACTCGCCGGCCCATCACCGCGGTCGGGTCGTTTTGGGGCTGCATTCCGTAGGTCATACAGATTCGATTCTCCCCCACCACGTGCCACTCGCGGGCGGATGCCGGAAAGAAGTGCTCTGATATTCTTGCCGCTCCCGCGGGCGTAGTTCAGCGGCAGAACATCAGCTTCCCAAGCTGAGAACGCGGGTTCGATTCCCGTCGCCCGCTCTCCGCGCGTAACTCCTGGTCGTGAGGCTGCGGGTCGTCTACCTCGGTGTTCGAGACCGCTGAAATCGACTCGTTGCCGTCAACCAATGGCGCGTTCATGGCGCGGTTGTCTCGCGCGTCGACCAGCAGGTCGTCGAGAGCATTGGCGAGTCGCTGGTCACCCTCGTCGGTCGCGTGCTGGTAGCGCATCAAGGCCTGGACGCTGCCGTGGCCGCCTCGGTGTTGCAGTTCGACGAGGGGTGGCACCGGCTCGGCCTCCAAGCGTCAGCGCCGCGTGACGGAGATCGTGGAATACGAAATCGTCTGGGAGGTCGACCTTGTCGCGCTGGCGTCGCCACTCCTTGGCGAAAACGTGGCGTCGTAACGGGCCGCCTTTTGCACCAGTGAAGACTCTCGCTTCGGGTCCCGCACTGGTGTAGGTATCGAGATGCTCTTGGAGTTCGACCATGAGTGACGCCGGAACGATGAAGCTGCGCCGTCCCTTTGGCACTCTTCGGTGGTTCCAGGATGAGCTGGCCTTTGGCGGGCAACGGTGGGCCGCAGGCCAAGCGTCCGTCGACACTTGGATTGCAGCGAACAACCACCCCGGCGTCGACCCGAACTATTCACGCCGCGGCACAAGTCTTCCGTCTGGCTACACCGAGGAATATGTACTCGACCAGCCGAGCGTCCAGCGCGACGACGGTTGGGTGATGAACTTCGGCGCGTTGCGGGGTCAGGTGCCGAAGGCTCGTGTTTACATCACGAAGGTGACAACGAGCTTCTCGAATGGATCGCCGGAGCAACTCGACGAGGTTCATGTGTCGATTCTCGACGGCAAGGCTTACGTCTTCTACTACTGCAGTCTCTAGCGACGTCATCGCGCCCAGAGCTGCTGGAGGTGAAGTGTGCCCACGGTTCATCGAACCTGGCGCGGACTGGCGCTGAGCGTTGGGCTTCTAGGATGTCGCTCGGCGATCAACGGAGGGCAGAATGTCGGACAGGACGCGCTGGATTATCGGGCTGGTCATCGCACTCGTAATCGTGGCGATTGTCGTTATCGCTGCGAGCGGCGTCTTGTCGAACGCATGTCCGTGTCCGAGTCCTCCATGACGGCAACGGGGCGCTGCCGAGCGGCCATATCTACCAGTGAGAATGGGTTCGTCGTTGTTCGCGTTCCTGGACCCGGGTTGGGTCGGGGGCGTGGATGACGGTGAGCACGGTCTGATCTGAACGGTCGAAGTGCTCGTTTGATGGGAGCGCATGCCGATCGGATCGCGCTGGAAACGGCACGCCCCGTTCCGGAGGGCCACCGAGTGGCATCGCTTACGCCGCGGGAACCCGAGCCGTGGAACTCGTTGACGCCATCTGGTCCAATGGCCGGTACCCCTGTCAATATGTGTTCGGCCAGAGTCGCAGCGTCGCGGTGAGCGCCAAAGACTTCCCGACGGAGCGTGTGTCGCGGGGGGAAACGGTGGAGCACATCGACAGGTCCGAGGCCGGGCGGCGTTTCGACGGTGCTTCGCTGTTCGATGAACCTACGCCGACGTCTCGGACGTCACCCGGCCATTGTGAGGATCAGCCGACGCCCGGATTCGCATGGTTGTTCACAGACGAGCCCGAGCCATCCGGGTGTCTACCTCGGTACGCCACGCCTCAGCTAGTGCCGTGTCAGGCAACGTTTGCGCGCTTTACGATTTCGCGGAGTTCGTCGTCGAGTGCGTGACGGTTCCGCCAGATGATGTAGCGGCGGATCATCGATGCTTGTTCGGCGTGGCTGGGGTGGTCGGTGCCGTCGAGCGCGAAGTAACGCAGCGCCTGGAACTGGGCTTCGATCCGGTTCAGCCACGACGAATAGGTCGGCGTGTACGCGAGCTCAACGTTGTTCGCCGCAGCCCACTCACCGACACGCGGGTCCTTCTTCGTCGCCAGGTGGGGACCGAAGTTGTCGAGCACAATCGCGATCCGAACGTCCGGCGGATACAGGGACCG
>JBEPUZ010000299.1:0-4589 GCA_041691275.1 Actinomycetota bacterium | reverse complement strand
ACCGTCCACGTAGAGGTAAACGCTCCGGGGTCCGCTGGCGGCGCGCACGCGGGTTCTTCGCGGCGGGTGGTGGTCTACGACGTAGTTTGGTCGGTAGACCCGACTGCTGCACAGAGCAACGTGAACGGGCTGTGCCAGGCGTCAGATGTCCCCGGCGTCATCGAGCCCGGCTTCCAGTTCCACCTCGTCGGTCGCGACGCGACGGGCAAGATCGTCGACGATCGGTTCCAGTGCATCCCGCTGGTCGACGTCGATGCGGCCGGCCGGCCGACGCTCACCGCGCTGCCGCCGGTTCCGACATTTGCGGAAGCGTGGAACAGTGTGCAGCTTCCGGCGCCTTCGGTCACGCTCGATCCGGCCACGCGCGGAATCACCGGGCTCGACACGCGCATCTCGACTGCGGGACCCGCCACCGTCCAGATCACAGCGACCATCCGTGGATACACGATTACGGGCGTCGCGACGCTCGATCACTACGCGATCAGCGTCGACGGCCACGCGGCAACCATCGCCGCGCACGACCACTTCGTGTTCGAGACCAAGGGCAATCACACGGTCGCCATAAGCGCCGTCTGGCACGGTGTCGCGACGCTCGCAGGCGTTGGCCTCCCAAACGCGCTCCCCGCCCTCGACCTCGGCGACGCGACGATCACGTCGACGCGCGTGTATCCCGTCAACGAGGTCCGCTCCGTCCTCCAACCCTGACGACGCCCGCAGGTCCTGACGAGTCCCGCAGATACGGTGTCGATCCATGCCGCTGGACGACGCCCGCCTATTCCATGTGAACGTGAACTGTTCCGATCTCGAGCGATCGCGGCGGTTCTACACCGAGGGACTCGGCTTCGAGATCGGCGCACACACCGCGCCTGAGACCGCGCAGCCGGGCGCGGCGTTCGGTCTCGACCGCGCCCGTTGGGACGCGTCGATCCTGCTCGGTCCGCAAGGCTACGAGGGCGGCGCGATCGATCTACTCCAATGGGACGAACCGCCTCCGGTGGGCGAGCCGCCGACCCGGATCTACCAGACCGGTTTCCAGCGCCTCGGCATTCGAGTGCCCGACCTCGACACCGCGATCGCTCGCGTCGGCGAGCTCGGGGGCTCGGTGTGGAGCGATCCGCTCGTGCACTCCCTCCCGGCGGGTCGCCAGGTCCGCATCGTGCTCGCCAACGACCCTGACGGGACCGCGATCGAGCTGGTCGAAGGCGGGCCCGGTTCGTTGTCGTTCGTGGGCGTCACCTGCGCAAACCTCGACCAGGCGTGCGATTTCTACGGCTCACTCGGGTTCCGGGAGGTCGCCCGCTTCCCGAGCGAGAACGACGACGGCGCGCACCTCCACATCGACGGTCCGGTCGCGATGGACGAGGTGGCGATGGTCGCCCCCGGGACCGGCGACGTGCTGCTCATGCTCGTCGGATTCCGGACGCCCGGGTACGAATCGGTCGCGCCCCGTCCTGCGAACGCGCTCGGCATGTGGCGCGCCGCGTTCCTCGTCGCCGATCTCGACGCCGCGGTCGCCGAGCTCGCACGCCTGCACATCGAGACGATCTCCGCGCCCGTCTCGATGGAGATGGGTCCCGGACTTCCGACCCTGCGCTTCATGTGCTTCCGCGGACCCAACGCCGAGGTCGTCGAGCTGATCGAACAGCCGACGTAGCTGCACGGCTGCAACGGTCGCGGCGCGTCTCCCGCACAACATGAAACTCGCGTTGCAGACTCGGACGGTCACGCGCCGATAACCCGTCACGACCTATTGTCTCGACGCGGACGAGTGGAGAGCACGAGGCATGGACGAGCTGGACCTCACGGAAGTCGAACGAGAGATCTGTCGGTTGCCCGACGTCTCGATCGTCCGGATCGTCGCCGAGCCGGACGGTCGCGTCTCCGAGGTTCACGTCGTCGCCCACCAGGGCAAGCACCCGAAGCAGATCGTCCGCGACGTGCAGTCGATCGCGCTCGCATCGTTCGGTCTCGAGCTCGACCGGCGCGTGATCTCGGTCGTGCAGGTCGGAGCAGGTGTACTCGACGAGAACGCGGTCACCGGACCCCGCCCGTCGATCGTCGCGATCACCGCCGAGGCCAGCGGGCTCCGATCACTCGTGCGCGTCACCCTCGGTCTCGACGAGGACGAGGCCGTCGGCTTCGCGGAGGGTTCGATCGCCACGACCGCCCGGCACCGGCTTGTCGCCGCGGCAACCGTCGATGCCCTGCGCCAGCTGGAACCCGCGGCGGAGTGCGTCGACGTCGACAACGCTCAGGTCGTACGGATCGGGGCGCAGGACGTCGCCGTGGTCACCGTCGTGTTCGTGATCCCGCCGGCCGAGCAGCTGGTGTCGGGCTCGGCGATCGTCCGGCCGCAGCAGGAGGCCGACGCGGTCGCACGCGCGGTTCTCGACGCGACCAACCGTCGCCTCGCGTACGTCGCCACCCCGTAGTTCGCCCTAACGTCGGCGTCATGGCGCCGCAGGCGGTCACCGTCTCGTTCCGGCTCGGAGGCGAAGACGGCGTGTCGGTAGAGGCGCGCAAGTGGGGCAAGGCCCTGCGTGATATCGGCTTCGAGACCCGAAGGGTTGCGGGCGAGATCGACGGCGACGCCGAGCGCGGAGATGTCGTTCTTCCCGGTCTCGCCATCGACGCCGCCGGGCAGGGACCGGTCGACGTCGCGCTACGACGCGCGCTCGAGGGCGCCGACGTCGTCATCGTCGAGAACCTGTGCTCGCTGCCGCTCAACGTCGAGGCGGCCCGGGCTGTCGCGCGCGTAGTAGGCGAGCACTCCGGGCGCGTGTGCTTTCGTCATCACGATCTTCCGTGGCAACGTCGCCAACTCGCACCGCTCGAATCGGAGTTCCCGCCGCGGGTCGCGGGAGCCCTGCATGCGACCATCAATCTGCGCAGCCGCCGCGAGCTCCACGCACGCGGCTATGACGATGCGGTCACGGTGCACAACTACTTCGATCTCGACCCCCAGCGCGGGGACCGCACCGCTACGCGCAAGGAGTTCGGGTTCGGAGACGACGACTTCGTCCTCTTCCAGCCCGCGCGCGCGATCGAGCGCAAGAACGTTCCCGGTGCGCTCCGCTTCGCGCAGCAGTTCCAAGCCCTCGCGCCCCGGCTCTCGTTGCAGCTGTGGATCTCGGGCCCGGCCGAAGACGGCTACGCGCCGGTGTTCGAGCGGCTCGTGGAACGAGCGAACCTCCCGGTCACGGTCGGACGCGCTCGCGTCGCCGCCGACGCGTACTCGGCCGCCGACCTCGTCGTGTTCCCGTCGACGTGGGAAGGATTCGGCAATCCGGTGATCGAGTCGATCGCGCACCGCCGGGCGTGCGTCGCGTACCCGTATCCCGTCCTCGCCGAGCTCGCCGCGGCCGGCATCCGGGTGTTCTCGACGCCGCAACCCGAGACGGTGGTCAAGTTCCTCGAGGAGAAGACCCCCGTCCGCGAGCGCTACTTCGAGGCGAACGTGAGCCGGGCGCGCGTCTCGTACTCGATCGCAGACCTCCCGGCCGCGATCGACGAGGTCTTCGCCGCGCACGGGTGGATCGCGTGGTAGCCGAAGACCCGGTCGTCGCCCGCCGGGCCCGCATCGCCCGCTTGGTCACACTGGGCAAGCGGGTCGGGTACCTGGCGCTGCTCATCGCGATCGTCGCCTTCTTCATCGGCGTCGGCACGTCGTTCGCGTCGTGGACGGTGACGGTGTGCGTCGCCGGGCTCGCGGTCGCGTGCGTCGTGCTCCCGCTCCCCATAGTTTTCGGCTACGGCGTTCGGGCCGCCGACCGCGAAGACCGCGAGCGCGGAATCTAGAGCCCGGACCGAAGGCCCCCGGCCGAGCATTACCATCGGCGTCGTCGACGCGCGATCGCAGGTGCGTCGCTGTGCATCGAAAGGACATCGCCATGCCGAAGGCCGCCGTTTGTGCCGCGATCAACGAGGCGCTCGAAGTCGTCGACGTAGGTCTCGACGACCCGAAGGCGGGCGAGGTCCGCGTGCGCATGGGCGCGTCGGGCGTCTGCCACTCCGACCTCTCGGTCGTGAACGGGACCCTCTTGTCGCCGCTCCCGTCGGTGCTCGGCCACGAGGGCGCCGGGATCGTGGAAGCGATCGGCGACGACGTCGGCCGGGTCAAGGTCGGCGACCACGTCGTGCTCTCCTTCGTACCCCAGTGCGGGACCTGCTACATGTGCACGCACGAGACGCCCGAGATGTGCGAGACCGGTTTTCTCGCGATGGCGCTCGGCGCCCAGCTCGACATGACGCCGCGCTTCTCCCGCAACGGCGCCGCGCTGCACCAGATGTCGGCGCTCGGCACGTTCAGCGAAGAGCTGGTGTGCCCGGAGATCAGCGTCGTGAAGGTCGACAAGGACGTGCCGTTCACGAGCGCGGCGCTCATCGGTTGTGGCGTGCTCACCGGTTTCGGCGCGGCCGCGAACACCGCCGACATCGCCAAAGGCGACACCGTTGCCGTCATCGGGTGCGGCGGCGTAGGTCTCAACGCGATCCAAGGTGCGAAGTGGAAGGGCGCGGAGCGGATCATCGCGATCGACCGATTCGACTCCAAGCTCGACATGGCCAAGCAGTTCGGCGCCACCGACCTC
>JBEPUZ010000298.1:0-4601 GCA_041691275.1 Actinomycetota bacterium | reverse complement strand
CGACGGCACCGCCCGCGGGCGCGGTGAGCGCCCCGACGTTTCGCTTGGACAAGCCGCTGACCGGCCTCACAATCGGGCTGCGCACCGACCGCGCCTGGCGGTCGTGGCAGCTGATCGCCGGCATCTGGGACGAGTACCTCCAGCGCGACGGAGCCAAGACCCTTTCGGTCGAGACCGGCGCCCAGATCGGCCAGCCGGCGTCGAGCGATCGCAAGGAGATCGACGAGCTGGCCGCGCACGTCGACGCCGCGATCGTCGGCCTCGGTACGTGCGGTTCCTGCACGACGTTCACGATCAAGGACTCCGTCGCGGTCGAGCAGCACGAGAAGCCGGTCGTCGCAATCGTGTGCGAAGAGTTCACCGTGCACGCGCACAACGTCGCCCGCCACGTGGGCCATGGCGACCTGAGCGTGCTCGTGCTGCCGTACCCGCTCGAAGCGCGGCCGACCGAAGAGCTGCAGCAGATCGCCGACGAGTACTACCCGCAGGTGCTGGAGATGCTCGGGGTGACGCCGTGACCCTCACCAGCGAGCAGCTCGAGGTCCCGGCCGATCCGCGCGCGCGCTACGAACTGTCTCTCGAACAGCATTGGAGCGACGGCGTTCCGCAGCTTCCGGCCACCGACGACGCGGTGGAGGCGCTCCTCGCGGCCTCGCCGTATCCAGGCGACCACGTGCTCGGCGTGCTGCCCCCGGTCAACGGCGTCGCCACCGTCGAGCTCGTCGCAATCAACGCCGCAATGGCCGGCGTCGAGCCCGCGGCGTTCGGGTTCGTCCTCGCCGCGCTCGAAGCGCTCTCCGAGCCGGAATGGAACGCCTTCGGCCTCACGACCACCACCTCGAGCGTCTTCCCGATGCTCATCGTGAACGGTCCGAGTCGCGACGACCTCGGCATCGACTATCGCGCGAGCTGCATGGGCGGCGCGGCCGGACGCGGCTCGATGACCATCGGGCGCGCGGTCGCGCTGTGCCTGCGCAACATCGGTGGGCAGCGGGCGGGCGAGACCACGAAGTCGGTGTTCGGCCAACCGGCCCGCTTCGGCTTCTGCATCGGCGAGTGGGAAGAGCGTTCGCCGTGGCCTGCGCTCGCACAACGGCGCGGCTTCACCGCCGACGACGACGTGGTCACGGTGCACGGCGGCAAGGGCACGTTTCCGATGGCCGACATCCACAACGACGACCCGCGCGATCTCCTCTACCTGATCGCCAAGAGCATCGCCTATCCCCTCGCGAACATGTACCTCGGCAACGTCGGCAACGGAGAGGTCGTGGTCGCGTTCAACCCGATCTGGGCCGAACGCTTCGGCGCCGCGTTCGCCGACGTCGAAGACGTCACCGCGTTCATGCAGGAAAACGCGTGGCAGCACATCGACACGTGGCCGGAAGGCAACGCGAAGCTGTTGCGGGCCCGCGGCCGCGTCGACCACCGTGATCGTGTGCACCTCGTCGAACGCCCCGACCAGATCGTGCCGATCGTGTGCGGCGGTCTCGGCAGCCTGCACGCGATCGGTCTCCCGAGCTTCGGCGAGAGCACGATGCAGAGCAAGCCCGTCGTGAAGCGGGCGTGACGATGGATCCCGTAGCGGTGAGCCACGCCGTCGACGAGCTCGCGCGACTCCTGCGCGCCGACGGCGCCGACCTCGTCGTGCGCGAGGCGAACCCGAAGACTGCGCGAATCCACCTCGTGCTGGAGCTCGACAAGGTCACGTGCGCCGACTGCGTGCTCCCGCCCGATGAGTTGCGCGTGACCATCGCCGACGCGCTGCAACGCCGCATCGCCGGTGAATTCGAACTCGTGCTCGACGACCCCCGCCGGGTGTAGTGGCCGAACCCGATCCCCGGGCGAGCTGGAGCGCGCTCGTCGCCGTGTATCAATCCGTGCTCCACGACGTGGTCGCCGCACTCGACGAGTTCGCCGGCATCGACTCGGGAGTGTTCTCGGCACTCGCGTATCTCGAACGGGCACCCGCGCACCGAATCCCGATGGGCGAACTCCAGCTCCTCATGCACCCACGCTACAGCCAACCGGGATTCAGCCGTCTGGTGCAGCGCATGGAGGCCGACGGCCTGGTCGAACGGCGTCCCGATCCCGACGACCGCCGCGCATCGATCGTCGCGCTCACCCGGTCCGGGCGCACACGGTTCCGTAAGGCGAACACCGTGTACATCGACGCGCTCCAGGTGTCGTTCGGTCGCCATCTCGACGACGACGAGCATCGCCGGCTCGCGGCGATGCTGGCCGACGTCACTGCGCGTCGGGACGACGATCAGATGTCGTAGCGGTCACGGATCTCAGTCCGCGCCACCGCTGCGGCGTCCGGCGCGTACGGGCCCAGGCCCGCGAGCAGCGTGTCGATCAAGACGACGGTCGGCGCGTCGAAGGCGGCTTCCCGCACGATGTCGAGCTCGTTCGCGATCGTGATCGTCGAGAACGCGTGCATCTCGTCGTGGTCGAGAACGCATGTACCGCCCTCGAATCGATCGGCGAACACCGCCGGCTGCGACGCAAGGGTCGCGTAGGTCGATCGGCCGTGAAGTCAGCGGTACCAGGCTCACCGGAAATCCCGCGGTGCCGTAGAACGCGTGTGAAAGACACGCCCGACAGACGTCGTCGCCCGCATCCCACGAGCGCAGGATCCGCTCGGTGCGGATCAGGTGCGTGAGCAGGTCGCCGCCCGGGTGGGTGATGCTGGCGGCGCCGCACGACCCGAGCATGTCGATCACCCGTGCTCGTACCCGCCCCGGATCATCCATCACGACACCGTGCGTACCACGCGTACGGAAACGACTCCAGTGTGGGACTGCGAGCCATACGCTGAACTCTCGTGACGGCTGCTCCCGATCCAGGCACGAACGAGCGACGAGGGATCGAGCGGCACCCCCGGTCGCTCACGCAGATCGCTGAGCCACTCGACTGAGTAGCCTTTTCCGGCATGACTGTCTGCGCATGCTGCGAGGACGCGACCGGTCTCATTCGCCTCTGGTCGGACAAGAATCTCGTCGTCTGTTCCGACTGCCTCGACTGGATGAACGCCGAGCGGGCGAAGCAGATTGCCGCGCACGGCGGCCCGGTCCGCGTCGTCGGCTACGAACCGATTTTCCGAGTTGTCGACGTCGCCCGCGCCGTCGGCCACTACCAGCGTCTCGGTTTCACGACCGAGTACCACGATGCCACATACGCGTTCGCAAACCTCGGGCAACTGACGCTGCATCTCGTGCCGGATGACGACCCGGACCATCACCAGGCTGCGGCACTGTTTATCCACGTCGATGACGCCGACCGGCTTGCGGAGAACTGGCGGAAGGCCGGGCTGGAAGTAACAGGACCGGAGAACCAGGACTACGGCAAACGGGAAGGCCAACACGTCGACCCCGACGGCAACCTCATCCGGTTCGGCTCACCCAGCCCGAACTGACTCATCCCGACCTCAAACCTGGACCGCCACCCCGAAACCGGTCACTAGATGGCCACTTCCGGGGCGGATGATCGCGTCCACGACCACGGGTGCACCCCACGAGGAACGAGGAGCACGAACATGGACTGGAAGCTGGAACTGGTGGCGATCCCGGTGACCGACGTCGACCGGGCCAAGGCCTTCTACGTCGACAAGGTCGGATTCGCCGCCGACCACGATCACACCGTGAGCGACGAGATGCGCTTCGTCCAGCTCACGCCGCCCGGGTCGGCGTGCTCGATCGCGCTCGGCAAAGGGATCACCGACGCCGCACCGGGCTCGGTCGAAGGCATGCAGATGGTCGTTCCCGATATCGCGGCCGCACACCGAGAGCTGGCCGAGCGCGGCGTCGACGTCAGCGAGATCCAACAGTTCCCCTGGGGCGAGTTCGTGTTCTTCAGTGACCCCGACGGGAATCGTTGGGCGGTGCAGGCAATCCCGGCTCGCGGCTGAGTACCTCGCAAGCGCCGCGGCGCGGTCACGGCAAGTGAAATAGGGATCCCCACCCGGGGCGACTCCGAAGCCGACCACACGAAATGCGTCGTGGTCCGGGAGGTCCTCGACCGGCTCGGCGACAAATGGAGCGTGCAGGTGATCGCGCGGCTCGGCGAGCGGGGCCGACGGTTCAGCGAGCTCAAGGCCTCGATCGAGGGAATCTCCCATCGCATGCTGACCCTCACGCTGCGCCAGCTCGAGCGCGGCGGCCTCGTATCGCGCACCGTGCACGCCACCGTGTCGACTTAGCAGTATCTCCGGAGTCCACCCCCCGGCGCGGCGGACCATCTCCGGTAGAGCAGACGGAACGGCCTGACGATTGTTGTCAAGGCAAGGACCGTTCCGCCCGATCTTCTCCTGAGGCCGGCCAAGGAGGGACGACGTGCGCAAGCTGACAGGTCGCGTCAGCACTGCGACCGCGGGCGGGTACCGCTGGTCGCGGTGACGAATCTTCTGCACGGTCACGTCGAAGACCTGACCCGCTACATCGAGGCCGACGTCGACGGGAACGCCGCGGAAGCGGCTCGCATCCTGGTTCAGGCCGTCACGCACATTCGCGTCATCGCAAACGCCGTGGCCGGGGCGATCATCGCCCAGCACCTCACGACGGTCTCGCGCTAACCGTCCTTCCCGAGCAGGTCGAGCGAGCGCG
>JBEPUZ010000297.1:0-4613 GCA_041691275.1 Actinomycetota bacterium | reverse complement strand
GATCCTCGACAGCCTCGCGAGCTACTGCCAACGAATCTCCGACTCAGGTCACTAGTCGTTGTTCGTCGGAGATCCGAGGCACTCCAGCACTCTAAACCGAGCGTTCGCTTTGTCAACCGGGCCCGTCGCCGAGCGCCCGGTTTCGGTCTGCGGACGGTCCGGAGGTTCACGGCACTCGATCCGGAACCACGACGACCTGGCAGCCCGACGAACGGCTCGTATTGTCGGCAACCTCACAGTTCGATACTCACAAGGGAGACGAGGAAGCCGATGCCCGGACAAGTGCTCGCCACGTCGTTCGTCGAGCCGCGTGGAACGATCAAATCGATCATCGTCGGCACCATCGGGCGTGAGATTGGTGGCGGCCTGACCGCGACGACTGCGTCGCGCGGCATCGAAGAGAACAGTGCCGGTGCATCACCACTCACCAAGGGCCAGCTCGGCTACCTCGTCGCCCTCGACGACCAGATCGTGCTCTACCGAGCCAAGCGGGGTGCGTTCAAGCCCAAGGCAACCGACGAGGTCTTCGCGACGGCTCCGCGCGAGTCGACAACCGGTGCGGAGCTCGAGCGCAAGAAGCTGTCGGGCGTTCTCACCGTGCGATTCGCGGACGGGAGCGAATGGTCGTTCGATGTCCCGAAGGTCCACCTCTCGACTGCCGAAGGGATCGTCCGGGCCCTCACTGCGTAGGAACTCTCAGCGAACATGAGAGTCGCACAGTCAGTTCATTTCGTCGTTGCCGCTGCGGACCGGCCGCACGCCATCGCAAAGCGTTCACGACGGTGGCGCGAAGTTCAACGCCTCCGGTACAACGGGCCTGCTCACGAGATAGCCCTGGATGTATCGGCACCCGAGCGTGCGCAACGCGTCGAGTTGCTCGGTTGTTTCGATCCCTTCGGCGATCACCTTGAGCCCGAGCGCGGCCGACATGCGGATGATCGCGTCGACGATCGCGGTCGAGCCGAGTTCGAGTCCGGTCACGAAGCTGCGGTCGATTTTCAATCCGTCGATCTGGAAATCGCGAAGGAACGAGAGTGATGTGTATCCGGTACCGAAGTCGTCGATGATGACACTGATACCGAGCTTTCGCAGCGCGGCGATCGAGCGCGCCGCCGCCGTCATGTCGTGTGTTACGGCCGTTTCAGTGATCTCGAACACGAGCCGCGTCGCCGGAAAGGCGGACGACGCGAGCGCGGCTCGTACGAAGTCGACGAGGTCGGGTTCGGCGAGCTCAGGAGGGGAGAGGTTGACCGCGACCTGCGTGTCGTCAGGCCATTTCGAAGCGATCGCGAGGGTGCGTTCGAGAACCCATCGGCCGAGCGGGATGATGAGGCGCGTGTCCTCCGCGACGGAGATGAACTCATCGGGGTTGAGGTTTCCCCGACGCGGGTGGTGCCAACGCACGAGGGCTTCGCAACTCGAGATCCGATTCGTCTGCAGATCGAGTACGGGTTGGAACAAGATGTACAGCTGGTCGAGCTCGATGGCATCGCGCAGGTCGCGCTCGATCTCGAACGCAGCTACGACCTCGAGATGAAACACGGGGTCGAACCACTCGATTCCGTCGCGGCCATGCTGCTTGGCGCGGTACATCGCGATTTCGGCATCTCGGAGTGTGTCGAGCGCGGTGTCGCCGTCGTGTGCGATCGCGATCCCGATACTGATTGTCGGTCGGTAGCGCTCGTCTCCGATTACTAGGCCCTCCGCGAGGCGTGCGCGTATCCGAGCGGCGATGTCGAGCGCCTGGTGCGGCGAGGTGAGCTGGAGAGCGACGAGCACGAAGGCGTCGCCTCCCAATCGAGCGAGCGTCTCGTGCGCTCCGAGCGTTGTGTGCAGCGCATCGGCGATTGCTACCAGGAGCCGATCACCGCGGTCGTGTCCGACGCTGTCGTTGATCAGTTTGAAGCGGTCGATGTTGAAGAGCAGTACGGCGACAGCGGCGGGTCCGGCGGGACTCGCGATGGCGGAGTCGAGCTCTTCGACCAAGAGGGCCCGGTTCGCGAGGCCTGTGAGCGCGTCGTGGGTCGCGTGTTTCCGGAGGTCGAGCTCGAGTTGCTTGCGTTCGGTGATGTCTTGGACGTTCGCGACGAGGTAGCCGATATTCGGATCGTCGAGCAGGTTGGTGACCGTGTCCTTGATCCAGTGGGTCGTTCCGTCGTCGGTGATGATGCGGAACTCGCTCGTTGCATGGTCGCGCATGCCGGGGATCGCGATGAGCTCTGCCACTGCACGTTCCCGGTCATCGGGATGAATGGCGTCGAAGGTAGAGCGGCCGATGAGCAGATCGGCACTCAGGCCGAAGAGCCCGCGGGTCCCCGGGCTTGCCCACGCGATCTTACCATCGGGCTCCATGTAGAGCACGACGTCGCTCGCTCGCGCGAGTACCGCGTCGCGTTGCGCGCGGGTCCGGTCCGCGGGGCGCGTGTTCGCGTCGACGGTGTCGGGGGCGGCCTGCTCGGATGCGGTCGGAGCAGGGCGCCCGAGTGGAAGTCCGCCGGCCGCGGTCGAGCTCACGTTGCGCGCCGACCCGTTCAGGAGCGCGGACACCAGGGTCGATCCGGCTGATGTGACGCCGATTGTTGCCTTCAGCGAAATCTCGGTCGGACCGAGTTGGAAAGGGCTCGCGAGCGCGTGGCGAAGCCGGCCGATGATCGCAGTCGCTCCGTCGTCATCGAGCGCCTCGCACATGACGATGAGCTCGTCGCCACTGAGTTGGAACACGTGATCGCCGGCTCGGACCGCGCGCAGCGCTCGCGCGGTTATCTGGGCGAGTAGCGCTTCGGTCCCCGGTTGTCCGAAGTCGTCGCCGATTACATCGAGTCCGTGGAGGCGTACCTCGACGAGGGTCAGTTGATCTTCTGCAGGCCCAATGCGCGCCGTAGCCGCCGGATCAGCCTCGATGCGTGCGCATCGGTTCGGCTCGGTCAGCGAGGGGTCACGGCCCAGCTCGAACTGGAGCCGCTGCTCCAGGAGCTTGCGAGCTGTGATGTCCACATGGAACAGCACGATTCCGGCGCCGTCGGAGACCGCCGCCGCCGAAGCGTGCAGCAGGTACCAACGATCCTCGAGCGGTGAAGGACAGGGATATTCGAGCTCGAACGAGTTGTGCCTACCGTCCAGGATGCCGCGCAATCCCTTGGCGACGGCAGCCGCGGACTGCAGTCCGGCTGAGGATGCCCGGTCGCAGACTGCGAGATAGTCGGTACCCGGACCGGTCGTGCCCGCGCGCGCCGCGTTGAGTGTGGCGAACAGTCTCCACGCTTGGTTCGTCTCCACGATCAGGCCCGAGTCATCGAGCACGGCCGCGGCCGCGCCGATGCCCTCGAAGGCATAGGACCGGCGCAGGACTGATTCGGCAATTGTCGGGTCGTCGAGCACTGTCAGTGCCCTTTCCGGGCGGGTCAGATCGACGCCGGGAATCCCGTCGACCGCGCTCGCGCGAATCTGTTCGACGGATTGAGCGACCCACTTTAAGGTGGGTCGGGGACGAGGGCCGGGTCCCCGACCCGAGTTGAGTGACTGCGGAACTCGTCGAGGCGTTCGTCGTGCTTGCCCGATCGGTTCAGTAGTTGCCCGATCGGTTCAGTAGTTGAAAGTCAGGGCGCCGCCCTGCGTGAACTCGTACAACGACGGTGCGCCCTTGACTTCAGCGCCCGACACCCACGCCGCTGATTCGAGACCGCGGGACTTCACGCACACCGGGCAGGCGAAGAACCGTCCACCTTTCTCTACGTATTCCCCGTGTAAGTCTTTGATCGAGGGCGCTCCCGGCACGGTGAGCGCGTCGCTGTAGCCCTCGGTCGCGGTGAAGACCCCGTCCTTGGTCAGCCACATGACGACTTGCTTGCCGGCCCGAAGCGGTATCGCTCTCGACCGTCGACGGGCTTGAAGGCCTTTCCATCGGCAACCTCGCACTCGCGCTCGACATGAGCAAGAGCGGCATCTATGCCCACTTCGGTTCGAAACAAGATCTGCAACTCGCCACGGTGGAAGAAGCGGAACGGATCTTCCGAGCCGAAGTCATCGATCCGGCGCTCGCCGTGACGCCGGGATGCGCGCAGCTCGTCGCACTGTGCGACGCGTTCTTCGATCACCTCGCTCGACGGACGTTTCCGGGAGGATGCTTCTTCGCGGGGGCTGTTTTGGAGATGGGTACCCGACCAGGGCCGGTGAAAGAACAGATCGCTGCGTTTCAGGCTGGATTCGCGGCACTGATCCGCCAGTTCACTGTCAACGCAATCGAAGCAGGCGAGCTCGCCGCTGACGAGGACGCCGACGCACTCACGTTCGAGTTGAACGGCCTCATCCTCGCCGCAAACGCCGCCTTCGTCCTCCGGTCGAACCTCGCGACACTGGATCTGGCCCGGAGCGTCGTCCGTCGCCGACTCGGGATAAACCCGGATGCCGCGCGTTTGCTCGCCGGAACCATTCGACCGCGACGCTCCAAACCGCGCGGGAGCGGTACGTGATGCGAATCATCACGACGCCGCGCGAAGCAGCAACCTCCGTCGAAGACCGTGTCGTCTCGCCAGGGGTCACCGAGAACGCTTCTTCGGGTACGGCGTCATGGGTCTTCCGTTCGAGTCCGGGCACATACTCGGCCTGCGCCGGTT
>JBEPUZ010000296.1:0-4620 GCA_041691275.1 Actinomycetota bacterium | reverse complement strand
TTCGCCTGCACCAGGCCGTTCTGACCCGTCGACGCGTCGATCACGAGCAGCACTTCCTTGAGCGCGTCGGGAGTGCGGTCGACGATGCGCCGGAGCTTCTTCAGCTCCTCCATCAGGTTGCTCTTGGTGTGCAGCCGGCCCGCGGTGTCGACCAGCACCAGGTCGACGCCCCGACCCGACGCCGCGGCCATTGCGTCGAACACGACCGACCCGGGGTCGGCGCCTTCCTGACCGCGCACGAGCTCGCCACCGGTCCGCTCCGCCCACATGCCGAGCTGCTCGGCGGCCGCGGCGCGGAAGGTGTCGGCCGCGGCGAGCACGACGCGATGGCCCTCGTGTACCCGTTGCGACGCGAGCTTGCCGATGGTTGTGGTCTTGCCGACGCCGTTCACCCCGACGAACATCCACACGTTCGCCTGGCCCACGTCCATCCGCAACGTGCGGTCGGCGTCGGCGGTCAGCAGCGCGACCACCTCGTCGCGCAGGAGCGCTATCAGCTCGTCGGGTTCGGTCGCCGACGTCTCTTTGGCCCGTAGCCGCAGTGCGTCGAGCAGCCGCGTCGTCGTGAACATGCCGACGTCGGCGAGCAACAACGACTCTTCGATCTCGTCCCAGGTGTCGTCGTCGATCTTGCGGCCCCGGATGCGTCCGAACGCCCCCGAGAACGCGCTGCGGGTGCGCCCGAGCCGGTCGCGCAGCCGCGGCCGCTCGACGACATCGGGTTCGATCTCGACCGGAGCTTCGACGACGTCGGCGTCGGGATGGGTGGGCGGGAGGATGACATCGGGCGCGCCCGGCGGCGCCAACAGCTCCTCGAGCGCTTCGACCGTCGGCGCGGGCTCGAGCCGTTGCGCGGGCCGGGCGAGAGGCTCACCTGCGACCCGGCTCCGGTCCTTGGTCCGGGCGGAGCGGCTCAGAGCGACGGCCACGCCGGCCGACAGCAGCCCGAGCACAACGACGACGACGATTATCACCACGACCATGCCCGGAGGCTACCCACGCCCCCGGACGACACTCCGGCCCGGTTGATCGGCCGGACCGTTGACGTCCCTTTGCGCTCAGGCGGGCGAGGCGGTCGCTTCGTCGAAGGTCAAGTCGCGCATGCGTTGGGTCACGACCCGGCTCGAACCGCCGGGCGGCATGGAGACGCCGTAGAGCACGTCGGCGGCCTCCATCGTCCGTTTCTGGTGGGAGACGACCAGCAGCTGCGCCTCGTTCCGGAACTCGTGCACGAGGTCGAGGAAGCGGTGCAGGTTCACGTCGTCGAGCGCGGCTTCGACCTCGTCCATCAGATAGAAGGGCGAAGGCCGGGCCCGGAAGACCGAGAACAGGTACGCCAGCGCGCACAATGAGCGCTCGCCACCCGACAAGAGCGAGAGCCGGCGGACCATCTTCCCCGACGGCCGCGCTTCCATCTCGATGCCGGTATTCAACAGATCGTCGGGCTGGGTCAGTACGAGCCGGCCCGATCCACCCGGGAACAACAACGAGAACAGCTCGCCGAAGTTGCGGGCGACGTCGGCGAAGGCCGCGTCGAACACGCGCACGATCTCCTCGTCGACCGTCTTGATGACGCGCGCGAGCTCGCGACGCGTGTTGCGGACGTCGTCGAGCTGCTTTTGCAGGAACTCGTGCCGTTCGACGAGCGCTTCGTACTCGGTCAGCGCGAGCGGGTTGACCGGGCCCATGAGCCGCAGCTCCCGCTCCAACTCGCGGGCCTTGCCCGGCAACGACGTGCCGTCGGTGACGTCGGGAACCGGCGCGGCGATCGCGGCGTCCGGCTCGCAGTCGAAGTCGCGGCGGACCTGCTCGACGGCCTGCTCGAGGCGCAGGCGGATCTCGGCCTCTTCCACCTCGAGTCGGCTCGCGCGCTCGCGCAGGTCGGCGAGTTGCTTCTCGGCTGCCGACCGCAGGCCCCGCAGTCCGTCGAGCCGGCGTCCGGCCTCCCGGGCGGCTTCCGACTGTGCACGACGACGGGTGCGCAGTCGCTCGGCCAGCGTCTCGATCTCGCCGGTACGGGCCGCCAATCGGTGGGCGACCGTCGCGATGGCCTCGCGGCGCGTCTCCATCGCCGTTCGGCGGGCCCGAGCCCGCGCTTCCTCGGCGGGTCGGACGGCAAGCCGGGCCTCGACCTCGGCCAGGCGCGCGGTCAGGACCGTGCGCCGTTCGTCGACGGCCGCACCTCGCAGCTCGAAGTCGCGTCGCAGCGCGACTGCCTGGGAGCGCAGACGATCGAGCTCGGCGCGCCGGGTCCGGGCCTCGTCACGCTGGCGCTGCGCGGCGGCGAGACGCGCCCGAGCGTCGGCTTCGGCATCGGGCCCGACCGAGGCGATCATCTGCTCGAGCTCGTCGGCACGGATGGTGAGCGTCGCCCGGCGCGAGTCGAGCGTGGCCAGGCCGACCTCGACCTCGCGCCGCAACTTGGCCGCGAGCGCGGTGACCTGCTCGAGCTCAACGCGTCGACGCCGGTCCTCTTCGGTGGCCCGAAGCTCCGCCCGGCGCGCGGCCGCGAGCCGTTGGCGCGCGATCTCGACCTCGGCCTCGGCGAGGTCGCGCGCTACCTCGGCCGCGTCGGCACCTGCGGTCGCGTCGGCCAGCGCGGCCGGCGTGACGATCGAAGAACCCTGCGGACCGGCCCGCCAGGCCGAAGGACCTCCGAAGCGATCGCCGTCGCGGGTCACCGCGACGACAGCGGGGTTCGCGAGCGCGACGTCGAGCGCGTGCTCCCATCCCCCGTCGACGAGCACGAACTGCGAGAACAGGCGGGCGAGGACCGGGTCGAGCCCCGGTCGCAGCCCGCGCACGGATGCCCCGAGGGGATGGGTGCCGGGCGGCGAGAACGAGATCTGGCTTCCGGACGCGCGCCCTTCGGCGACGAGCAGGAGCGCCTGGCGGTCACCGCGCTTGAGCCGCTCGACCGCGGCCCGGGCCGCTTCGTCACCTTCGACGACGATCGCCCTCAGTGCGTCGCCGAGCGCGGCCGCGACCGCGACCTCGCACCCTTCGTCTATCTCGAGCAGGTCGACCAGCGGGCCGAGCACACCGTCGAGCCCGGCGATGTCGTCGCCACCGACGGCCGCGTGCGTCTCCGCCAGCGCGGCCGCGAGCATCTCGGCCCGCGCGCGCCACCGCGACGCTTCGCTCTCGGCCGCGCGGTGACGCGTGTCCGATTCGCGAAGCGATTCCTCGGCCGCCCGCAATTCGCGGGCCTCTGCGGTGAGCTCGGGTGAGATACCCGCGTGGGATTCGACCTCGGCGCGTGCCTGGTCGGCATCGGCTCGGGCCGCTTCCGCCTCGAGCGCACGGGGTTCGAAGACCGCGCGTTCGGTGTCGACGCGCGCCAGATCGTTGCGGACCCGGGCCAGCTCGGCCGTCGTGGTTCCAGCGCGCGCGGTGAGCTGTTCGAGCTCCTGTGTCGCGCGCTGCAGCTCGGTCTCGGCGACGCCGACCGACACGACGCCGAGCGCCTCCACGCGGCTCTCGGCATCCTCGACTTCGATGCGGGTGGGCGCGAGCGAACCGAAATCCGCGTCGACGGCCGCGAGCTGCTCGCGTACGTGCGCGGCTTCGGCGACGAGCGACTCGACGACTCCTTCGTCGGCGACCGACGCCAGCTCGCGGTCGAGACTCCGGGCGCGCTCCGTGACGAGATTCACGAGACCGCGGCTGCGTTCGCGCAACGCTTCGGTACGTGCGAGCACGTCGGCGACGTCGTCGTCACCGGGGACGGCCAGCGCGTGCTCGGCCTCGAGCACCTCCGCGTCGAACGCGCGCAGCTGGACGCGGACGTCCTGCTCCTGTTGCGCGAGGTCGCGCCGGGCGCCAACCCGCTTCTCCTGGCGCCCGCGCAGCTGATCGATGTCTCGGCCCGCGAGATGCAGACGGATGGCGTGCAGCTCGGTGACGAGCCCGTCGTGACGGCGGGCGGCGTCGGCTTGGCGTTCGAGCGGTCGCAGCTGACGCCGCACCTCGCGCAGGAGGTCGGTGAGGCGGAGGAGGTTGCCTTCGGTCGCTTCGAGGCGCCGCTCGGCCTTCTCCTTGCGCTTGCGGTACTTGAGGATGCCGGCGGCCTCTTCGATGATCGCCCGGCGGTCTTCGGGGCGCGCGTTGAGCACCGCGTCGAGTTGTCCCTGCCCGACGATCACGTGCTGTTGGCGGCCGATGCCCGTGTCGGAGAGGAGATCTTGGATGTCGAGGAGCCGGCACGGCACCCCGTTCATCAGGTACTCGGACTCACCGGTGCGGAACAGCGTGCGGGTGATCGTGACCTCGGTGAACTCGATCGGGAGCAACCGCGACGTGTTGTCGATCGTGAGCGACACCTCGGCCCGGCCGAGCGCGGGGCGGTCGGCCGTCCCCGCGAAGATCACGTCGTCCATCTTCGTGCCTCGCAACGCTCGCGCACCCTGCGCGCCGAGCACCCACGCGACCGCGTCGACGATGTTCGACTTCCCCGACCCGTTCGGGCCGACGACGACGCACACCCCCGGTTCGAACTCGAGCGTGGTCTTGTCTGCGAAGGACTTGAAGCCCTTCAACGTCAACGCCTTCAGGAACAAAACAGCCCCCTCTCCGGACGCCGATCGTAGGTGGCGCGCGCCATTTCAACTGGGACTGCCG
>JBEPUZ010000295.1:0-4646 GCA_041691275.1 Actinomycetota bacterium | reverse complement strand
CCCCCCGGGGGGCCGCCCGGCCCCCGCCCTCGGGGGGGGGGGGGGGGCGGGCCCCCCCCCCCCAACCCCCGGGGGGGGGGCCCCGCCCCCCCCCCCCCCCTTCTCGTTCAGCGCCGGGCGCGTGCGGCTTCGAGCCGCATGAGATTGTGGACATGCGCCCGCGGCGCCCGGCGCGGCGGTGCGTGCGTTCCGGCGACCAGCAGCCGCCACACCCGCGCCCGGTGCGGCCGGAACGGCTCGAGGAGTTCCAGCATGCGGGCATCGTCGGCACGCGGCTCACCTGCGAGTGCGTGGCCAACGTGACGAGGCAGGTGCCAATCCCCGACCGGCACCGCGTCGGCATCGGCGACGACGAACATCGACACGTGGGCAGCCGTCCACGGACCGATGCCCGCCAGCGCGAGCAGACGGCGGGTGACGACGTCGTCACCCAGTTCCACCGCCCGGGCGAGGCCCGCCGCGTCGCGGGCGATCGCTCGCATAGTGGCCGCACGCCGCCCTTCGATCCCGACGCGACGCCACTCCCAGTCGGGAAGCGTCGACAACACCTCAGCCTCGGGCGCGAGCCGCAGACCGTACACGCCCGGAGCCGGCAAACCGTGCCTGCGTACCAACGCGTACCAAGACCTGCGGGCTTCGATCGTGGTGACTCGTTGCTCGACGGTCGTGGCCAGAGCGAGGTCGTACACAGCCCCGAATCGCACGATGCGCAGACCGGGACGCCGCCGGTGCAGCGCCGCGACCACCGCGTGCCGCGGGGCGAAGTCGTCGCGCCGATCGTGCATGCCGACGATGCCCGATGCGTGCTCCACGGCCCACGATCGTCCGCGCCCCCACGCCTTCACGTGCACGGACCGGCTCGAAGGGTCGGCGCGTACCGACACCGTCACCGGACCCGCGGGCGAGTGCACCGCGTGCATCCAGGTGTCGCCGACGATCCGGCCCGACCCGTCGTGGCGACCGCGGATCAGCGGCCCGTACGTGAGCCCGACGTCGAAGGGGTCGGGGGACGGCAACGTCCGGGTGGCGACGCGCACCACCGGATCATAGGAACCGACTCGTAGGGCAAATCGCGGACCGGCTCGGGAGAAAGAGTCATCCGCGCCGGGGACCACGGACGGAGACCTCGCGAGACGCATCAGAGACGCGGCGCGCGGGAGAGGAACCGAGGTGATCCGACAGCAGACATGCAGGCGCGGGCGCGCGCTCGGGATGTCGTCGCGCAGCATCCCTCGTACGTTCGACCGCATCTACACTCCGTGTCGGCGCAGCCGTTCGGCTGCGGGGTGGCGGCCGGAGGTGCGATCGAAGGTGCCCGACGACTCGCCCGACCGCAACTGGTCGCAGCGACTGGTCGGCGGCGACGAGAGCGCACTGCGCGAGGCGTACCGCGAACATGCCCCGGCCGTGCTCGGTCTGGCCACGCGGGTCCTCGGGAACGAGACGCTGGCCGAAGACGTGATGCAAGAGGTGTTCGTCCGACTCTGGGAACAACCCGATCGGTTCGACCCGCAGCGTGGGCGCCTGCGTTCCTATCTCCTCGCCATGACCCACAGCCGGGCCGTGGAACGGCTCCGGTCCGAAGACTCGCAGCGCCGGCGGCTCGAGGCGGCGCGTCGTGAGCCCCTCGAGCCGGGCTCGTCCGACATCGGCCGGGCGTTGCTGGCGGACGAGTCGAGCACCGCTGTGCGACGAGCGCTGGCCGGACTTCCGAACGAGCAACGAATCGCGATCGAGATGGCGTATTTCGACGGCTACTCCTACCGCGAGGTCGCGGTCGCGCTGGCGGAGCCCGAAGGCACCGTGCGATCGCGGATCCGCGCCGGCATGCAGAAGATGCGCGCCGCGTTGCAGGCCGAGGAGGTCTCGCCGTGAGCGACAGCTGGAGCACCGACGACCGCGCGATCGCGCGCGCCCTCGACGCCGCCACCGCCGCGGAGACTGCAGAAGCCGACGCGAGTCTCGTCGACGAGTACCGCGAGGTCCTGAGTCGTCTCAGCGAGGTGGCGGTTCCGGAAGCGAACCCGCGGCCCGGGCTCGAGGACGCCGTCGTCGGAGCCGCGCTCGCCCGCCGACCGGCGACGGTCCCGACCCTCGATCGGGGGAGGGCGAAGCGTTTCAACCGGGTGCGGGTCGTCGCGCTCGGTGCGGCGACGGTCGCGGCTGCAGTCGTGGTCGTCCTGATCGTGCACAACGGCTCGTCGGGCTCCTCGGCTCCGGGTGGGCGGGTCGCCCTCGCGACCCAACAGCGGACCGACGTCGCCGCGCTGGTGCGCACACCGGGAGCGCGCACGGGAACGTTCGACGGCGGAAACGGGCACGTCGTGATCACGCCGGCCGGTACCGCCGCGATCTACGGCCTCGCCGGAGACGGCGCGGTGACCATCGGCCTGGTCGCGAGCGGCGGCACGACAACGCTCGGACCCGCGCCACCGGCTGGGCGCGTGGTCGCGTTCAGTGTGGATCATCCGGAACGGGTGACCGCGGTGACGCTGAGCCGGAGCGGCGCGGAGATCGCGCGCGCACCACTCAGCTCGAGCTGACCGAGACGGCGCGTCGACGCGCGTCGCGCACGAGGCCGACGAGAGCCCAACGCGCGATCGCGAGGATTGCGAACAGGGCGAGCCAGAGCTCGAAATGACCGGCGACATCGCGTACCAACGCCCACGTCCCTAAAGGCGCGGGGCGTTGCAGCGACGCGTTCACGGTGCTCGACACACGCGACGGTGTTCCGGCGACCGGTGCCTCCGCATCGGATCGCGTCGAGCCCGACGGCGACCGCGTCGCGTGCGCCGGGGCAGTCGCGACGGCCGGGATTCCGATCACGGGCGCCGCCACCGGACGCTGTGGCGTCGTGGGAAGCGACGGCGCCGAGGGAAGTGCGGGTGTCACGGAGGGCGGTGGGTTCACCGGAGCGACCGGAGTGGAAGCCGATCCGGGCGCGGCCGGCGCGCTGACGCCGACACCGACATCACCGGATCCGGCACCGACCGTGACCTGGACCGAGTGCGGCGCGTTCGGGAGCAATGGGATCGGGCCCAGCGCGGGCGGGATCGTCACCCCGACTGCGACGCCCTTGTCGGGAGCGACGGTGACGGACGCAGTCGGCAGCGCGGGCGTGGTGAAGACGATGGGGCCGATCCTCACGGTCTTGGGCACCGTGACATTCACCGGGACACTCTCCGGGACGTCCACTGGCTTCGGGATCGGAACGTTGACGGAGATGGGTCCGACGGTGAGAGCGGATGCGCTCGCGGCGAACGCCGTGACGACACCGAAGAGCACCGCTGCTGTCAGCGCCATCGCACGGCGTCTCATCGATCGCCTCTCCCCCCGAGAAACCACCCTACGTGACATTCTCAATACCTTCGGCAAGAAATTTCCCATCCGGAAGCCCTCGGTAAACGGAAAGGAGGCACATCGCTCAACGCAGAGAGGGTCACGATGGCACTTTTCGGGCATTCAGGACGGCGAAGGATGATGATCGTCGGGCTGGTGGCAGCACCGCTGGCGGTCGCGGGCTGGCTCGGCGCCGGGGTCGCCCAAGGCGCGACGAGTACTGCGCCCTCGATGGAGGTACTCCCCCAGACCGGCCTCAAGTACTCGCAGACGGTCAAGGTCAAGGGCCACCACCTCCCCAAGGACTCGGGCTCGACCGCGGCGACGATCTGCGGCCTGCAGGATGCCTCGGGCAAGACGATCGCGAGCCCGACCGCCGACGACTGCGCGGGATCCTCGGAGATCGGGAAGCTCGTCATCGTGAAGTCGTGGCAGTCGAACGGCGAGTTCGACACCAAGTACACGCTTCCCGCGAGCGGTCAGAAGTTCGGGACGAACAACCGCTTCTGCGACAAGACACACCGTTGCGCCGTGGTCGTCGCCGACGCGAACCCGAGCGCCCCGGCGTACCACGTGCAGGCGACGATCACGTTCGCCGACCAGCAGTCGACGACGCCGACGACGAAACCGAAGACCACGTCCACCACGAAACCGAAGACCACGCCCACCACGAAGCCCACGACATCACCGACGACATCACCGACGACCGGCGGCACGACGCCGCCGGCGGCCGGTAACTCGAACGGGACCGGCAACGGTTCGGTCAACGGGAACGTCTCCGCATCGACGCCGCCGGCAACCTCCGGTGGCGGCGCGGGCCTCGACGTGAACGCAGGCGTGACGATCCAGTTGCCGTCCGTCACGACGCCGGCCTCGCCGACGCCGACGATCCCGCCGACGACGATCCCCGCTCCGGTGGCCGCCGCGTTGAACCAGTCGTGCACTCAGCTCGCGAGTGCCGTGAAGACCGCGGGTGGCGATCCGAGCCTGTTGACCCTCACGTGTGTATCGCTCGCAAGCGGGAATGCGCCACAGCAGTTGCAGATCGTTCTTACCTCGCCGTCGCTGCTCTGCATCGAAGGTGCGTCGGCATGGCAGAACAACGCACAGATCACCGCCGCCTGCACTCAGGCCGCGACGGCCCTCGCACCGATCACGGCTCCGCTCGCCGGTGCGTTGACCCCGATCCTCGCGAACATCTGAGGCACGCCCTTCTCTCTTCGTGCATTGCCGTCGTGTGATGACCCCCCACCTGCGATCGGCGCCGCGTTGAAGAGATGGGCGGGCGGGCGGCGAGACGGCCGGCG
>JBEPUZ010000294.1:0-4689 GCA_041691275.1 Actinomycetota bacterium | reverse complement strand
GAGCCCCCTTACGGACTTGAACCGTAGACCCCTTCCTTACCATGGAAGTGCTCTGCCAACTGAGCTAAGGGGGCGAAGCCCGACGAGTTTAGCCGAGCAGACTCGGCCTCCCGCTGCGACTTGCGTAGCGTCACCCCCCGTGCCGGCTTCCAACCCACTCGAGACCCGACTGGTCGAGCGTCGCGACGCAGTCGCGCTGCGCGCGATCTACAACGTCGAGGTGCTGGAGTCGACCGTCACCTTCGACCTCAGGCCCCGGTCGCTACCCGAGCAGTTGGCCTGGGTCGACGAGCACTCGGGCGGCCATCCGGCGATCGTCGCCGTGACCCCCGACGACCAGGCCGTCGGCTTCGCGTCGCTCAGCGCCTACCGGCCCCGTCCCGCTTACTCGACCACGGTCGAGGACTCGATCTACGTGCATCGCGACCGGCGCGGGCAAGGCGTCGGCCGGCTGCTCCTCACCGATCTGGTCGGCCTGGCCCGCGAGCACGGCTTCCACTCGGTCATCGCCCGCATCGTCGGCGACCACGACGCGTCGATCGCTCTCCACGCCGCCTGCGGCTTCGAACCGGTGGGGCGAGAGCGCGAAGTCGGCCGCAAATTCAACCGCTGGCTCGACGTGGTGTTGATGCAGTTGATGTTGTGATCATGGACCCTGTTGTCCTGTCGGATCTCGACGGGATGCTGATCGACTCGAAGGCGTCGGTAATCCGCGCCTTCGAGTGGTGGGCGGACCTGCGCGGACTCGGGCCGGGAATCGCGCCGCGCATCCCTCATGGCCGCACCGCAGGAGTGATCGCACTGCCCGGCGCCCGCGAACTGTTGGAGCGCCTACCAAGAATCGGCATCGTCACGTCGTGCCCCCTTCAGCTCGCTCAGGCGCGGCTCGCGAGAGCCACCTCCCCGTCCCCGTCATCCTCGTGACCCCCGAGCTGACCAAGGCGGGAAAACCCGATCCCGGGCCCTACCTGATGGGAGCAAGCCTGTTCGGCGCGGAGCCGAGCAAGTGCATTGTCCTGGAAGACGCCCCGTCAGGAGTCGCAGCAGGAGTAGCCGCAGGTATGAAGGTGATCGCGATCGTCACAACCCACACCCGTGAAGAACTCACGGGTGCTGACGCCTTCATCGATCGTCTGGCGGAGTTCCCCCGAGCCGTGGCCCGACTGACGTAGCCGGACGTACGCTCCGTCTCATTGCGGCGAGCAGAGCGATGGGCGCAGCGCCAGCGAGCAAGCCCGCCGGAGCAAGTGCAGTCTCACATCGCGAGCGCAGCGAGCCCGGAAAGCAAACGAGCGACAAAACAAGATGGTGGGCCGGGTTGGATTCGAACCAACGTAGCGGTAACGCAATGGGTTTACAGCCCATCCCCTTTGGCCACTCGGGTACCGACCCGGATCTAATCTAGCGACCCAGATAAGAGTGCGGACGAGCGAGCCCTCCGGGCGAAGCCGAGGGAGCCATAGTCAAGTGCGGACGAGCCGAGCCCTCCGGGCGAAGGCAAGGGAGTCATAGTCATGCCGAGCTTCGACGTGGTTTCGGAGGTCGACCTCCAAGAGGTCAAGAACGCAGTCGATCAGGCGAACCGCGAGCTTGCGAACCGCTTCGACTTCAAGGGCACCGACAGCACGGTGGAGTTGAAGGAGAGCGACAACGCGATCGAGCTGGAGTCGGCGTCGGAGGAACGGTTGAAGGCCGTGACCCAGGTGCTCGAGGAGAAGCTCGTCAAGCGCAAGGTGTCGTTGAAGGCGGTCGACTACGGCAAGGTCGAAGAGGCGACGAAGGGGCGCGCCCGCCAGAAGGTGTCGATCCAGGTCGGCATCAACGACGACAAGGCCCGCGAGATCGGCAAGTACATCAAGGGGCTTGGCATCAAGGGCGTCCAGCACCAGGTGCAGGGCGATCAGCTCCGGGTGATGGGCAAGAAGCGCGACGACCTGCAAGCGGCGATCCAGAAGCTGCGTGAGCACGACTTCGGAGTACCGCTCGAGTTCAACAACTTCCGCGACTGACGCGCTCCGGAGCCTTCGAGTAGTGCCGGATCGTCAGTGCCGGAGGATGAATGCCAAAGGACTAATGGCTGTGCACCGTCTGCTGCCGGAGCCGCGCGATGCGGTCTTCGGTCGGAGGGTGCGAGCTGAAGAGGTTGGCGAAGTTCGCCTTCTTCCCCGTCAGCGGGTTGATGATGTAGGCCGTCGCGTGCGCGGGGTCGATGTTCATCGGGATCTGCTTCGCATAGGCGTCGATCTTCTCGAGGGCACGGGCCAGCGGCTCGCCCGTGCCGAGGAGCGCCGCGCCACTGTGGTCGGCTTCGTACTCGCGCGAGCGGGACAGCGACATCTGTAGGAGTACCGCGGCGATCGGGGCGAAGATCATCATCGCGATCGCACCGAGCGCGTTCCCGTTGCGGTCCCGGCCGCCACCGACTCCGCCTCCGAAGATCGCACCCCACATGAGCATGCGGGCAAGGAAGGTGATCGCGAGCGCGACAGTCGCCGCAACCGAACCGATCAGGATGTCGTGGTTGCGCACGTGGGAGATCTCGTGGGCGAGCACCCCCTGCAGCTCTTCCTGGTCGACCACCTGCATGAGGCCCTGGGTCACCGCGACCGCGGCGTGGTGCTCGTTGCGACCGGTCGCGAACGCATTCGGCTGCGAAGCGGGGCTGATGTAGATGGCCGGCATCGGCATCGACGCGCGCGTCGTGAGATCGCGGACGATCGAATAGAGCTGCGGCGCGTCGGCCTCCGACACCGGTACCGCTCCCGCGGCCTTCACCGCGATCTTGTCGGAGAACCAGTAGGAGCTCCCGACGAAGACGAGACCGAGGACGAGCCCGATCACGAAGCCGCCGGTGCCAAAGATCGAGCCGACGCCCATGAAGAGCGCGGCCAGCGCCGTCAACAGCACGACCGTCTTGACGTTGTTCCTGAACATCTGTGTCACCTCTGTCCGGGGGAACACCGACGATGCGTCGGGTCTTCCCACTGCCTCATGGAAGCAGATTTACCTGAGAGTCGGCTGCGAAACGACTGCGGAACCCTGCACCGGTCGTACGGGCCCATCAGTCGTAATAGCCCGAATGTACGTACAGGCACGGAATGCCCTCGGACCGGAACATCTCGACGTTCCGGCGATCGTCCTCGAACGCGAGCGCGAGCTGGAAGCCGGCGGCGCGGAGCTCCCAGACAGTCCCCTGCTTGAAGTCGCGGGCGACGTCGTAGTCGCCCCAGGGCCGGGTGATGAGCAGGTCCCACCGGATCTCGTAGTGCCGGAGCCAGGCCTCGGTCAGGTACGCGATCCGGTGCGGGCGGGCGGTGAGCAGCACGATCTGGAGGTGCGGGTCGAGCAGGGCGAGGAGGGTCTGGACCTCCTCGATGACGGGATCCTCGCCGCACGCCTCGAAGAAGGCGCGCCAATCCTGGCGCGGCGACTCGATGTAGTGCTGACGACTCGACGCGTCGGAGAGCACACCGTCGATGTCGACGACGACGGCGCGCGACGGAACCAGCGCGTCCGCCTTCCACGTCCAGTGCTCGGGGAGGAACTTCAGGGCCCGCTACTCCTCGGGCGGCTGCGACGCGAGGTACTTGGACTTGATCCCGTCGACGACGGTCGGATCGGCGAGGGTCGTGGTGTCGCCGAGGAGCTCGTCCTCGGCGACGTCGCGCAGCAAGCGACGCATGATCTTGCCCGAACGCGTCTTCGGGAGGTCGTCGGTGAACAGGATCGTCTTGGGCTTGGCGATCGGTCCGATGAGCTGGGCGACGTGGTTGCGGAGCTCCTCGACGAGTGCGTCGCCGGGCTCGATGCCTCCCCGCAGCGTGACGAACGCGGCGATCGCTTGGCCTGTGGTGTCGTCGGCGCGGCCGCCGACCCCAGCTTCGGCGACCGCCGGGGGATGGACCACCGCGGGCGCGCCCGCGGTGGGGGGGGTGTTGTGGCCGGCGCCGGGCATGATGTCGTCGACGCGACCGAGCAACCAGAAGTACCCGTCGTCGTCCCGTTTGGCGCCGTCCCCCGCGAAGTACTTGTCGCCGAAGCGCGACCAGTACGTCTCGCGATAACGCTCCTCGTCACCCCAGATGCCGCGCAGCATCGACGGCCACGGGCGCGACAGCACGAGGTAGCCGCCGCCGGGGATCGCAACCGGCGCACCGGCGTCGTCGACGATCCCTGCCTCGATACCGGGCAGAGGGAAGGTCGCACTGCCGGGCTTCAATGTCGTCGCGCCCGGGAGCGCGCTGATCATGATCGCGCCGGTTTCGGTCTGCCACCACGTGTCGACAACGGGACACCGGCTCGCGCCGATCACCCCGTAGTACCAGACCCAGGCCTCGGGATTGATTGGTTCGCCCACGGTTCCGATGAGCCGCAGCGACGAGAGGTCGTGGGCGGCCGGGAGGGCGTCGCCCCACTTCATGAACGTCCTGATGGCGGTCGGCGCGGTGTAGAAGATCGTCACCTTGTATTTCTCGACGATCGACCACAACCGGTCCTTGCCCGGGTGATCGGGAGTGCCTTCGTAGAGCACGGACGTCGCGCGGTTCGCGAGCGGGCCGTACACGATGTACGAGTGCCCGGTCACCCACCCGACGTCGGCGGTACACCAGTAGACGTCGGTGTCGGGCTTCAGATCGAACACGTACTTGTGGGTGTAAGCGACCTGCGTCAGGTAGCCGCCGGTCGTGT
>JBEPUZ010000293.1:0-4689 GCA_041691275.1 Actinomycetota bacterium | reverse complement strand
CTCCGGGCCGTGACAGACACGCCGCCCGGTGTCGATCTCGAACGGCTCCGACCCTGGTTCGCCGCGCATGTCGACGGCGCCACCGGAGGTGAGCTACGGGCCTCGCTGATCTCCGGCGGCCGATCGAACCTCACGTACGCGATCCACGACGGCGACCGCGACCTCGTGCTGCGGCGCCCGCCACTCGGTCACGTGTTGCCGACCGCGCACGACATGGCCCGCGAGTACAAGGTGCTCGCCGCGCTCGCGCCGAGCGCCGTGCCCGTACCGAAGACACTCGGCTTCTGCGACGACGTCACCGTCAACGGCGCGCCCTTCTACGTGATGGAACTGGTCGTCGGGAACATCCTGCGCAACGGCGCCGACATCGCCCAGCTCTCGCACGACGACGCCCGCCGGTGTTCGGAAGAGCTGATCGACGTGCTCGTCGCGATCCACGCCGTCGACTACGAGGCCGTCGGGCTCGGCGACTTCGGTCACCCCGATGGCTACGTCGAGCGCCAGGTCCGACGGTGGGGCGAACAGTGGGAACGGTCCAAGACGCGCGAACTCCCCGCGGTCGACGAGCTCGCGCGCCGGTTGCGCGCCGCGATCCCCGTCTCGCCGCCTCCGACGATCGTGCACGGCGACTACCGGCTCGACAACACGATGCTCGCTCCGGACGACCCCGGTCGGATCGTCGCGGTGCTCGACTGGGAGATGGCGACGCTGGGTGACCCGCTCGCCGACCTTGGTCTCTTCTTGCTCTATTACGTGCGCGACGACGCGCAGACAGGAAACGTCGGTGCGACGATCTCGGCCGACGCGGGCTTCTTGTCGCGCGACGCCGTGGTCGCGCGCTACGCCAACGGCTCGGGTCGCGACGTCAGCCAACTCGACTTCTACGAAGCCCTCGCGGCCTACAAGCTCGCGATCATCCTGGAAGGCATCCACGCGCGCTTCTTGATGGGAAAGACGGTCGGCGAAGGCTTCGACCACATCGGATCGCTCGTCGAGGTGATGGTGCAGGGCGCGCTACAGCAATGCTCGAAGTCGTCCATCACCGCACTTCGCGGCTGAACGCGCGCAGTCGTCGCGAACACGTTCTAACACCACTGAGAACGAAGGGATGACTTCATGGGCGTTAT
Organism: Actinomycetota bacterium; assembly: GCA_041691275.1. Classification (GTDB taxonomy): domain Bacteria; phylum Actinomycetota; class Acidimicrobiia; order IMCC26256; family PALSA-610; genus PALSA-610. The sequence goes on along the minus strand of JBEPUZ010000293.1, from coordinate 3,562 downwards.
GGACGGCGTGAAGGTTCTCGAAGTCGCGGAGCATGGCTTCGTGCCGTCTGCCGCAGCCATCCTCGCGGAGTGGGGCGCCGATGTGGTCAAGGTCGAACGGCCCGGCGGCGACCCCCTGCGGCTGATCATGGGCATGGGATTCGTCACCGATACCGGCGACTTCAACTTCCTCTTCGAGCAGTTCAACCGCAACAAGCGCGGCGTATCGATCAACCTGCGCACCGACGAGGGCCGCGACGCGCTCGACAAGCTGATCGAGTGGGCCGACGTCTTCATCACGAACTTTCTACCGTCGGCGCGCACGAAGTTGCGGCTCGATCCTTCCGACATCGCGGAGGTGAACCCGCGCTGCATCTACGCGATTGGTTCGGGCCAGGGGCTCGAGGGTCCCGACGCCGACAAGGGTGGATTCGACGCGGTCTCGTACTGGGCGCGCGGCGGTCTCGCCCACATGCTCACACCGTCGGGCGGTCAGCTGGTGCAACCGCGTGGCGCTCTCGGCGACGCGCCGAGCGGCGCCTACCTCGCGGGCGGGGTCGCGGCGGCGTTGTTCAAGCGCGAACGCACCGGCGAATCGACCGTCGTCGACGTGTCGTTGCTCGGCGCGGCTGTGTGGACACTGTCGAACGACCTCGTCCCCACCGCCATCCTCGGCGTCGAGCCGCCCCGGCACGTCGCGGGCAAGAGCCTGAGTAGCGTGCTCGTCGGCTCGTTCCGCACCGCCGACGAACGCTGGATCAGCTTGAACATGCTCGACCCCGACCGGCACTGGGAACCGACGATGCGCGCGCTCGGGCTCGAGGAACTGCTCGACAACCCCGAATACGCCACGGCCGCGCAACGCCAGGCGCTTGCGCCCGAGCTGCATCCGATCCTCGTCGAGCGGATTGCGTCGCTGCCGCTTGCCGAGCTGAAGGAGCGACTGTCGGCGCAGGACACAATCTTCTCGTCGATCGCCTCGCCGCTCGAAGTGATCAACGACGTGCAGGTGATCGCGAACGGCTACATGCCCAACTATCCGGGACACCCGACCGCGCGCCTGTCGTCGTCGCCGATGCAGTTCGACGGGCAAGGCCTCGAGATCAGGCGGGGCGCGCCCGAGGTCGGCGAGCACACCGACGAGGTCTTCCACGAACTCGGTTTCGACGATGCCGAGGTCGCGCGCCTGCGGGAGTCCGGGGCGCTCGCTTGAGGTCGCCGGTCCCCACCCCGCGCGTCATCTGGGGCGTCGGGCTCAACTATCGCGATCACGCCGAGGAGACCGGGCGCCCGCTGCCCGACGCGCCGACGCTGTTCGTGAAATCGCCGAGCTCGGTCATCGCTCCCGGCGTCCCCATCGTCATCCCGCCGCACGTGACCCAACCCGACTACGAGGGTGAGCTCGCGGTCGTGATCGGGCAGCGGGCACGCGACGTGCCCGAGGAAGACGCGCTCGCTGTCGTCGCCGGAGTGACGATCGGTCACGACGTCTCGGCGCGCGACCACCAATACACGACCGGACAGTGGAGCTGGTCGAAGTCGTTCGACACCTTCTGCCCGCTCGGACCCGAGCTCGTATCTCTCGACGAGATCGACATCAACGGAGGCCTCGCGATCGAGACCAAGGTGAGCGGCGAGGTGCTCCAGTCGTCGAGCACATCGCAGCTTGTGTTCTCGGTGCCGTACCTGATCGCCTGGATAAGCCAGGGCTGCACGCTCGAGCCCGGCGACGTCATTCTGACCGGCACGCCCGCCGGTGTCGGCGCGGCCCGCAAGCCGCCCCGCTGGCTGGTCGACGGCGACGTCGTGGAGATCACCATCGAGGGGATCGGGACGCTGAGCAATCCCGTCATCCGACGCGAGAGCGAGTCGCGGAGCGCGACCTAAGGTGATCGGGTGACCGTTCGTTGGAGCATCGAGCCGTCGTTACGAAGACCAGCCCTGATCGCCGCGTTCTCCGGTTGGAACGACGCGGCCGACGCCGCGTCCGATGCCGTCCGCTGGCTCTCACGCGCGTGCAACGCGCGCCCCTTCGCCACGCTCGACATCGAGGAGTATCTCGATTTCCAGGCCGCGCGGCCCACGGTCGAGCTCGTCGACGGGGTCGTGCGCACCGTGAACTGGCCGTCGCTCTCGCTCTCGGCCGGATCGCTGCCGGCGGGCGGCCGTGACCTCGTGCTCCTGCTCGGCGTCGAGCCGAACCTGAAGTGGCCGTCGTTCTGCGAGGACATCATCGACGTCGCCCGCAAGACGAACTGCGAGGTGATCGTCACGCTCGGTGCGCTGCTCGGCGACACCCCGCACACCCGGCCGATCAAGTGCACCGGGTCCGCCACCGACGAGGTGCTCGCGGCCCGGCTCGGTATGCAACGCTCGCGCTACGAAGGCCCGACCGGCATCGTCGGTGTGTTGCACGACTCGGTCCGTCGCGCCGGCTTCGCGTCGGCATCGATCTGGGCGCCGGTACCGCACTACGTCGCCACGCCGCCGAACCCGAAGGCGACCCGGGCGATGCTCGACCGCCTGAGCGACCTGCTCGACCTCGGCCTCGACCTCACCGACCTCGACATCGCGTCGAGCGCGTGGGAGCGCTCGGTCTCCGAGGTCGTCGCCGGCGATCCCGACGTGAGCTCGTACGTCGAACGACTCGAGACCCGCTACGACACGGCCGACGATGGTCCGGGCTGGCTGGAGACCGACGACGAGATCGCGGTCGACGACGAGGAAGACGAGGATGACGACTGGTTCGACGAGGACGAGCTCCCGTCCGGCGAATCACTCGCCGAGGACTTCGAGCGCTACCTGCGCGACCAGCCCGACGAGTAACCCCGCCCGACAACTCACGCAACAGTGCGGCGACTTTTCCGCCCTCCGGGCGGAAAAGTCGCACATCACCGGCGAGATCGTTACCGGAGCATGTCCCGGGCGAGGCCGTCCCAAAGGCGGGTCGACAACACGAGTGAGTCGATGTCGACGCGCTCGTCATTGCCGTGGAACATCGACGCGTAGTCGTCGAACGAGAGCTTGCGACTGAACAGCCCGAAGCCGTACGCGACCGAGCCGTGGCGACGGAAGAACCGGGCGTCGGTCGCACCGACGGTCAGGAACGGGACGAGACCCGAGTCGGCGACGAGCGCCGCCGACACCCGCCCCATAGCGTCCCACAGCGGCGTCTCGGTCGGTGACGACGTCGACTCGTTCTCGTCGAACGGCGTGATCTCGGTGCAACCGAGCAGGTCGCCGAGCGCATCCTCGAGAAGCGCGCGCACGTCGGCACCGCGCTGACCGGGGAGCGTGCGGATGTCGACCTCGAGCTCGACCGTGTCGGGGATGACATTGGTCTTGGTGCCACCGTGCATCACCGTCGGCGCGAACGTCGTGTGCGTGCACGCGTGCGCCTGGCGGGCCAGACCGATCGGCAGCTCCTCGCAGAAGTCGGCCAGGGTGGCCTCGTCGAGCAGGTGCTTGTTCCACTCCGGACCGAAGTCGATGCCTTCGATGAACCGGCGCCAGGTCTCATGGATGTGGGTCGGTGGCTTGTACTCGGCGAGCCGGCGCACGATCTCCGACGCGGTCACGAGCG
>JBEPUZ010000292.1:0-4720 GCA_041691275.1 Actinomycetota bacterium | reverse complement strand
TCGCCGACGAAGAAGAGCCGGCCGGGCTCGACGCTCATCTCCTGCCACGTGTTGGCGCTGTCGGCCGGGTCGCCCGATCCGAGCAACGCCGCGAGCTCGACCTGGATGGGGTCGGTGTCCTGGAACTCGTCGATCAGGATGCGCTGGTAACGGCGGCGAAGGCGCTCCCGGGCCGCGGGCCCCCGCACGGGGTCGCGCAGCAGCGTGCGCGCCAGCACGAGCAGGTCGTGGAAGTCGAGCTCGCCCGCGACCCGACGCTCCCCCACGGACCGGGCGATGTAGACAGCAATGGCCGCCACCGCGCGCTTGATCGCCACGTGGAGCATCGCGTCGATCATCACCTGACGCTGTTCGGCGAGCTTCAAGATCTGGTCCCGCAGCGCGTCGATGTCACCCCAGTTCTTGCTGTTGCCAGTCCGCGAGACCTTGAACGACGGTTTGTCGGCCCGCAGGAGCTCGATGCGCTCGGCGTCGTCGAACGCGGCGCCCAAGCTGTCGCGATACTCCGCGTACGCAACGAGTCGGGTCAGCATCGTGTCGGTCTCGGCCCGGCAGTCGACACCGGCTTCGCACACCCCTGCGAACTCCTCGAGCCACCCGTCGAGCTGCAGGGCGGGCAGCGGCGCGGGTGCCTCGATGCGATCGAGCAGGTCCCAGTTGTCGTCGAGGATCTCGGCGACGGTGCGCAGGTGCGGCAACTTCACGCCCGACGCGAGCAGCACCAGGACGGTCGACTCGAGCTCTGGGTCCTCGAGGAGCTCGTCGACGAAGGCGCGCCAACGGTCTTCGAAGGCGATCCGCGACGTGATCTCGTCGCGGACCTCGATGCGGGGCGGCAACCCGACCTCGATCGGGAACTCGGTCAGGATGCGCTGCGCGAACGCGTGCAGTGTGCAGATCGCAGCCGCGTCGAGATCACCGAGGGCGGCGCGACACCGGTCGCGGGCGATGTCGGTCTCCTCCTCCGAGTCGGCTCGCGACTGCAGCTCGCGCCGGATGCGATCGCGCAGCTCGGCGGCCGCTTTCTCGGTGAAGGTGATCGCCGCGATCGCAGGCACGGGGACGTCGGCGACGACGAGCGCGACGACCCGATCGACGAGCGCCTTCGTCTTCCCCGTGCCCGCGCCCGCCTCGACGAAGAGGGTCGCGTCGAGCTCGGTGCGAATCGACGCGCGCGCGGCGGCATCGCCCGGCTCGGAGAACAGCTCGCCGCCGGTCACTCGAACTCCAGTTCTACCTGGACGAATGTGGGGGCCCCGTCGACCTTGTCCGCCTCGTCGGCGTAGTCGGCGTAGAGCGCGCCCGGCTGCGACAGGCTGTGGAGACCGACGAGCTCGGGCGCGCTCGATTTACGTTCCCACTCCCGCCAGCGGTCGGTCGTGCCCATGTGGTCCGGGTCGCAGTACTCGCATTTGACGAAGGGCGAGGGCGCGGGCTCGGTCGGCCGCAGCGGGAACACACCGGCCTCGATCCCGTCGATGATCGTGCGCACCGCGCCCATGAACACCGCGTCGATCGCACCGTCGACGTCGTACCCGACGAGCCGGTTCTTCCCCTTCCCCACGAACCAGTAGTACGCCTCGACCTTGGTTGCCGGATCGCCGTATGCGGCCCGGGCCGCGTAGGCGTACACGGGCAGCTGAAGGTGGGTTCCCCCGGTCACGGGATCGTCGACGCCGATCGAATGGTACGGAACGGTCGAACCGGTCTTGTAGTCGATCACGACCAGGGTTCCGTCGGCGCGGCGATCGACCCGGTCGGCCATGCCTCGCACGTGCACGTGACGCCGGGCCCCGAGCGCGACCTCGACCGCGGGACCGGGGGCGTTGGGCATACCGAACGCCAGCTCGGTCGCGAGCGTCTCGACCCCCTCGGCGCGGTAACGCTGATCGGCATCGAGGAAGGCATCAAGCTCGCCCAGGATCAGGCGCCGGTCACGGTGCCAGAGCAAGCGCCTTCCGGTGACGCCGCGCGCCTCGGCCCCGGCGCACACCTCTTCCGCGATCACGCGCAGGCGGGCGCGGTCTTCGTCGCGCCACGGTCGCCCGGCATCGGGACGGGTGCGGACCTCGTCGACGAAACGATCGAGCACCTCGTGCACGAGGCTGCCGCGATCGATCGGCGCGAGCTGCATGATGTCTTCGGGGCGCGCGACCGGATCGACGTGCAGCACGGTTTGCATGAAGTACGCGTGCGGGCACCCCGCCCATGTCTGCAACCGCGTCGGTGACGCCACCCGGCCGTCGGCGGCCGGGCTGATCTCGCGCAAGCGCTCCCGCAGCGGCGCGAGGTTGCCGTCGAAGCGGGTGAAACGGTTTCCCGACCGCGCGACCGCCAGTGCCAGGCCCGACGACACGGCAGGGCTCGACTCGACCCACGGCTCCCGCGCCACCGAAGCCCGGACCTCGAGCTCGTGACGGTTGGCGGGAAACGCCACGTGCGTGGCCCCATGTGCGTAGGACGGAATCGAGCTCACGACCCCGAGCGCGGCGATGGTGGGCGCCAAGAAACGCGACGGCACGTGCTCGGTGCTCCGGCGGAGGTCGCCGCGGGGATAGGTGCACACGCGCGCGTCGGACGTGGACGCCAATGCCGCGAGCAGGTGGCGTTGGTCGTCGGCGGTGCGGTCGGCGCGTAGCGGGAGCTCACCGGCGAGCACCGCGCGCTCTCGGTCGCCGAGGAGCGGGTCGTCGCGCGGGACCGCAGGAAACCTTCCCTCGGCCAGGCCGCACACCCACAGTCGGTCGAGATCGACACCGAGCGCCATGCCGACCGGCCCGACGAGCACGCCGTCGCCGAGGCGCCCGACGCGGTCGCGGGCCGCGCCGAGCTCGAGCTCGATCGTGCGCCGGAAGACCTCGATCGTCGGTGCGGGATCGATCGAGTCGAGGCCGGCGAGCCGGTCGAGCACGGCTTCGACCCGGCGCGCCGCGATCTGTTCGAAGGCCGGCCACGACGCGCGCCGGTGCTCGGCGCCGAGGTATCGGCGGACCAGGCGGTGCGCGAACCGCGACAGCCCGCTCCAGGTGCGCGGCATCGAAGCCGGATCGAGATCGGCCGCGAGCCCGGCGACGAAGGCACCCAGCGCGTCGGCTTGAGCGCGCACCCGATCACCCCGATCGTCGTCGGGCAGGGTCGCCGCGTACCGGCCCAGCCGCGCGCCCCATTCGTCGACGCCGCGCACCACTCCGGCGTCGCGCGAGACGCGCTCCCACTGCGCGGCCGGAACCGATCGTCCCTGACCGTCGAGCACCGGCGCCGTCGCGAACAGCCCACAGACGTCGTCGCGGCCGAAGTCGGAGTCGGCCAGCGCGAGAATTCGCAGGAGGCCGCGCCCGAGGACGGAATCCGACATGGATCGCGTCGTCGCCCCGTTGTGTGTGATGTCGGCGAGGTCGAAGTGCTCGTGCAGCAGGCGTGCGTACGGGTCGTCGGAGGCGTAGAGCACGGCCATGCGCTCGAGCGACACGCCGGCGCGCATCGCTTCCACGACGCCGCGTACGACGCCGCGCACCTCGTCGTCGGGGTCGGACGCGTTCCACACCTCGGTACCGGTCGCAGGCGCGATCGACCGAAGGGCCGATACCGGGATCTCGGCGCCGACGCGACGCAGGCTCGCGATCACCTGCGCATCGGCGGCGGCCGCCCCCGTGATGCCGACGATGACCTCGAGCTCGGTCGCGACGGCGAGCACGCGCAACAGGCGCGCCGCGGGCGCGCTCCAGCGTTGCGGCAGGAAGGCGACGACGGTCCCGAGCTCACGTACCAGTGGGGTCGAGGAGGTGACGACGCCCGTCGCGACCTCCATGAGATCGTGCTCGTCGTGCCACTCGCGTTGCAGCAGAGACTTGGTCGCGACGTGCAGGCGCACGACCTCTCGCGCCCGCTCACTCTGCGCCGCCAGCGCGTCGAGCTGGGACTTGTCGAGATCGGCGAGCTCCCGGTGTGCGGCGACCAGTGCCTCTTCGGTTGCGGGATGCTGCGCGACCGGTGCGAACAACCCGGCTTGGCGGGCGAGCGCGCGCCGCACCGCCGACGCGACCACGGGCGTCGACACCGGCCGGCGCCCCGACGCCGCGAGCTCGGCCGCACCGAGCAGCTCCGCGAGCCGGTACACGGTGAGAAAGGTCACGCCGACCACACCGCGACCCGTCGGGCTCGTCGACCCGAGCTCTCCGGAGGCGAGGCGCCGGCGCGCGGAGACCCCCACCGAGTTCGTCGGCACCACGACCGTGACCGGCGCAAGGGCATCGTCGTGCTTGGCCCGCTCGACCGCATCACGTAACGCCTGCGAGGCGGCGCGCCCGTACGGCGTCGGCACAACGGTGATGGGCATCCGCGGATCGTACGGCGAGGGTGTGCCAGTGCGGTCGCAACGTTTGCGGGAGATTCTCCGCGGGTACCCGAAAGGCCTACGACTCAGGAGGAAACAATGGGCCTCGTGCTCCTCGTCCTACTCATCGCACTGCTGCTCGGCGGGCTCGGGTTCGTCGCGCATTTCCTGTGGTTCCTGGCCGTCATCGTCGCCGTGTTCTGGGTGGCCGGGTTCGCGTTCCGCTCCGGCGAAGGCCATTGGTACAGCCGTTAGAGCACCCGTTATGCAGGTGATGCCGTGTCCCCGGGGCGGCTACGCCCCCCCCCCCGCGCACGGGTTTCGGGGCCCGCGCGCGGGCCCCCACGGGGGCGGGGGGGCGGGAGGCAAAAACACACCGGCCACCCC
>JBEPUZ010000291.1:0-4741 GCA_041691275.1 Actinomycetota bacterium | reverse complement strand
CCGGTTCACCGACGCGATGCGGCGCGCAGTCGGCGCGCTGCTCGACGCCGTCTAGAGCGCCGGTACGCTCGCTGCATGTCGGCGACGGTTACCGACGATGGCACCACGATCGCGTACAGCGCGTGGGGTCGTCGCGACGGTTCGCCGGTCCTGATGATCCAGGGCCTCGGCGTCGATCACCGCGGTTGGGCTCTACAGCGCGGCGCGTTCGGTCGTCGGCACCACTGCATCGCGCCCGACAATCGGGGCACGGGCCACTCCGACGCCCCGCCCGGGCCCTACGACCTGATCCGGATGGCCGCCGACGCGATCGCGGTGCTCGACGCGGAAGGCGTTGATCGCGCCCACGTGGTCGGTGCGTCGATGGGAGGCGTGATCGCGCAGGTGATCGGCGTGATGCACCCCGAGCGGGTGCTTTCGCTCACGCTTGCGTGCACCGCGTGCCAGCACCACGCCTGGCGCCGGGAGCTGCTCGCGGAATGGGCGAGCGTCGTCGAGGAGCGCGGCATGGCCGGCCTCATGGACGACGGGATGCGCTGGATGATCGGCCCCCGCCTGCAGCGTCGGTTCGGCGTCTTCGTCAACGTGCTCGCGCGCGTGCTCGTCCAGACGAAGCCGCACGCGTTCGTGGCCCAGGTCGGCGCGATCCTCGACGCGAGCGACGAGCTCCGGTTCGCGCTGCCGGAGGTGACCGCGCCGACGCTCGTCATCACCGGGTCGCAGGACACGCTCACCCCGCTCGGCGACGCCGAAGAGCTGGCGGAGCTGATCACGACGTCGCGGCTCTTGGTGCTGAGCGGTGCCGCCCACGGGCTGATGGCCGAGGCCCCGAACGCGTTCAACGACAGCGTGGTGAAGTTCATCGACGAGATCGACCGCTCCCAGGCGATCCCGTCCCAGGAGACGGCGTAAAGGCGCAGATCCGCGACCGAAGCGCCTAATCCAGGGGGGCAGGTGGGGTGAGGTGATGCTCGCGCCACCACGTGATCTTGTCGCCGTGGAACGAGCACACCGACAGACCGCGCCACCCGATCACGACACGGTCGTCGCGCCGGCGGGCGCGGATCGTCCAGTCCGCCAACGCGACGGCGGCCGATTCCTCGAACGCGAGGTGGTGCACGTCGAACGCGACCGGCTGGGCCCACGCGAACCCGGCCTTCACCACCTTGCGGTAGCGGTCCTTACCCGCGACGCGGCCCGACGGCATCTCGATGACCATGTCGTCGGCCCAACAGTCGAGATAGGCGTCGAGGTCGGCGGCGAGCCACGCGTCGACACGCCGCATGAACACGGCGCGTCGCGTCGCGCCGGAACGCGTGTGCTCCGACGATTCCGGCATGTGGTTCAGCTCGACCGCTGCACGAGCCCGTCGACGAGCGTCCGGAGCCGCTCGCACACCTTGGCGTCGAGCTCGGTCGCGCCCGCGAGCGCTTCGGACGCCTTGGTCGCGTGCGTGCGGGCGACTGTCATCGACGCGTCGATCACGTCGGGCGTCGCGATGAGCTCCACCGCCCGAGTGACCTTCTCCCACTCGAGCTTGCGTCCGAGCAGGTCGCGCAGCTCCTCGGAGCGGGCGATCGCGTAGATCGCCGGCAGCGTGTAGACGCCTTCGTGCACGTCGTTGCCTGCCGGCTTGCCGAGCTCGGCTTCGGTGCGGGTGACGTCGAGCACGTCGTCGACGACCTGGAAGCACATGCCGAGGTGGTGGCCAAACTGCGTGAGCGCGTCGAGGCTGTCGGCCGACACGTTGCTCACCAACGCCCCGATCCGCGACGCGGTCGCCATGAGCGACGCGGTCTTGCCCTCGATCGACGAGAGGTACGACTCCTCGGTGCGGGTGACGTCGAAGAGGTGCTGCAGCTCCAGGACCTGTCCCCGGCAGAGCTGGCCGATGGTCTCGGCCAAGAGACCGGCAACGTCGGCGCCGAGAGACGCCGCCAGCGACGATGCCTGGGCGAGCAGATAGTCGCCCGCGAGGATCGCCACGATGTTCGACCACCGGGCGTTCACCGACGGTACGCCCCGGCGGGTCTCGGCCTCGTCGATCACGTCGTCGTGGTACAGCGAGCCGAGATGCACCAGCTCGACCGCGGCACCTCCGCTGACCACCTCTGGCGTGGCTTCGCCGTCGGCTCCCGCCGCGGCGTACCCGGCGCACAGGGCGAGGGTCGGTCGGAGGCGCTTTCCCCCGGCCGAGAGCAGGTGCTGAGCTACGTCGCCGAGCAGCGGATCGTCGGCCCGGACCGAGTCGGCCAGGCGGCTCTCGACCCGGATGAGGTCGGCGGGAAGGGGCGCGAGTCCGACATCGTCGATCAGGGACACGGGGCGGAGGCTATCGGCGCATGTCGGCGACAGGTCGATTCGAGCCGGTTGATCCGGTGTTCGCCGGGTGCCGACCGGACGATTGGGAATGATCCGGGCCCAGAAGGCGTAGAACGAGAGCTGGCGCAAAGCTCAGAAGTCGTCGGCAACGCACTTCCATCACAGAACCTCCCTGAAACATCGTTTTCCGACCGGACCGGCGCCAAAGAAGCAGGCCGACCGGCCGATAGAATGAGCACAACCAGGCCCACCGAGAGGCGGTTCATTTTGTTCGAGCGGTTCACCGACCGAGCGCGACGGGTCGTAGTCCTCGCCCAAGAGGAAGCGCGCCTGCTCAACCACAACTACATCGGGACCGAGCACATCCTGCTCGGGCTGATCCACGAGGGTGAAGGGGTTGCCGCCAAGGCGCTCGAGTCACTCGGGATCTCCCTGGAAGCCGTGCGCGCCCAGGTGGAAGAGATCATCGGCCACGGCGGGCAGGCCCCGTCGGGTCACATCCCGTTCACGCCCCGCGCCAAGAAGGTGCTGGAGCTCTCGCTGCGCGAGGCCCTCCAGCTCGGCCACAACTACATCGGCACCGAGCACATCCTCCTCGGCCTCATCCGTGAGGGAGAAGGCGTCGCCGCCCAGGTACTCGTCAAGCTCGGCGCCGACCTCAGCCGCGTCCGCCAGCAGGTCATCCAGCTGCTCTCGGGTTACGCAGGCACGAAGGAGTCCGCGGGTTCCACGAGCGGCACGCCCGGCAGCACCGAGAGCACGCCTTCGGGGTCGTTGGTGCTCGACCAGTTCGGCCGCAACCTCACCCAGCTCGCGCGCGAGAAGAAGCTCGACCCGGTCATCGGGCGCGAGCGGGAGATCGAGCGCGTGATGCAGGTGTTGAGCAGGCGCACGAAGAACAACCCCGTGCTCATCGGTGAGCCCGGTGTCGGCAAGACCGCCATCGTCGAGGGGCTCGCGCAGAGCATCGTCGAAGGCACGGTCCCTGAGACCCTGCACGCCAAGCAGCTCTACACGCTCGACTTGGGTGCGTTGGTCGCCGGCTCCCGTTACCGCGGCGATTTCGAAGAGCGTCTGAAGAAGGTGCTGAAGGAGATCCGCACGCGCGGCGACATCATCTTGTTCATCGACGAGCTGCACACGCTCGTCGGGGCAGGTGCCGCCGAGGGCGCGATCGACGCGGCTTCAATCCTGAAGCCGATGCTCGCCCGCGGTGAGCTCCAGACCATCGGCGCCACCACGCTCGACGAGTACCGCAAGCACCTCGAGAAGGATGCGGCGCTCGAACGCCGGTTCCAGCCGATCAAGGTCGAAGAGCCGTCGGTCGCGGAGACGATCGAGATCCTGAAGGGTCTGCGCGAGCGCTACGAGTCGCACCACCGCGTGTCGATCACCGACCAGGCGATCGTCGCGGCTGCGAACCTGGCCGACCGCTACATCTCCGACCGCCACCTTCCCGACAAGGCGATCGACCTCATCGACGAGGCGGGCTCGCGCCTGCGCATCCGTCGCATGCAGGCTCCGCCGGACTACCGCGAGCTCGAAGACGAGATCTCGAAGGTCCGCAAGGAGAAGGAAGCGGCCATCGAGGCGCAGCAGTTCGAGCGGGCCGCATCACTGCGCGACCGCGAGAAGTCGTTGCTCGAGCAGCGGGCGGGCAAGGAACGCGAGTGGCGAGCCGAGGGCGTCGACCTCTTCAACGAGGTGAACGAAGAGTCGGTCGCCGAGGTGCTCGCGCTCTGGACCGGTATCCCGGTCTACAAGCTCACCGAGGAAGAGACCGCGAAGTTGCTGCGCATGGAGGAAGAGCTCCACAAGCGCATCATCGGTCAGAACGACGCGATCAAGGCGGTGTCGCAGGCGATCCGTCGCACGCGTGCCGGCCTGAAGGACCCGAAGCGTCCGAGCGGCTCGTTCATCTTCTTGGGCCCGTCCGGTGTCGGCAAGACCGAGACCGCCAAGGCGCTCGCCGAGTTCCTGTTCGGTGACGAGTCCTCGATGATCCAGCTCGACATGTCGGAGTACATGGAGAAGCACACGGTGTCGCGGCTCGTCGGTTCGCCGCCCGGCTACGTCGGATACGACGAAGGCGGACAGCTCACCGAGGCCGTGCGGCGCAAGCCGTTCTCGGTCGTGCTCTTCGACGAGATCGAAAAGGCCCACCCCGACGTCTTCAACGCCTTGTTGCAGATCCTGGAAGACGGCCGCCTCACCGACGCGCAAGGTCGCACGGTCGACTTCAAGAACACCGTGATCATCATGACCTCGAACCTGGGTACCGCCGACCTCAAGAAGGCGGCTCTCGGATTCGGACGCGCCGACGAGCACACGACCTACGACAAGATGAAAGACAAGGTGCACGAGGAGCTCAAGCGCCACTTCCGGCCCGAGTTCCTCAACCGCATCGACGACGTCATCG
>JBEPUZ010000290.1:0-4752 GCA_041691275.1 Actinomycetota bacterium | reverse complement strand
ACGTTGCGCCACGTCGCCGAGCTCGTCGAGGAGTCCGCGCCGAAGACCGCCCTCGCGATCTTGCGAGCTGCCGAATCCGATCCTCTCAGCCCGTCGGTGCTGGTCGGTGAGTCGGTCGAGCGTGTTCAGGCGTTGCTCGCGCGGCTCGAGCGGCAGGTCGGCGACGAGCTGAGTCCCGTGCCGAGAAGAGTTGACGTGGCGGACATGGCGCTCTCCGCTCTGGCCGTTTTGATGGCGTAGGACCAGCCGAGGACCCGGCATTGCGGCGGCCGCCGCACCAGGGCACCGAGTTGCGCTCATCGCCGGACCGATGAGTTTCTCTTCCCGTGACCGTTGTACGTCGTACCGCCGGCAAATGGGCCGGTTCCGCCGAGGGAGGACATCTCGTGGATTTCAAGCTCGAGCTCGTGAGCATTCCGGTCAGTGACGTCGACCGGGCCAAGGCGTTCTACATGGACCGGGCCGGCTTCGACCTTCTTGTCGACCACAGCGCGGGTGAAGACTTCCGAGTGGTGCAGTTGAACCCGCACGGGTCCGAGTGCTCGATTGCGCTCATGCGCAACGTCGCCGCGTCGGGTTCCGTGAACGGTCTGCACCTCGTTGTCGCCGACATCGAGGATGCGCGCGGTGACCTTGTCGATCGTGGTGTCGAAGTCAGCGAACTCTTTCACTTCACCGAGGCGGGGCAGATCGACGGTCCCGAACCAAGTCGCCAGGACTACGGCACGTTCTGCTCGTTCGCCGACCCGGACGGTAATGGCTGGCTGGTACAAGAGGTCGGTCGCAAGAGCGCCCCTTGACCGAGCAGATGAACGAAGAACGCCGGGCCGTGACGGCCGCTGCGAGCGCCGACGAGCCGAAGTTCGGCGCGCTCGCGGCCGGGCATCGGCGCGAGTTGCACGTGCACTGCTACCGAATGCTCGCGTCGTTCGACGACGCGGAGGACGCGGTGCAGGAAACGATGTTGCGAGCCTGGCGTAGTCGGGAGAGTTTCGACGGCAGCTCGTTGTTCCGGGCATGGCTCTATCGCATCGCCACCAACGTCTGCATCGATGTCTTGCGCGGCCGGTCGCGTCGGCTCCCGCAGGTGCGCTCGCGTGGCGACGGGCCATGGCTGCAGCCATATCCCGATCTGTTGCTCGACGAGCTCGCGTCGACCGACGATCAGCCCGACGCGGTCGCGGTCGGCCGCGAAACCATCGAGCTTGCGTTCCTGGCCGCGCTGCAAGCGTTGCCGCCGCGCCAACGCGCGGTGTTGATCGCCCGCGATGTTCTCGGATGGCGTGCGGATGCGACCGCGGCGCTGCTCGAGACGAGTGTTGCCGCGACGAACAGCGCGCTGCAGCGCGCCCGCGCCACGTTGCGCGAGCAGCTGCCTGCGCGTCGCTCCGATTGGATGGCGCGCGACCCGAGCGCCGAGGAACAAGTTGTGCTCGCTCAATTCATGGACGCGCACGAACGCTGCGACGGGGACGCTGCAATCGCGATCGCAGCCCGGGATCTCCGGATCACGATGCCGCCGTATCCGACGGTCTTCGAGGGAGCGAATGCGCTCGGGCCGCTGCTCGCGCGGGCGCGCCGGGAGGGTGAATGGCGGCTCGTGCCGACATCGGCCAACCGGATGCCTACCGCTGCCAGCTACTTACGCCGACCGGGCGACTCCGAGTTCCGACCCTTCAAGTTCGATGTGTTAAGTGTCGTGGACCGCCGCATCGCGGAGATCACGACACTTGGACCCGAGCTCTTTCCCGTGTTCGGGCTGCCGCCCGGACTCTGAGCCGCCCCTGGCAGTCGACGAACGCGAGAGATTGGCAGGTCGACCGAAGTCAAGACTCCGACGTACGCGCGCGGTCTCCTCGGGCGAGGAGCAGTGTTTCGGAACCTCAGGCGGGGGGATTCGCGCCCATGATGGCTTTGGTCTCGAGGTATTCCTCGAAGCCGAGCGGACCCCATTCCCGACCGTTGCCGGATTGGCGGTAGCCGCCGAACGGTGCATTGAAGTCGGGGCCGGCGCCGTTGACGTGCACGTTGCCGCTCCGGATGCGGCGGGCCATCGCATTGGCGCGCTCGCTGCTGCCGGAGATGTAGCCCGAGAGACCGTAGAGCGTGTCGTTCGCGATGCGGACGGCATCGTCGTCGTCCTCGTAGCCGATCATGACCAACACCGGCCCGAAGATCTCCTCGCGGGCGACGGTCATGTCGTTCGACACGTGGGAGAACACCGTCGGCTGTACGAAGTAGCCGGTCTCGAGACCTTCGGGCTTGCCCGGACCACCGACCTCGAGCTTGGCGCCCTCGCCGATGCCCTTCTCGATGAGCTGCTGGATGCGGCTGTACTGCGTGGCCGAGACGACCGGTCCGATGTTGCTGGTCGCCTCGCGGGGGTCGCCGACGACCACGTTCTTCGCCGCGGCGGCTGCGATCGCCGCGGCCTCGTCCATCCGCGCCGCGGGGACGAGCATGCGGGTCGGCGCGTTGCAGGACTGGCCAGAGTTCGTGCACATCGACGACATGTCGCGCGAGATCACGGCCTCGAAGTCGGCGTCGTCGAGGATGATGTTGGCGGACTTGCCGCCCAGCTCCTGGGCGACACGCTTCACCGACGGTGCCGCGACGCGGGCAACCTCGATGCCGGCTCGGGTGGAGCCCGTGAACGAGACCATGTCGATGTCCGGATGCGCGGCCAGGGGCGCGCCGACGCTGATGCCGTCGCCGTTGACCAGGTTGAAGACTCCGGCGGGTACACCGGCCGCGTCGAGGATCTCCGCGAACAGGATCGCGTTCAGGGGCGCCACCTCGGAAGGCTTGAGCACCATCGTGCAGCCCGCCGCGAGCGCGGGGGCCACCTTGCAGGCGATCTGGTTCAACGGCCAGTTCCAGGGCGTGATCAATCCGCACACGCCGACCGGCTCGCGCACGATGAGCGTGGTCCCCATCGTCCGCTCGAACTCGAAATCGGCCAGCACGGCGCGGGCCGTCGCGAGGTGAGCGAGACCGGCGGCGGCCTGGGCGGCCTGGGCCAGCCACAACGGCGCCCCGACCTCCTGGCTGATGATGTCGGCGAGTTCCTCCATGCGGCCGGCATACACGCCGATGATGCTGTCGAGCAGGGCCAGACGCTCTTCCTTGGTGGTCAAGGAGAACGTCTCGAACGCGGCTTTGGCCGCGGCCACCGCGGCATCGACATCGTCGGCACCTCCCATCGCGATCTTCGCGATGGGCTGCTCCGTGGCGGGATTGATGACATCGAGCGTCTCGCTCGTACGGGGTGCGACCCAACGACCATCGATGTAGAACTGCAGCGTGTGATCCACGGTGTCTCCCTCGTCAAGCAGCCGGCGCTCATCCGTCTCGGGATGCCGGCAGCCGAACGATAGACGAGCACCACGAGGGTTGCGATCCCCGGCCTGAAGATGCTTTGCCTCGTCCGCTACGACTCGGTCAGAACGGGGCTAGCGTCTGCTAGCCCGTCCGGCCCAGATGCCGGCGGGCGAGCTCTACGCATCTCCGGGGGGAACGTGCAGACGCTGGAACCCAACGACGGATCCGAGTTCGCAGTTCCGCCGGGCCGACCGAAGCGGCGAACCCTCGTCGCGGTCGCCCTCACCGGGGCCGTCGTCCTGGTCGCGGCCACGGGGTTGGTCGCGTATTCGCTCGGCTCCTCCGGCACGAAGACGCAGACGATCGTCAAGGTGGTGCCGACCAAGGCCGCCGCGCCCGCCGCGGCGGCGGCGAAGACGGTGAAGTGCATCCCGGGCGCCGCCGCCGGTTCCTGTAATACGGACGAGGCCGCCGAGGCGTTGATCCCCGACAAGCCGCTCGACCCGGCGACTCGCGCGGTCGTCGCCGCGCAACTCGTTTCCGCTCGCCAGGCGGCGCTGCGGTACCCGACCGTCGCCGACGCGACGCGGGCCGGTTTCATTCTCGCGGGTGGTTTCGCGCCCCTGACCGGTGCGCACTACGTGGACCTCGGCCACGCGGTCGGTCCGTTCGATCCTTCACATCCCGGCGCGTACATTTACGACGGCACGCACCCGACCTCGAAGATCATCGGACTCATGTACCTCGGCGCCGACGTCAATCCGCCGGCGGGCTTCGCCGGTCCGAACGATCACTGGCACCGGCACGCGAACACGTGCGTCATCTTCGGCGGTGGCGGAATCAAAGTTCCGTTCCCCGCCGACTCGGACGTCACGAAGACGGAGTGTGACAACGCCAAGGGAACGTTCATGCGCCGCACCACGTGGATGGTGCACGCGTGGGTGGTTCCCGGTTGGGACAGCCCGGCGGGCGTCTTCGCGCACGACAACAAAGACGTGGTGTGCGCGAACGGAACGACCAAGGCCGACTCCGTCGGCTTCTGCACGGGCACATAGTCGACCGGGCGTGGTCGCGGTACGACGTTACGCTCACGAGCACGTTCATGCCCCGTGAGACAGGTGTCTGCCCATGAACATCGACCCAATGAAGATCGACCCATGAAAATTGATGTCGTGATCGAGGTGCCGAAGGGCAGCCGCAACAAGTACGAGCTCGACCACAAGACGGGTCAGATCCGCCTCGACCGCGAGCTCTTCACTGCGACGCGGTATCCCGCGGACTACGGCTTCATCCCCGACACGCTCGCCGAGGACGGCGACCCGCTCGATGTCCTTGTGATCGTCAACGAGGGAACGTTCCCCGGATGCGTCATCGAGTGCCGCCCGGTCGCGGTGTTCTGGATGCGCGACGAGAAGGGCCCCGACGCGAAGG
>JBEPUZ010000289.1:0-4769 GCA_041691275.1 Actinomycetota bacterium | reverse complement strand
CGTCGGCCGGGTCAGATGTGTTTAAGCGCCCGCGCGGTACCCGAGCTCAGCGGATCTACCGAAGCCACTGTCCTCGCCCCGGGCCGGATGCTCGACCTGCCCGCGGTCGCGGCTGCACGCCGGCCCCGACTCGACGCGGCCGCGGCCCGACTCCGGGACCTACCGGTTCGCCGCGCGGAGCACGAACGCTGGCTCGCGGCGCACCCGGATGCGCGCGACTACGCGGAGTTCCGGGCTGCGACCGAAGGCAGCGGACGCGAGGGCGTCGCGACCCACGAGTACGCGCAGTGGCTCATGGCGAACCAGCTCGCCGACCTCGCGCGGAACCTCGCGGGCCGTGCGCAATCGCTCTACATCGATCTCCCCGTGGGCGCGCATCGCGACGGGTACGACGTCGCCGCGCGTCCCGATCTGTTCGCAGGTGACGCATCAGTGGGCGCGCCGCCCGACGACTTCCAACGGGAGGGGCAGAACTGGGGCTTCCCACCCGTCGATCCGCGCGCGTCGCGCGCCGACGGGCACGGGTACCTCGCCGCGTGTCTCGACGAGCAGCTGCAGTACGCCAAGATGCTCCGGCTCGATCACGTCATGGGTCTGCACCGGCTCTGGATGATCCCCGCGGGCGCGTCAGCCGTCGACGGCGCGTACGTGCACTACCTCGCCGAGGAGCACTGGGCGACCATCTCTCTCGCCGCCGGCCGGCATGGCGCAACGATCGTGGGCGAGAACCTCGGGACAGTCCCGCCGGAGACCAACCGCGCGATGCGCCGCCACCGCGCCCTCGGTATGTGGGTGGCCGAATTCGAGATCCCCGACGAGCAGGTCGCGGTCGAGCCCCCGGGTCCGGGCGTCCTCGCGTGCATCGACACCCACGACCTGCCGACGTTCACGAAATGGTGGGCCGACCTCGACGCGCCCCGGCGCCGAACCTTCCTCGCGACCCTGCGCGCGTCCGGTGAGCTCGATCGCGCCCGGCCCGACGACACCGCTTCGCCCGCGCCCGCCGAGGTGCTCGCGGCGACCCTCGCCTGGCTCGGCCACAGCCGCTCGCCGCTCGTCCTCGCCGCGCTCGAGGATCTCTGGCTGGAGCCGAACCCGCAGAACGTTCCGGGCGCCGGCCACCAGCACGAGGCCTTCCGCCAGCGCTGCGCGCACGGACTCGACGAGCTCGACACGCTCGCCTCCGTGACCGACGCACTCGACCGACTCGACCTCGCCCGAAGGACACCTGTATGACGTCTCTCACCGCCGACGATCTGTATCTCTTCAACGAGGGCCGTCACTACCGTCTCTACGAGCGGTTGGGCGCGCACCCGTCCGCCGACGGACTCATCGAGTTCGCGGTGTGGGCGCCGAACGCGGCGACGGTCTCGGTGATCGGCGACCCCAACGGCTGGCAGCCCGGATCCCACGTGCTTTCACCCGTCGGTTCCAGTGGTGTGTGGTCAGGCACGTTCGAGCGCTGGAACGCGGGCGATCGCTACAAGTTCCGCATCGAGACGGCGAGCGGTTACGTGGTCGAGAAGGCCGATCCGTTCGCGTTCGCCACCGAGTCGGGGGGCGGGACCGCGTCGGTCGTCGCCGACCTCGGGTTCGAGTGGAACGACGCGTCGTGGATGCAGGCCCGCGGGCGCCGGCAACGCCACGACTCGCCCGTCTCGATCTACGAGGTCCACCTCGGCTCGTGGATGCGCGGCGGGGACGGCTACACGCTCTCCTACCGCGACGTCGCGGACCGACTCGCCCGGTACGCGCACGACCACGGCTTCACGCACGTCGAGCTCCTCCCCATCATGGAGCACCCGTTCTTCGGATCGTGGGGGTACCAGACCACCTCGTACTTCGCGCCGACCTCGCGCTTCGGCTCGCCGACCGACTTCATGGCCCTCGTCGACACGCTGCACGCGCACGGTGTCGGAGTGATCCTCGACTGGGTCCCATCGCACTTCCCCTCGGACGAGTTCGGGCTGGCCTACTTCGACGGGACGCATCTCTTCGAGCACGCCGATCCCCGTCAGGGCTTCCATCCGGACTGGGGCACGCTGGTCTTCAACTACGACCGGCACGAGGTGCGTTCGTTCCTCATCAGCAGCGCGTGCTTCTGGCTCGAGCGCTATCACGCCGACGCGCTCCGGGTCGACGCGGTCGCCTCGATGCTCTACCTCGACTACTCGCGCAAGGAAGGCGAGTGGATCCCCAACGAGTTCGGCGGCCGCGAGAACCTCGGCGCGGTGTCGTTCCTGAAGGAGATGAACGAGGAGATCTACCACTCGTTCCCCGACGTGCAGACCTACGCGGAGGAGTCGACCGCGTGGCCGGGAGTGTCACGGCCAACCTACGCGAACGGTTTGGGATTCGGCGGCAAGTGGGACATGGGTTGGATGCACGACACCCTGCAGTACTTCGCGCTCGATCCCGTGCACCGCAGCTTCCATCACGACGAGCTCACGTTCCGCGCCGTCTACGCGTGGAGCGAGAACTACGTGCTGCCGCTGTCACACGACGAGGTCGTCCACGGCAAGGGCTCGCTCGCGGCGAAGATGTCGGGGGACGACTGGCAGAAGCTGGCGAACCTCCGCCTGCTCTACGGGTACCAGTGGGCGCTGCCGGGCAAGAAGCTGCTCTTCATGGGCAGCGAGCTCGCGCAATGGGGCGAGTGGGATCACGACGGCCAGGTCGACTGGCACCTCGAACACGACCCGGCGCACGCGGGGGTACGGAACTGGCTCGGCGACCTCAATCGCGCGCTGCAGGCGTACCCGGCGCTGCACGAGCTCGACTCCGACCCCGCCGGGTTCCGCTGGGCGATCTCCGACGACCGGGCGAACAGCACGCTGTCGTTCTTTCGCTACGGTCGCGACGGATCGCCGCTGCTGTTCGTCGGCAACTTCACGCCGCTCGTCCGGAAGAACGCGCGCATTCCGGTGCCGGTCGGCGGCTTCTGGGAAGAGATCCTCAACAGCGACGCCGAGAACTACGGCGGCTCGGGAGTCGGCAACCTGGGCGGTGTCGACGCCCAGCCCGCACCGGTCCACGACTACTGGTGGTCCCTCACGCTGACGCTGCCGCCGTTGTCGGCTCTCGTACTGAAGCCCCGCACGAATCCCACGACGACGCCCGGCGAGAGGCCGGAGTGACGCGACTGGGCGCATGGGTTCGCGATGACGGAGTCGAGTTCTCGGTCTGGGCCCCTGAGCACGATCAGGTCGAGGTCGTCGTCTCTGCCCCCGACCCGCGCCGGGAGCCCATGACCCGAACCACCTCGGGCTATCACGAGGTGTTCGTCGAGGGCATCGGTGCGGGCGCGCGGTATCGCTACGCACTCGACGACGACGCCGTGCTCGCCGACCCCGCGTCGCGCGCGCAGCCCGACGGCATCCACGGCGACTCCGAGGTCGTCGATCCCGAGTTCGCTTGGAACGATGCCGGCTGGCGGGGCGTCGCGCTCGCCGACTACGTGATCTATGAGCTGCACATCGGCACATTCACCGCGTCGGGAACGTTCGACGGCGCGATCGCGCAGCTCGACGCGCTCGGCGATCTCGGGATCACCGCGATCGAGTTGATGCCGGTCGCGGAATTTCCCGGTGCCCGTAACTGGGGCTACGACGGCGTGTTCCCGTACGCAGCCCAGTCGAGCTACGGCGGTCCGGACGGGCTCCGGCGCCTCGTCGACGCGGCGCACGAGCGGGGTCTCGCGGTCGTGCTCGACGTCGTCTACAACCACATCGGGCCCGAAGGCAACGTGCTCCCCGCGTACGGGCCGTACTTCACCGACCGCTACCGCACGCCGTGGGGCTCTGCGCTCAACTTCGACGGATCCGCGAGTGACGAGGTTCGGCGATATTTCGTCGACAACGCGTTGCAGTGGGTCGACGACTTCCACATCGACGGGCTCCGGCTCGACGCCGTGCACGCGATCGCAGACCCGAGCGCGTACCCGTTCGTGGAGCAGCTCACCGACGCCGTGCACGCGTTCGCACTGTCGGTTCCCCGCTTGATCCACGTGATCGCGGAGAGCGCCGCGAACGACGCCCGCCTCGTCGCCCCAAAAGCAGAGAACGGCATTGGGTGCGACGGGCAATGGGACGACGACTTCCACCACGCGCTGCACGCCATCGTCACCGGCGAGCGCGACGGCTACTACGTCGACTTCGGCGCGGTCTCGGACCTGGCGCAGTGCTACCGAGAGGCGTTTGCCTACGCGGGTCGCTACTCGCAGTTCCGCAACATGCACCATGGGCGCAGCGCGGCCGGCATGCCCGGCGAGCGGTTCGTCGTGTTCGACCAGAACCACGACCACATCGGCAACCGCGCCCGGGGCGACCGCATCGTCGACGCCATCGGCATCGACGGGATGCGCGTCGCCGCGGCCGCGGTGCTGACCTCGCCGTTCGTGCCACTCCTGTTCATGGGCGAGGAGTACGGCGAGACGAACCCGTTCCCCTACTTCGTCTCGCACGGCGATCCCGAGCTCGTGGAAGCTGTACGCCTCGGCCGGGCCGAGGAGTTCGGCCTCCGTCCCGAAGACGCGGTCGACCCGCAGGCGGAGTCGACCTTCACCTCGGCGAAGTTCGACTGGGCCAAGCGCGAGCAGGAGCCGAACGCGGCGTTGCTCGACTGGTACCGGACGCTGCTCCGCTTGCGGCGCGATCGACCCGCGCTCGCGCTCCTCGACCCCACGTCGGTGCGCCCCGCCCGGGTGGAGGGACCGCGTGGGGTGGTGGGGCGGCGGGCAGCGACGGGCGCATCGGTCGCCGGGGGGGTGG
>JBEPUZ010000288.1:0-4819 GCA_041691275.1 Actinomycetota bacterium | reverse complement strand
CCGGAGCTCATGGGAATCACGAAGGCGTCGCTCGCGACCGACTCGTGGCTCTCGGCGGCTTCGTTCCAAGAGACGACCCGGGTGCTCACCGAAGCGGCGATCGAGGGTCGTTCCGACGGGCTCGAGGGCCTGAAGGAGAACGTGATCATCGGCAAGCTCATCCCGGCCGGGACGGGCATGCCGATGTACCGCAACATCAAGACCGAAGCGCCCGAGTACGAGCCGCTTCCCTTCTACACGTCCGAGGTCGAAGAGGAGATGGACCTTGCGACGTGGTTGCGGGAGGCGAGCACGAACCGTCAGGCCGAGGCGGAAGTCGCGAGCGTCGTGGACTCACCCGAGCCCGCCGCGCTGGCGGTCGTCACCGAACCGGTCGAGGCAGCGGATTCCGCCGATCTCGACGGCTCCGGCCAAGGAGATGTCGCCGCGGGCGACTGACGTTTCAACCGCTCGACACCGGTCCGGCCCCACTTGGGGCCGGACACGTGTCCTGCTACTCTCATCCGTCGGTTCCGAGCGCCTCGGCGCGCTCCGAGCCTCCTGCTTGCTCTGAATCGCAGAGCGCCGAAAGATCTCAGAGGGAAGAACGCGTGCCCACGATCGCCCAACTCGTCCGTAAGGGACGGGAATCGAAGGCGGAGAAGACCAAGACTCCGGCCCTCAAAGGATCCCCGCAACGGCGGGGTGTCTGCACGCGCGTGTTCACCACGACACCGAAGAAGCCCAACTCGGCGCTGCGTAAGGTCGCGCGTGTCCGGCTCACGTCGGGCATCGAGGTCACGGCTTACATCCCCGGCATCGGGCACAACCTGCAGGAGCACTCGATCGTGCTCGTGCGCGGTGGTCGTGTGAAAGACCTTCCCGGTGTCCGTTACAAGATCATCCGCGGCGCGCTCGACGCGTCGGGTGTCGCGAACCGTAAGCAGGCCCGCAGCCGCTACGGCGCGAAGAGGGAGTCCTAATGCCGCGCAAAGGTCCCGCACCTCGGCGCGAGCTGATGCCCGACCCGATCTACCGGTCGGTCGTGGTGACCCAGCTCGTCAACAAGGTGCTCGTACGCGGCCAGCGTTCGACCGCCGAGCACATCGTGTACTCCGCGCTCGAGGAGATCGCCCGCAAGACCCAGGGCGACCCGGTCGCGGTGCTGAAGCGCGCGGTCGAGAACATCCGGCCCCCGCTCGAGGTCAAGAGCCGCCGGGTCGGTGGCGCCACATACCAGGTTCCGGTCGAGGTCCGGCCCCGCCGGGCGACGACACTCGCGATCCGCTGGATCGTCGGCTATTGCCGCCAACGCCGGGAGAAGACCATGGCGGAACGCCTGGCCGGCGAGCTCATGGATGCCAGCAACGGCATCGGCGCCTCGATAAAGCGTCGGGAAGACCTCCAGAAGATGGCAGAGTCGAACAAGGCTTTCGCGCACTACCGCTGGTAGAGCGCCCAAAAGGGACGATCAAATCATGATGATTCGAGCAGTGACACGGGAGCCGGCCGAACGACGCTGACCGCGCCGTGATGCCGAGCGGGTCCGCCCCGCGCTCCAGACCGGGCCCCGAGCAATCGGGTTCGCCCGGTCGTCTGCTGCACGCATCCGATACGCCCCGAAACGATTTCGCCGGAACAGGACACGAGATGGCACGCGAATTTCCGCTCGAGAAGACCCGCAACATCGGGATCATGGCCCACATCGACGCGGGCAAGACCACTACGACCGAACGCATCCTCTACTACACCGGTCGGACCTACAAGATCGGCGAGGTGCACGAAGGCGCCGCGGTCATGGACCACATGATCCAAGAGCAAGAGCGCGGCATCACGATCACCTCCGCCGCCACCACTGCACAGTGGGGCGAGTACCAGGTCAACATCCTCGACACGCCGGGCCACGTCGACTTCACCGTCGAAGTGGAGCGCAGCCTCCGAGTCCTCGACGGCGCGGTCGCGGTGTTCGATGCAGTCGCCGGCGTCGAGCCCCAGACCGAGACGGTTTGGCGCCAGGCCAACAAGTACGACGTGCCCCGCTTCTGCTTCGTCAACAAGATGGACCGGGTCGGCGCCGACTTCGAGCGCTGCGTCGCGATGATGCGCGACCGCCTCGACGCGGTCCCCGCGGTCATCCAACTTCCGATCGGCGCCGAGGGCGATTTCCGGGGCGTCATCGACCTGGTCGCGATGAAGGCCGTGATCTGGCCGCTCGACGACGACAGCGAAGGCGCGAAGTTCGAGACCGTCGACATCCCCGACGAGTACGCCGATGCTGCCGCAGCGGCGCGCCACGAACTGCTGGAGACGATCGCACACGTCGACGACCACCTCCTCGAGAAATACCTCGAGGGCGAGGACCTCACGGGCGACGAGATCAAGGCCGCGCTGCGCACCGGCACGCTTGCATTCGAGTTCGTCCCCGTGCTGTGCGGTTCCGCGTTCAAGAACAAGGGCGTGCAGCCCATGCTCGACGCGGTCGTCGACTTCCTTCCGTCACCGCTCGACCTGAAGCCCACCGAGGGCGTCGACATGAACGGTGAGACGGTCGAGCGCAAGGCCAGCGAGAACGAGTCGTTCTCCGCCCTCGCGTTCAAGGTCGTCGCCGATCCCTACGGCAAGCTCACATACTTCCGCATCTACTCGGGCCGGCTCGAGAAGGGTTCCGAGATCTACAACTCGACGAAGGACCGCAAGGAGCGCATCGGGCGCATCCTGCGCATGCACGCGAATCAGCGCGAGGACATCGACGTCGCATACGCGGGCGACATCGTCGCGGGCCTCGGCTTCAAGCAGACCACCACCGGCGACACGCTCTGCGACCGCGCCCACCCGATCATCCTCGAGCAGATGATCTTCCCCGAGCCCGTCATCTCGGTGGCCATCGAGCCCAAGACCAAGGCCGACCAGGACAAGCTGGGCAAGGCGCTCAGCTCGCTCTCCGACGAGGACCCGACGTTCCGGGTCCACACCGACGACGAGACCGGGCAGACGATCATCCGGGGCATGGGCGAGTTGCACCTCGAGGTGCTCGTCGACCGCATGATGCGCGAGTTCAATGTGGAAGCGCACGTGGGCAAGCCCCAGGTCGCGTACCGCGAGACGATTACCCAACCCGTCGAGAACGTCCGGATCCGCTACATCCGCCAGACCGGCGGTCGCGGACAGTTCGCCGACGTCGTCATCGCCCTCGACCCCACCGGCCCCGGCGGCGGCTACGAGTTCGTCGACGAGATCAAGGGCGGCGTGATCCCCCGCGAGTACATCCCCGCGGTCGACGCCGGAATCCAAGAAGCGATGCAGGGTGGCGTCGTGGCCGGGTATCCCCTGGTCGACGTCCGGGTTCGGCTCACCTTCGGTTCGTACCACGAGGTCGACAGCTCGGAGATGGCGTTCAAGATCGCCGGCTCCATGGCGTTCAAGGAAGCGGCGAGGAAGGCCAAACCCCAACTGCTCGAGCCGGTCATGGCCGTCGAGGTCGTGACCGCGGATGAGTACATGGGTGACGTCATCGGTGACCTCAACTCGCGGCGCGGTCAGGTCGAGGGCGTGGAGCAGCGCGGCAGCGCGCAGGTCATCACCGCCAAGGTCCCGTTGGCGCAGATGTTCGGGTATGTTGGCGATCTGCGGTCCCGCACCCAAGGGCGCGCGACCTACACGATGCAGTTCGACTCGTACCAAGCGGTGCCCGACTCGATCGCCCAGGAGATCGTGGCTCGCGTTCGCGGCGAGTGACGCATCCCCACCTCGTAATCCCCCCAGTAAGCACCTTCTGCAACGCCCCACTGCAACAACACGTCTTCCGAATCGAAAGGTAGAGGTCGTCCGATGGCGAAAGAGAAGTTCGAGCGCACGAAGCCGCACTTGAACATTGGGACGATTGGTCATATTGATCATGGGAAGACGACGTTGACGGCGGCGATTACGAAGGTTCTGCATGATCAGAACCCGAAGAATGCGGCGATGGCGTTTGATCAGATCGATAAGGCGCCGGAGGAGAAGGCGCGGGGGATCACGATCTCGATTGCGCATGTGGAGTATGAGACGGAGAACCGTCATTACGCGCATGTGGATTGTCCTGGTCATGCGGATTACATCAAGAACATGATTACGGGTGCGGCGCAGATGGATGGCGCGATTTTGGTGGTGGCGGCGACGGATGGTCCGATGCCGCAGACGCGTGAGCATGTGTTGTTGGCCCGTCAGGTGGGTGTGCCGTCGATTGTGGTGGCGTTGAACAAGTCGGACATGGTTGATGACGAAGAGATTTTGGAGTTGGTGGAGCTCGAGGTTCGGGAGTTGTTGTCGGAGTATGAGTTCCCGGGTGATGACACGCCGGTCATTCGTGTGAGCGCGCTCAAGGCGCTCGAGGGTGATGCGGGGTGGACGCCGAAGATTTTGGAGTTGATGAACGCGGTTGACACGTTCATGCCGGAGCCGACGCGTGAGATCGACAAGCCGTTTTTGATGCCGATCGAGGATGTGTTCACGATTACGGGTCGCGGGACCGTTGTCACCGGAAGGGTTGAGCGTGGGATCGTGAAGGTCGGTGAGGAGATCGAGATCATCGGTCTGCGGGCGACGACGAAGACGACGTGTACGGGTGTGGAGATGTTCCGCAAGCTTTTGGATGAGGGTCGTGCGGGTGACAACATCGGTGCGCTTCTTCGTGGGACGAAGAAGGAAGATGTGGAGCGCGGTCAGGTGTTGGCGAAGCCGGGGAGTATTACGCCGCACACGAATTTCACGGCGCAGGTGTACATCTTGACGAAGGAGGAGGGCGGTCGGCATACGCCGTTCTTCACGAATTATCATCCGCAGTTCTATTTCCGTACGACGG
>JBEPUZ010000287.1:0-4827 GCA_041691275.1 Actinomycetota bacterium | reverse complement strand
CAAGCTTTCGAGGGCTTACGAGATAGGAGTCGGTTTCGTGGGCTGGGAGATGTGTTTAAGAGACAGGGCCTGCACGACCGGGTCCCGCGCCCGTTCGTTCTCGATCATCCGCGGGCGAAGGACGGAACCGAGCCCGCCTAACGTCCACGCCTGGCTACGTGGCCGGTTCGCTCATGGAACATTTCGGCCGGATTGTCGCGGGCTGCAAACTGGACGAACTCGACGACGACGGGCCTTGTCTCGGTCTCGAACTACACGACGGACAGCCCATGATCTGCTGGGGGGCTCTGCGACCACCGGTGCAGGTGGGAACCGTCGAACAAACGTGTCCCCACGGTCGCGGGATGCACATCAGTTTCGGGCCGGCCGACGGACGGTGAAAACGTCACACTTGTGTACGGGCGTTCCGGCGGGTCGAGCTGTCCAGGGAGAATGCCAGAGCCCTTCGATCTCTTCAACTTGCTCCAGGCCGCATTCTCGGAAGAGGCCGCGGAGAAGATCCGCTTTGTAAGCCATCGAGAGTCCGGTGCTTTCGGGGAACCGCGTGTGTACGCCGCCTCCGATGTCGACGAAAGGGCGGCCGTCGAGCACCGGCTCAGTTTCATGCTCCCAGATTGCTTGAAAGGTCAGAACTGCGCGGCCGCCAGGCTTGAGGACACGCGCCACTTCGTTCAAATAGTTGCGAACGCCGTTGAGCGGAATGTGCATGAAGACCTCGAACGCGCAGACGATGTCGTACGCGGCATCCGGATACGGGAACCGCACTTCATGCGCATGCTTGCCTGCTGCCGCGTGAAATCTTGGGTTCTGCACGTCGAGAAGATCGAAGCGAAAACCGGGCAGTACGGGCGCGTAGTTCTCGTTCAGCCACGCGATCGCGTCGGGGGCGATGTCGAAGCCGGTGTAGTTGCCATCAAAATTGAGAAACCACGAGAGTTCGTAGGCCAAACGACCGAGACCACAGCCGATTTCGAGTACCGCCGACGACGGTTGGAGTCCGAAGTGCTCAAGCAACGCGAGCTGGTTGGGTCCGCGTTGACCGCCCTCGTCACCTCCGACCATGTGGATCGAAGGATCCGGCAGCGGCAAAAGGCCACGTTCGCGTCGCACACCGTGATTCTAACCGGGCCAAGATATTCCGGGAGGTACGGCCGACATGGGTCGTGTGTCGAGGTAGACGTCCTTGACTCACTACCCGTTCGACCCGACGACTACGGTCGTGTTGCGCCGAGCCATCCCGAGATGGTTGGGTTCGATCCACGCTCGGTTCGGCGCAGCCCCTCAATGTCACTCCCTTCGGGCCGGGCGATTCCTCACGACACGCTCGGCATGCCAAGCGATTGAACCTCGTCACTTCACGTCGTGGGCCTCAGTCGACGCGTCCGGGTCGCCAAGCTCTCGCCTTCGCTCGGGCCCGTCGGCGACGCGTACGACAACGCGATGATGGAATCGTTCTGCGGCCCATGCAGACGGAGCTACTCAACACCCGGAGTGGAAGAAGCAGGTCGAGCCGTCGAGCGAGATCTTCGACTGGATCGAAGTGTCTACAGCCGTACCGCCGGCACAGCGCTCTGGGCTGCTGTCACCGATTGCATATGAGAAAACTGCAAGCCCATACCAATCTCGCCGTAATCTCACGCGGCCAGTCCACAGTCAGGGGACAGTTCAGAGTGGCGGAGCACCTTCCGGGTGTTCCCCACCGGTGGGAGCGTCGGGTTGGAGTCCCTCCATGTTTTCGAGCACCTCGATCACCCTGCGGTCGAACTCTGTGAGTTCGTGCTCGGGAGTCGGCTGCGCACCAGTCGAAGCCAGCCGCATTCGGATCGCCTCCCGGATCCGTTCACGCTCCGCCGCCTCGTTGATCTTGAGAGCGTCCGCGGGCGCTTTCCTACAGAGTTCCTCGTACCGCGCCGCGTCCCAGTGATCGCGCACAGGCACGTCCAGAACATCGAACGTTTGCAGCAGTTCCTTCTCGTCGAGCACGGTCAGACCGCCGAAGTTGGCCACGTCGCCTCGCCAGGTCCGACCGGGCATGTATTCCGCGATCCCTTCGAAGTAGCGCAACGAGGTGGATCGCGGGAGGAGCGATGGTCGCGCCAGTCGCTGTCCGGGTCGGCGGACGAGCACGACGACGTCCCCGAGGGAACGACCTAGCAGCAGCGGTCCGTACATAGCGGAACCTTCGGCGAAGATCAGGAGCCGCGCCGAGGCGTATGTCCGGAGCTGGGCACCTAACGGCAGGGTCTCGGGACGGATCACCTGCACCCCGCAAGCTGCAAGTGCCTCTTCCAGAAGATCTTCGCCTGCAAAGTGCCCGGCTTGTGCCGCCCGAGAGACGTACACGCAACGATCCCGCTTCGTCCCACTGAGGTGACGGCGAGCGATGTCATCCATGAGGTTGAGGTGTTGTTCGGTCGGGCCCGGACCACCGAGTTGTTCTGCCTGGGGGGCCACAACGAGCTCGTCTACGATGACCGGAGTCGTCACGACATGGCATCGCGTCGTAGGGATTCCAAGCCAGTCGAGGACGTCGTGCAGAAATCTCGGCGCAGCGTCGATCGAGTCGGGGTGCCCGGACGGCTGCGCCGCGAAGAGAAAACGCGCGTCGGGGTGGTGCGCCAAGGTCGGAACCAAGCGCATACAGAACTCGACGAGTTGGTGGCCGAAGTGCGAGCAGATCGGCCCGGCCCATGCCCACGTGCCTGAAAGCCGCGCCTCGCAGGCTCGCCATTCGGGTTCGTCATCGACGGGCGCGCCGGATCGTTGGTGACGAGCCTCGGACTGTTGGGCGAAGTCGGGCCAATGAGGTCCGCCACGGTGAACTCCACCATGCGGGGTGACAGGAAAAGAACCATCGGCCGATGACGTCGAACCCGACGAGCGGGGCGGGCGGCCCGTCCGCGCCCGGATGCTAAGCAGCTCCGAGTAGGGAGTTACAAGAACACTTCGGAAACTCAGCACGACTGTCGCGCAATGTTGACCGAATTCGACATCATCGCCCGCACCCCTCTCCGCAGAGCACTAACACAATAGCCGGTTTCCCGAGAACGCGGACTTCGATACGCGGACCTCGACGCGGCACGGCGCACGCTCGTCCGGGCGGATCTTGTTGTCGGCGAGGCGGAACATTTCCGCGACCAGTTCGAAGGCGGCGCCGAGCTACGTCGGCCCCGGACCCTGCTTGGCGCACCGGTCGGCGAGCGCCTTAAGGGACAAGGGCGGCGGATGGGTGACGACGAGGTCGCAGGCCGGACCCAGCACGGCCGGCCGGTCCCACAGCGCTCTTAAGTCCGGATCGTCCGCTCGAGCGGCTATTGCCTCAGCCAGGCCATCGCGTCGTCGTCGCTCGTCAGGTTCAGGTGTTCTTGATTGTCTAGGAACTCGAAGTACGTCATGCGTGAAATCCGCTCGAGGTCGTTGAACGCAGGCGCGAACGTGTCTCGAGACCGACGAATGACCACGGTCTGCGGATTGCCGGCGCCGACGATAGTTCGGTAGCTCAGGTTCGGAAAGAAGTCATGCAGAGCGAAGACGACTTTGAAAACGTCTCCCATCCAGGACTTGCCGGGCAGTCCGTGGTCCTCTCGATACCGGTAGGCCGTATGCATATCGGGATGGGCCGCGAAGACGTCGTTCGGGTACACATCGTCGATCAGCCAGATCGTGTCGTTGTGCGCGTGAGCCTGGCTGCAGCAGAAGTCGCGGAACGTCTGCTCGAACGTGTGGTGCCCGTCCAAGAAGACGATGTCGTATTTCTGCTTTGGGTCGGCGTGGTGCATGAAAAACTCGTCGGAGGTCACGTCGAAGAACCGCATGGACTCGGACTCGAGCGACGCCGCGTCGAGCCGAAACCACGGATCGACGCCATGCCTGAGCTCGAAGAAGGTCGCGTTCAGGAAGGTGTGTCCCTTGGAGACGCCGATCTCGAGGTACGACTTCGCGTCGTTGCCGCGCGCCAGTGCTGCCAGGCGCGGCACTGTCGGGGAGACCTGGGGCATCTCCACCACGGATGTGTCTCCGTTCCTCGTCAGGCGACGTCCCCGAGGCAGCCGTCGTTCGCTGTCTGACACGGCCGCGCCGGCATCTTATGGCCACTCCCCGAACCTCGTCACTTGTGTGCGGCGGAACCGTCGAACTGGCCGCCGCATGGCGACGCGACGAGGCCCCGATCGCGCGAGGTGGGATTCCGCCGAACCGGGGCTTCGTTCAGCCGGAGCGCCTGTTTTTGCGCAGCCGGCGAGCTGCTTGAGGAGCTGGTCGCGCGACACGGAGCGACCGGAGGTGCCGTTTCGTCAACGCCGAGACGAGCGACGCGAAGACGTTCTCCGCTCCGGCACGACGTCGTGATCGGCCGGCCACGTCCAGGCGAACGCGAGGACGCGCGGAAGTTGACCGAGAGCGCCCGCCGATCAGGGCGCCGGACTTCACCGGCGAAGCGACGTGCGGTCGTCGGGCGACGCTTCGACGACCGCAGGGTTGTGACTACACAACCAGTTCGCTGCCACTCGACCGCGCGCCGGATTCCACCCCAACCTCCGCCTCGCTCGACATCATGACGCATGCCCACGTCGCTCGCCCCTGCCCCTCTTCCCACGTCGCCCTCCTGCCCGCCCGCTCCTTCGCCAGGACCTCTCACCGACCGTTCTGGCGCCCTCAGGACCCTCGCCTCGACCCTCGCCCCACCCTTCGACACCGCCGCCTCCCGTCCCTACTGGTCGAAGCCCAGCCCTCCCGGCACCTACGAGGAACTCGTCTACCGCCAGCTTCGACTCCAGCGCATGGTCGAACTCCTCATCCAGGGCTACAGCTACCGGGCCACCGCACGCG
>JBEPUZ010000286.1:0-4848 GCA_041691275.1 Actinomycetota bacterium | reverse complement strand
GGCATCGAACTCCGCCGGCTCGCGAAGATGTTGCGACGCTGGCGAGAACAGATCCTCGCCACCACGAAACCGGTGCGAGCAACGGACCTGTCGAAGCCGCAAACGCGACGATCTTCATGACGCGAGCCTGCACGCGTCTTCGCGGGGCCCGGTCTTAGGCCTTGTCGAGCGCGCTCTGCAACGATTGTGCGTAGCCCTGGCTCGTGTAGGTGGCACCGCTTACGATGTCGATCTGTGCGCTCTGTGCCTGCAGCGACTCTTGGGCGAGGATCGGTCCGGCCGCTTGGCTGAGCTCGGCCGAGTACTGGCGGTCCTGCGGCAGCTGCAGCGCAGCCACGTTGGTGATGTGGTTTCCCTGGACTGCGATCTCGACTTGCACAGTGCCGTAGGGATTGTCGATCGGGTCGCCGTCGATCGTGCGGGCCGCCCCGCTCGTCGTCGCTGGCGGATTCGTCGACCGCGTCGCGCCGGGACCGGTTGCCGTGCTGGGCCGGGTCGTCGGCGGCGGCGTCGAGGCGGTGGAAGGACGGGCGGGCGGGCCCGCGGCAACTGCACCCGAACCCTTCGTGGGCAGGGGGGACACCGACTTGGGCAGCCCCGGAGACGACCTGAAGCTCACGAGCGCGACGAGGCCGATCAGTGTCGCGATTGCGGCGGGAACTGCTCGGTTCATGTCGAATCCATCTTCGTATGCACTACAGCTCGAAGCGCTCGTAGTGGACCTGGCGGCGGGGAACACCGAGCACTCGGAGCCGCCGCGAGACCGCGTCGAAGAACGCGGGCGGCCCGCACAAGAAACAATCGCGCGTCGCGAGGTCGGGCACGCTCCGCTGCAAAAAGGGGATCCCCAGCAGATCCGTCTGGTCGTCGCCGATCTGGGTACCGGGGATCAGGTGTATGCGCCGGTTGGGCGCGGCCGCGAAGTCCCGCAGCTCTTTTTCGAACACGGCATCTTCGGGCTTCGCCACCCGGTACAACAATACGACGTCGTCGTCCGGCCCCAAGTCGTCGAGCATCGCGCGTAGAGGGGTGATCCCGATACCACCGGCGATCAGCAGTACGCGGCGCCGCGTACGCCGTTCGTTGGTGAACGTGCCGTACGGGCCCTCGGCAAACACCCGCGCGCCCGGCCGGATGCGTTGCAACCGGTGGGACTGGTCGCCGAGGTCCTTGACGGTGATGCGCACGCGGTTCCGCTTGGGCGCGGCCGAGAGCGAGAAAGGATGCGCCTGCCACCATCCCGTCGGTGTCAAGAAGCGCCAGAGGAAGAACTGTCCGGGTTGCGCACCCATCCGGTCGAGGTCCCGGCCGCGGATATTGATCGATACGACACCAGGAGCCTCGCGTTTCACCGAATGCACACGGAGATCGTGGCGAACATTCAATCGCACGGGCTCGAGCACCCGCCACCACACGATCGCGCCGATGACGAGAAGGTACAGCCCGATCCACCACACTCGAGCGGCACGATCGCCGCTGAAGTCCGTACCCACCGCTATCTGATGCGCGAACGTCAGCGCGACTGCGAGATACGCGTATAAGTGGACGAAGTACCACGTGTGTCGTTGGAGCCTGCGCCGCGCGAGCCGCACCGATGTAGCGGCGACCGCCACGAACAGCGCGAGGCCGACCCACGCCGTCAGGACGTCGGGATAGTGGGAGATGAAATCGCGCGTCTGTGACCACAGCGACATACGATCGCCCTGTGCATAGCCGAGCGTCGTGAACACGACGTGCGCGAGGAGCAACAAGACCGCGGCGAATCCGTTCCAGCGATGCCAGATTGCCAGGCGGTCCAACCCGATGGCGCGTTCAAGCCACGCGATTCGCGACATCAGCAACAGCTCGCCGAGCACGGCGTAGGTACCGAGCAATGCCGTGATCTGTCCGAGCGCGGTGGCCGGCCCGCCCGGGCCCCGGGAGCTTCCGAGTTCACCGTGGCGGATCCACAGGCCGATCGTGACCGCGGCGCCGAGACATACGACCCAGGCGACAACCCGTGCGTTCGCGATGGCGCAGTCGCGCCCGCCGCGCGGAGTCGGGGTAAGACGCGCGATGGGACTCGACGTGACGTCATACGTCATACGTTGTACTCGGGCGGGATGGGCGGAATATCAGGCTATCTCCACTGTGTGGCCGACGGCTGTGAGCGATATGTGATCCGCGTTAACGACCGGACAACCTGCGCCTCTCAGTCGGACGAGGCACGCTTCCGACGCGGTCGCGAACCGCGCGCCGCCATGCGCGAACAGTGTCGGTGGCGCAGGTTTGTGCCGAGCTGCGACCGCC
Source organism: Actinomycetota bacterium (assembly GCA_041691275.1). GTDB lineage: Bacteria > Actinomycetota > Acidimicrobiia > IMCC26256 > PALSA-610 > PALSA-610. The sequence continues at coordinate 2,559 of JBEPUZ010000286.1, read as the reverse complement.
TCAGGCCGGCTCAACATTCGATCGCCCGTCGCGACTGTTCCGCCGACGGCGTCGGCGGAAATGGCGGCGGTCTCAGCTCGGTGAAGCGCCCAGGCGCCGACCGTTCGCAGTCGAACAGCATCCAGGTCACGTCCGTCGCGTCCTGATCCAACCGGTCAGCCCGTCTCTGGATGCGTCGGTGTCGAACCGTCGGGCAGCAGGAGATCGAACCCGTCGGGCGTATTGAGCTCATCGGGTCCGGTGCCGGGTTGGTCGATCTGGCCGTATTGCCAGACGATCGTCTCGGTTGCGGGATCGATGAACGCGACCCTGTGGCGGTAATCGTCGTTGACGGCGATGAGTCCGTTGGGCAAGCGTTCGGCGAGACTCGGATGGTCAAGCATCCCGGCACCGCTCGTCGGGCGGTAGGTCCATACGATGCGACCTTCGCGAGTGAACTCGAGGATGCCGCCGGGTTTGGCGTAGTCGGAGACCAGATAGAGATCGGGCCCGAGCTGCTGTGGGTCCGAGGGGTACGTGATCGGCAGATGCACCGTCCACACGAGCGCGCCGGAGGGTGTGTACTCGGTGATCCACGAGCCGTTGATCTCTGACACCAGGATGTTGCCGTCGGCGAGAGGGGTGTCGCCGTTGGGGTATCCGACGCGGCGCGGCGGGTCGTGCACGCAATCGCCGGTGATCCCGATCTGCGAGATCGGTTGCTTGTCGACACCGATGTGCAGGATCCGACAGTTCTTCGCGTCGGCGACGGTGTAGGTGCCGTCGCGCAGGAGGAACGCATCGTCGGGTTGGTTCAGGAACCCCGCAGCCGAACCGGGGACCTTCGGTGTTCCGTAGCTCCATTGCAGGGCGCCGGACGGAAAAGCGATCCGCACGATCGTGTGGTTCTCCTCCTGATTCGTGATGATGGATCGGCCGTGATCGGCGAAGAAACCGTCGTCGGGGAAATAGAACCCGCCGGGTGGCGGGGGCATCGCGGCGGACGGGTATACCCACGAGCGTTGCTTGTTCGCGTCGACGACGATCAAACGGTTGTTGCCACGATCCGCGATCAACAACCGGCCGGCAAACGGTCGCACGTTCGCGGCGGTGACGGCGGTTGCAGGAGCTGTCGTCTGGTGGAGCACCGTCACGTCGGGCGAGATCGCGGCCGCCTCGCCTCCGACGAGATACGCAGTCGCGCCGACGGTCACCGCCGCGCTGTCGGCAAGAGGCGCCGGGAGTTGCCCGTTAAACGAGAATCGGATGGTCTTCGGGTCGAAGCGGAGCACGTCGCTCGACGGGGAGCCGCCGGCGAGGCCGCCGACGACGTACATCGATCCGCCGATCTGTACGGCCGACGCCTCGGCGCGTGGGCTCGGTAGTTCGCCGATCACGCGTGCGCTCCCGGCCTGTACGTCGATCTCCTGCACGGCGCTCGATTCGCTTCCGTTGAGCTCTCCGCCGAAGACGAACAATTTGTCGCCGAGGGCGGCGAGCGCGGGATACCGAACGCCTACCGGTAGCTGCGCGACAGTGCGGAACTGGACACCGTCCGATGTCGCGAGGACGGTGAGCGCCGCGTTCGTTCCGTCGTAACCGCCGACGAGATAGGCGATCGAGCCGATCGTCAATGCCGCGAGATCTGCGCGCGGTTGGGGCAGATGCCCGACGACCGTCGACGAACCGCTCGGCTGAAGTACTTGTACTACGTCGCTGACGTGCTGGGCGCCGCCGCCAAAGACATAACGCTGCCCCGCGAGAACGGCACCCGCGGCATCGTGAACCGGCACGGCCAACGAGCCGGCGGCCACCGACGCTCCGCGGCTCGCGTCGAAATGCATGACGGTTGAGACCGTGTTCTGTCCGGCGTCGAGGCCGCCGGCGAGGATGAAGCCGTTGCCGTCAACGAACGCGACCGCGCGCGAGCGGGGCCACGGGAGCTGCCAGTCGGCCCGCGCCGCCACCAGGTTCACGACGGTGACGCCCGAGGACGGCCCATGGGTCGTGGAGGAGCCGCGGCGAACGGAGACTTTGAGGTGATTCGAGGGGCCCGGACGGAGCGCGAACAGCAAGATCGCCATACCGATCAGTGCCAGCACCATGAGCGTCCGGCGCCTGCGAACCAAGCGCGACGCTCGCCGACGAGAAGGGCGAAGAGCCAGCGCGCGTCGCTCCGAGACGGTTCTCGCATTCGGCACGACCCAACCCTAAGGTCCGTTCCGACATATTTCGGGACGCGTTACGACAAGGTTTGGCAAAACCAGAGCGCCTCGGCTGCGGCTGGGTCGAGGCGTCCGGACGCGACGATCGAGGAACGAAGTTGTCTTGGACACGACGTTCGGGCTCGTCGGCGACGCGTCACCCCAGTCGCCGCGCCCTGGTCACTCTGCACTTCTTGCTCGGTCGCAGCGGGTCCGTCCTGGGGCCGTGGGACGTTGCGAAGCGAGGCGAAGCGGCGAGTAGTGCTGAGAGGTGTTTCCGCAGGTCAGTAGACATGCGTCCTGGTCGGTGGACTATGCGATTCGCCTTGCCAAGGTTGGGGTCGCGGGTTCGAATCCCGTCGTCCGCTCTCGGAGA
>JBEPUZ010000285.1:0-4875 GCA_041691275.1 Actinomycetota bacterium | reverse complement strand
TCTCGCCCGACTGGCCGAGACGCCGGGCACGGTCGTCCGCCGCGACCGCATCATCGAAGAGGTCTGGGACGAGCACTGGTGGGGTTCGACCAAGACCCTCGACGTGCACATCGCGGCGCTGCGCAAGAAGCTCGGAGAACCGAAGTTCATCGCGACGATTCGAGGGGTCGGCTACCGGCTGGATGCGCAGGAGTGACACGCCGGCTCATCGTCGCGTACGTGTCGTTGACGATCTTTGCCCTTGGGATCCTCGCCACGCCGCTCGGCATCACATTCGCACACCGCGAACACGATCGACTGCTGTTCGAATCCGAACGGAGCGCGAGCGAGATCGGCGCGTTGATCGAAGACCCGCTCGAGGCGCATGCTGTCCTTCCGGTCGGCAAGCTCAACGCGCTCGCTCAACGCATGGGTGCCGGCGTCGTGATCGTCGACTCCCACGGCGTTGTCGCGTTCGATTCGGAGGATCCGACCCGCGTCGGCGACAACCTCGCGGGCGCGAAGGACTTCAAGATCGCGCTGCAAGGCACGCAGACCACCGGTCGCGAGGAGCTCGAGCCGAGCGATCGGGTCGTCGCCTACGCAACCGCGCCCACGACCGACAGGGGGGTCGTCGATGGCGCGGTGCGCGTCGCCTATCCCACCGCGACCCTCGACGAACGCATCCGAGACGTCTGGCTGCAACTCGGTTTGTTGTGTCTCGCGGTACTCGCCGCCGTGGTAATCGTCGGGAGCCTGATTGCGCGCGGCATCACCCGACCGCTGCGCAATCTGGAACGCGCGACCGACCGCCTCGGCGAGGGCGACCTCACGACGCGGCTCGACGAACGCGACGGGCCGCAGGAGCTGCGCCGGGTCGCGAGCACGTTCAACCGCATGGCGATCCAGCTCAGTGGACTCATCGCATCGCAGGCGCAGTTCGTATCGAATGCCTCGCATCAGTTGCGCTCCCCGCTGACGGCGCTTCGCCTGCGACTCGACAACCTCGAAGCCGACGCCGACGAACGCGACCAGATGTCGATTCGGGCTGCGTCGGTCGAGGTGACGCGCATGAGTCGGCTCATCGACGGTCTCCTCGTGCTCGCGAGCGACGCGGCTCGACGTGAGCACGTCGAGCCGGTCGACATCGCGGCCGTCGCCCGCGATCGAGTCATCGGTTGGGACGACGTTGCCGCCGAGCACGATGTACGCATCGATCTCGATGCACCCGCAACCGAATTCGCGCAGACTCTGCCGAGCGCGCCCGAGCAGATGCTCGACAACCTGATCGACAACGCCCTCAGCGTCGCGCCGCCGGACACGACGATCACCGTGGTCGTCCGGAGGCAAGGCTCGGACATCGAGATGAGCGTGCTCGACCGAGGTCCGGGACTGGACGCCGATTCCCGGTCACGCGCCTTCGACCGCTTCTGGCGAGCACCCAACGCCTACCCGGGCGGAACCGGGCTCGGCCTCGCGATCGTCCGCCAACTGGCCGAGGCTTCGGGAGGCGATGTCCGGCTCGACGCACGCGAGGGCGGCGGACTCGCCGCGATCGTGACGCTCCCGAGGCCGAACACGGGCGGCTGACGACCGAACTTCGGGGTTCAGCGGGGCCTCGACACGAGGAGCAGCGGTTCCACGCCGACCGAGAGGACCGTCGGCGTCAGCTTCAACGTCGAGAAGGTGTTCGCCCACGCTCGTCGTTCTGCATCGTTGACGTAGGTACGGACAATCCAGATCCGCCCGGACGCTTCCGCCGAGCGTGCACGGGCCAACCCGTCGCGCATGGCGGTGGTCGTGTCGCGGCTGGAGCTGCCGTCGGCGTACACGGTCACGGGCCCGTCGACGAGGCGGACGAAGAACCCGTTCGAGCTCCGCCCGGAATGGTCGGCGAAGTATCGACGATCAGCTCCGGGCCAGTAGTAGGTGAAGCCCCAGTCGCTCTGATAGCTGACCACGACGACGTCACCTCGTTCGTAATGGCGCGCCGCGTAGAGGACCTGACTGCGGACGTCCTCGTCCGTGATCGGGTGGATGCGCACGTATGGCTGCACGCCGTACCCGAAGCCGACGGCCAACGCCGCGACGAGCGCCGCCGCAAACAGCCGCGACCGGGCCGTCACCGCAACGACGATTCCGGCGACCCCGATCGCACCGACGACGAGCGACACGACGAGCAGGAAATGCGACGTGCGCCGATCGAGGAATGGATAGCGACCGCCGACGCCGGCGGCGAACATCTCGATCCAGAGGATCGGGACGATGAGGGACGTCGACGGCCGACCGGACCGAGCGAGAACGACCACGCCTGCGATGATCATCGCAACGAAGACCAACGCGGGCATGGCGAGCGCGAATCGGAGTTGTTCGAATCGCTGCCAAGCCTGCGCGAGCGAGTTCAGCCCGTGCGAGAGGTAGTACGGCCGCCAGTAGTCGTGGAGGGCCCGGTTGTCGTGGCCGAAGACGACGACGGCGAGATACGGACCCAGCACGACGCCGATCGCGGCGTTGCTGAACACCATCGCGACCGCGGATCCCACGGCGAGGGCCACGAGCCGGCGCCGGGTCGCGCTCGCCTCGAACCGGCACGCCAGCTCGACGACGACGAGCGCGAAGAACGCTCGCTCGTGTACTGCTTGAGATCGTTGCGCAGGAGAGAGATCGGAGACAGCAACACCACCAGGCCCGCGATCACCGCTGCGCATCTCGCCGAAGTCGCGTTCCGCCACGGGATCCCGCGCCCGAACACATACGCCATGACGACGGCTCCGGCTGCGAACACCAGAGGGACGACGCGGAGGCCGTCCCGACCGACCAGCTCCCATCTCAGCGCCAGCAGCCATCCGAGCGGCGTGCTCGACGACAGCGACACCCACTGGTGCAGCGGTGCCTTCGACAGCACCGCGACCCACGATTCGTCGCGCCAATAGGGGTGGCGCTCGATGTATCCGAGCGGATGGACGGCGGCCACACCGAGCGCGAGCGCCCCGACGAGCAAGGCATCGAGCCATACGCGCCGGCCCGATGGCGGTCCGGCGCCGGCCACTTCGGTCAGAGGACGCGGCCGCACCGAACGAGGTTAAGCACCAACCCCGCGCCTAACCGGCCGGCGGAGCTCGTTGCGTCCCTCCCGCCGCGATTCCGGGTAAGAAACACGTGTGACCGCTCGAGCGCCCGCTGTCCGTGAGCCGCGTCACGCGCGCCTCGTCGCAATCCTGCGGGGCGTGATCCGCGAGCAGACTGCCGAACAGGTCGGATTAGCCGCATCGGGAGCCGCGTTCTGGCTCGTCATCGCCGTGCTGCCGACCGCGATCGCGGCGGTGAGTCTGTACGGGCTCGTCGTGAGTCCGCAGACCGTTGCGAGAAACGTCGCGACTCTCGGTGCCAGCGGTCCCGAGTCTGTAGGGGCAACGCTCGCCCAACAGCTCCAGAAGGTCGCCACTTCCGATCACGCGGGCCTGACCGCAGGCGTGATCGTGTCCCTCGTGCTTGCGCTCTGGAGCGCGTCGGCCGGTATCTACAACCTCGAGCGCGCGATCCGGGCTGCCTACGGCTTCGCACCGGAGGAATACGCCCGCGCCCGGGTGCGCGCACTGATCGGCACCGTCGCGGTCGTCTTCGGACTCGGATCCGTCGCGCTGATCTCGACCGTCGCCGCGATCGTCGTCGACTATCTCCCCGGCGTGGTCACCATCGCCGTGGCCGCGCCCATCCTCGTGTGCACCGTCGCCGCCGTCATCGCGACGCTCTACCGCTATTCGGTCGGCCGTCGCGCGGTGCTCCGGAGCCAGTGGCCCGGAGCGGTCGCGGCAAGCATCTGCCTGGGCGCCGTCGTCGGCGCCTTCGTCGTATACCTGCGGATCTCGACGCGGTACACCGCGGTGTACGGAACCCTGGCCGGCACTGTGATCGGCATGGTCGGCACGTACCTCGGCGTCTACGTCGTGTTGCTCGGCGCAGTGCTGAACGCCCAGCTGGGAAGGAGCGGGGCGGCGTCGACTCCGCAACACCGTTCAGACCCGGCTGAGCCGCTCTGAGCTCAGCGACGGCGCCCGGCGACGCGGACGATGGCGTCGAACTCCTCGTCGCGAAGCGGGAGCACCGAGAGACGGTTACCCTTCGCAAGCAACCGACACTCGGCGAGCTCCGGAACCGCGCGCAGCTCGTCGAGCGAGACGAACCGCAACGCCCGCACCGGAGCAACGGTCACCCAGTCCCAACGCGGATCCTCGGGCTTGCTCGCGGGGTCGTAGTACTTGGTACTCGGGTCGAACTGCGTCGGATCCGGTTCGGCAGTCTTCACGATCTTGCAGACGCCGGCGACACCGGGCGGCTTCGCATTCGAGTGGTAGAAGATCGCCTTGTCGCCGCGCTGCATCTCGCGCAGATAATTGCGCGCCTGATAGCTGCGGATCCCGTCCCAACCCTCGCGACCGGCGCGCACCAGATCGTCGTACGAGAACACATCGGGTTCCGACTTCAGCAGCCACCGTGCCATACCCAGAAGCTAGGACACCCGGCGTACACACGACGCCTACGGCACGGTTGGCTTTGGTCCAGGACGCTTCGTGCAGAAACCTGCCCTCGTGACCCAGCACTCCGCGGCTCTCGTGCGTTGATATGGGTGTGGGCATGTCGATGAATCGGTCCTTCGAGACCTGGTATCGCGAGACGTACGCCCGCCTTTCCACCACGATGCTCGCCGTCTGCGGTGATCGAGATGTCGCGTCCGAGGCGACCGACGAGGCCTTCTCACGCGCCTGGCACCGCTGGGACAACGTCGGGGTGATGTCCTCCCCTACCGGCTGGACGTATCGACCAGTACTGATAACCCTCTTTTTCTCGTTGCGTACCAGGGGTTTCTCGGCTATTATCGAACGTATGTTCGCTACG
>JBEPUZ010000284.1:0-4926 GCA_041691275.1 Actinomycetota bacterium | reverse complement strand
TGCGCCGCGACCTCGTCGCCAACGTGAGCCACGAGCTGCGCACGCCGATCACCGCGCTCCAGGCCGTGCTCGAGAATCTCGTCGACGGGGTCGGGACCGCCGATCCCGAGACGTTGCGCACGATGCTCGCCCAGGTCGAGCGGCTGGGCCGGCTGGTGCAGCAGCTCCTCGACCTCTCCCGGCTCGAGTCGGGCACCCTGCCCCTCGATCGCAACTCGTTCGAGATCCGCCCGATGATCGAGCACGCCATCCGAGAATCGCAGCTGCAGAGCACCGACGTGCACTTCGAGATCGAGACCGTCCCCCGAGACTTCCGGCTCGAAGCCGACGCGGAACGCCTGCACCAGGTCGTGGCCAACTTCGTCGAGAACGCCGTGCGGCACTCGCCGCCCAAGGGCACCGTGTTGGTGAGGGCGGTCGCCGCGCCCGACGGCGGCGCCCGGCTGGAGGTCTCCGACGAAGGCCCTGGCATCCCGGACGGCGAGGCGACCCGGGTCTTCGAGCGTTTCTACCGGGCTGACTCCGCCCGCTCGTCGAGCGATGGCGGCGCCGGTCTCGGCCTCGCGATCGCGCGTTGGATCGTGGAACTGCACGGTGGCGACATCCGCGTGACTCGCAACGAGCCGCACGGTTGTCGCATGATCGCAACCATCCCCGGCCGCGTGGAACTCTGCGCGCTGCCGACCCCCGAGCTCATCAACTGAAGGACGGTGCTGTGCCCCTTACCTCCATCGACGACGCGCTCCGGCGCATCCGCCGCGGCGAGATGGTGCTCGTGGTCGACGACGAAGACCGTGAGAACGAGGGCGACCTGACGCTCGCGGCCGAGTGGGTCACTCCCGAAGCCGTCAACTTCATGATGCGCTGGGCCCGCGGGCTCGTGTGCATGCCGTGCAGCGAGTCGCGTCTGCGTGAGCTCGAGATCGGGCCGATGGTCGCGCCCGACGTCGCCGGCTGCGACACGGCCTTCACCGTGACGATCGACCACCGAGACGCGGGCAGCGGCATCGGTGCGTTCGACCGTGCGCTCACGGTGCGCAAGATTCTCGATCCCGCATCGCGTCCTGAACACTTCGTGCGCCCGGGTCACGTGTTCCCGTTGACTGCACGCGAAGGCGGTGTGCTCGAACGCCGCGGTCACACGGAGGCGGCCGTCGATCTTGCCCGGCTCGCCGGCTGCGCTCCGGTCGCGGTGATCTGCGAGGTGCTCCACGACGACGGGTCGCCCGCGCGTTTCCCGTACCTTGAGCTGTTCGCGCAAGAGCACCGGATCGCGTTGGTCTCGGTGGCGCAACTGGTCGAGTACCGCGAGCAGGCCGGTGTCACCACCGGCGCCCGCCGCACGCTTTTGCTCTAGGCGTCGGCGCTCTCTAGCGCGACTCTTCGGCGGCGCCGACGGGGCGCTCGTCGATGATCTGGTCGAGGTACTCGGAGAGGCCGTAGCCGGTCATCCCGTTGCATGACCACTCGGTCATGCCCTCGGAGATGCGGGTCACGAGTTGCTCGCCCTCCGGCGTCTCCCGGCGGTTGCGCAGTGGGATGAGGTTCAGGACCTTGCCCGTGATCTCGTAGGTGTCGGCCTCGGTCGTAGCCGTCGCCCTGACCTCGGCGTGATACTCGTCGGCGCCCGTCCAGACGGTCTCGATCGTCGCATGGTGGATGTGTTCGTACACGCCGTTGCGCAACACGATGCCGCCGTAACGACGCTTGCCGTCACGCGACGCGATGATCGACACGACGAACCCGAACTCGCGACCGAAGTTCGCGGTCAGCCAGCGGTACCACCACGGCGCCTGCCAGAAGCGCGGACCCCACGAGTGATCACGCAGACCGAAGCCGCGCACCGGCCATTCCTCGTCGCCGACGCGGATCGTGCCTTCGACCTCCATGTGCTGTTCGTAGTGACCCCGGGCGAAGCCGCCGGAATGGTCTTCGGTGAGGGGTGAGCCGTCGTCGTTCACCGGCTCGCCGCCGTACATCGGGGAGACGCCGCGATGCGTCAGCTCCACGTGCGCCTCGACCCACGGGTTCTCGGTGAACGCCTGGCGCGGATTCGCCATCTGCAACGGTTCGGTCAACAGCGCGAGCTTGCCGTCGTAGGTCGTGCGCAGCTCTTCGAACGGCTTGACGACCTCGAACCTTGTCCCGCCCGCGTCGAACGCGTCGTTGTGCGAGATCTTGGGCCGGTTGTACGTGAACGCGACGCGGCCGTCGGGAAGGTAGAGGCACGTCGTGAGCTCGGCGTAGCCCTCATTGGCGCGATTGCCGAGCCGGAGGAAGCCGCCGACGCGCGCCCTCGGGTCGTACACGTTGAAGTACATCGACTCGTTGAAGTTCGACGCTTCCTCCAGCGCGTGCATGTACTCGTCTTGGGGCTCCATCCGAATGCGCATGTGGACAATCATGGCTCCTTCGCTTCGCCGCGTGCGTTCGATGCGTCCGATCCGACGCTGCGCGCATCCGCACGTATCTTGACCCGAAGTGCGGCGGAGTGCTCAGCTCCGGTGCGGGCGAGCGAGGGAGCGGACATGACGCAACCGGAGATCACCGAGATCACGTCGGGGCTGCAGTTCCCGGAAGGTCCTGTCGCGATGCCCGACGGCAGCGTGATCGTGGTCGAGCTGAAGGGCGGCTGCGTCACCCGCGTGCACCCCGACGGCACCAAGAGCCAGGTCGCGGCGCCGGGCGGATCGCCGAACGGCGCGGCCATCGGTCCCGACGGGGCGCTGTACGTCTGCAACAGCGGCGGCTGGAATTTCAGCGAGATGATCGGGCTCACGATCCCCGACACCGATCTCCCGGCCGACCACAGTGGCGGTCGGATCGAGCGCATCGATCTCGACACCGGCCGGGTCGACGTGCTCTACACCGAATGTGACGGCAATCCGCTCATCGGCCCGAACGACATCGTGTTCGACGCGCACGGCGGGATGTGGTTCACCGAGCACGGTCGCCGCCAGGGTCGCGTGCAGCACGTGGGCGCGATCCTCTACGCGCAACCCGACGGCTCGTCGATCCGCGAGGTCGTGTTCCCGAGTGAGTCACCGAACGGCATTGGGTTGTCGCCGGACGGCTCGCGTCTGTACGCGGCCGAGACCCACACCGGTCGGGTGTACGCGTGGAACGTGACCGGCCCGGGCGAGGTCGAGCGCAACGCAGTGGGCGCGGCCGGAGCGATGCTGTGCGGTCTCCCAGGCATGCAGCTGTTCGACTCGCTGGGTGTCGACGCCGATGGCAACATCGTCGTCGCAACGCTCGTGACCGGAGCGCTCACCGTCATCTCGCCGGGCGGCGACGTTCTCGATCAAGTAATGGTCGGCGACCCGATGACGACGAACGTGTGCTGGGGCGGACCCGATCTGCGGACCGCCTACGTCACGCTCTCGGGGACGGGTCGGCTGATCTCGATTCCCTGGCCGCGGCCCGGACTGAAGCTCAACTACTGACCCTTGCGATCGAAGCACGCGATCGGGCGGCATCCGAACTCCGGTATGCGGTCGCCGGGTGGCCGCGCGTAGCTTGCACGCCATGGGACCGCTTGCAGGAGTCAAAATTGTCGAGCTCGCCGGGATCGGGCCCGGCCCGTTCGCAGGAATGTTGTTGTCGGATATGGGCGCCGACATCATCCGCGTCGACCGCGCCGCGCAGGTCAACCCCGCGCTGTTCGACAAGGTGAACGTGGAGCCGCTCTACCGCGGCCGGCGCTCGATCGGTGTCGATCTGAAGAATCCCGAGGGACGCGAGCTCGTGCTGAAGCTCGTCGAGAGCGCGGACGCGCTGTTCGAGGGCTACCGACCAGGCGTGACCGAGCGGCTCGGCCTCGGCCCCGACGACTGCCTCGGCCGCAACCCGAAGCTCGTCTACGGGCGCATGACCGGCTGGGGTCAGGAAGGTCCGATGGCGCAGGCCGCCGGCCATGACATCAACTACATCGCGCTCGCCGGTGCCCTCGCGCACTTCGGCCGGGCCGAAAGCAAGCCCACCCCGCCCATCAACCTCGTCGGCGACTTCGGCGGCGGCGGCATGTTCATGGCCTTCGGTCTCGTCTGCGGCATCCTCGAAGCGAAGGTGTCGGGCAAGGGTCAGGTGATCGACGTCGCCATGGTCGACGGCACCGCCAGCCTCATGTCGATGATCTGGGGACTGAAGCAGATCGGCGCATGGAAAGAGGAGCACGGGACCAACGTGCTCGACACCGGTGCGCCGTTCTACGACACCTACGTCACCAAGGACGCCAAGTTCGTCTCGCTCGGCTCCCTCGAACCGCAGTTCTACGCGGAGCTGCTCGCTCGCACCGGCCTCGACGCGGAGGCGCTGCCCGCGCAGATGGACCCGAACGGTTGGGACACGCTGCGCACGCGCTTCACTGATCTGTTCCTCACCAAGACGCGGGCAGAGTGGGACGAGCTGTTGCTCGGCACCGACGCGTGTTACGCGCCCGTGCTCACGATGAGCGAAGCGGTCAATGACGCGCACATCAAGGCCCGCAACACGATCATCGAACGCGACGGCGTTCCGCAGCCGGCGCCCGCGCCGCGGTTCTCACGGACCGAGGGTGAAGTGCAGCGGTCGGCACCGTGGCCGGGTCAGCACACCGACGAAGCGTTGTCGGACTGGGGCCTCGGCGAAGCCGAGGTGGCGAAGCTACGCGAGACCGGCGCGATCGCATAGCTCGCGCGCTCGCGTCAGCCGGTTCTCCAACTCGTCGGGGTCGGGCGCGGTCACGGTGACGTGCCCGAGCTTGCGTCCGGGCCGAGGACTCTTGCCGTAGTCGTGCAGGTGGGCGCCCGGAATTCGCAGGAGTTGATCGGGATCCGGCATGACGCCGATGCAGTTGACCATCGCGCTCGGGCCGCGTGCCGCAGTGGAACCCAACGGCAGGTCGACGACGGCGCGCACGTGGTTCTCGAACTGGCTCGTCTCCGC
>JBEPUZ010000283.1:0-4947 GCA_041691275.1 Actinomycetota bacterium | reverse complement strand
AGCACGCGCACCAGTCGCTGCTGGCGCCGGCGGAGCACCGCGGGCTGCTCGACCGGTTCGCGGGCGCGAAGGCGCAGAATGCGCTCACGTCGGTACGAGCGGCGCGGGTCACCGCGCGCGATCTCGCGGCCGAGCTCGCCGGGCTCGGTGGCGACGAGCGGGCCCGGGCCCGGGAGATCGACCTCCTGCGCTATCAGGTGGTGGAGATCGACGCGGCCGGGATTCCCGATGGCGGCGAGGACACCCGCCTCCTGCAAGAAGCGGAGCTGCTCGCCGATGCCGAAGGGCACCGGGAGGCCCTTTCGAGCGCGTACGACGCCCTCGAAGGCGCGGGCGAGGACGCCGTGGGGATCGCCGTTGCCGCGCTCGACGGCCGCGAGCCCTTCGCCGCGCTCGCGCAGCGCCTGCGCCTGCTCCAAGCAGACATGCAGGAAGCCGCGCACGACGTGCGGACGACGGCGGAATCGATCGTCGCGGACCCGCAGCGACTGCAAGAGGTACAGACGCGTCGCGCGGCGTTGGCCGAGTTGAAGCGCAAGTACGGACCGACGCTGGCCGACGTCGTCGAGTACGCGACGCTGACCCGGACCCGGCTCGAGGAGTTGGAGCAGCACGACGCCCGCGCGGCCGAGCTCGACGCGGGGATCCGCGCCGCGCAGGAGGAGGTCGAGCGGGCCGCGCGCGCCCTGACCAAGGCTCGCCGCGGCGCGGCGCCGCGTCTGGCTGCCGCCGTCACCGAACACCTTCGCGAGCTCGCACTGCCGGCGGCCACCTTCAGCATCGACATTGAAGCGGCCGCCGACATCGGTGACGACGGCGGTGACGACGTCACGTTCCTGCTCGCCCCGAACCCGGGAGAACCGGCGCGTCCCCTGGCCAAAGCCGCATCGGGCGGCGAGCTCTCGCGCACGATGCTCGCACTGCGACTGGTGCTCTCGGAGGCTCCGCCGACGCTGGTGTTCGACGAGGTCGACGCCGGCATCGGCGGCGAGGCGGGCGCTGCCGTGGGCCGCGCCCTCGCGACGCTCGGCGGGCAGCATCAGGTGCTCTGCGTCACGCACCTTCCCCAGGTCGCGGCGTTTGCGGACTCCCACGTGCTCGTGGCCAAGGACGAGGTCGACGGTCGCACCGTCGCGGGGGCGACGTTGCTGCTCGACGACGCGCGCGTCAACGAGATCTCGCGCATGCTCGCGGGCGTCGGCGGATCGGCGCACGCTCGGAGTCACGCCCGGGAGCTCGTCGATCGTTCGGGCGAGCTGCGAACGGAAGCCCGAGCAGGGACGCCGTGAGAGTACGGCGGCGATCACGCCGCGGGTCCCACCCGCACGTGGTAGGCGTCGCGCGCGTCGGATACCGCACGAAGGATCTTGCGACCCGGGTCGGGCGGGGCGACATCGCGATCATCGACCATCGCGACCTCGATCGCATCGCCGCCGAGAGCCTGCTCTCGGCGGGCGTCAGCGCGATCGTCAACGCGGACGAGTCGATCTCGGGCCGCTATCCGAACGGCGGCCCGCAGCGGGTGGTCGCGGCCCGCGTCCCGTTGCTCGACGCCGTCGGGCGCGGCGTGATGGAGGCGGTGCACGACGGGGAGACCGTCGAGCTGCACGACGGCGCGCTGTGGCGGGCGGGCGAGAAGCTCGCGGCGGGACAGTTGCTCACGGCCGGTGAGATCGAGCAGCGCATGGAGGACGCTCGCCAGTGCATCGGGACCGAGTTGCGTTCGTTCGCGCGCAACACGCTCGAGTACATCGACAAGGAAGCGGAGCAGACGTTCGAGCCACTCGAGCTCCCACCGCTCTCGACGAAGATCCGCGACCGCCAGGCGCTCGTGGTCGTGCGCGGTCTCGACTACGAGAGCGACCTGCGGGCCCTGCGCGCGTACATCCGCGAGTACCGACCTGTGTTGATCGCGGTCGACGGCGGCGCCGACGCTCTGATCGAGTCGGGCCGCACGCCCGACATCATCATCGGCGACTTCGACTCGTTGTCGCCGGTCGCGTTGCACTGCGGGGCTGAGCTCGTGCACCACGTGCACCCCGACGGGCGCGCGCCCGGGATCGAACGCCTGGAAGCCGCCGGCGTGCCGTTCCAGCGCTTCGTCGCCGAAGGCACCAGCGAGGACGCCGCGCTCCTCCTCGCGTTCGAGGCGGGCGCGGAGCTGATCGTCGCGGTCGGGACGCACGCGTCGATGGTCGAGTTCCTCGACAAGGGGCGCCGCGGTATGGCGTCGACCTTCCTGACCCGCCTCCGGCTCGGCCCGACCCTCGTCGACGCCAAGGGTGTGAGTCGTCTGTATAAGGGCCGGATCCGCCGGCGCGACATGCTCCTGCTCGTGGTGTCTGCGGTTGCGGCGATGGTCGCGATGGTCTACGCCTCTCACTCGCTGCGCGTATTCCTCGACGGTTTCCGCTTGATGTTCGACGACTCGTGGTCGCGAGTGCGCGGCTGGTTCTGACGATGATCAACTTCCGCTTCCACCTCGTGTCGCTCATCGCCGTCTTCCTCGCGCTGGGCCTCGGCATCCTCGTCGGCTCGACAGTGGTCGACCAGGTCATCGTCGACCGCCTCGACCGCGAGATCAGCAGCGTCTCCCACGAGTCGAGCCAGATCAAAAGCGCCAACAGCGCGTTGCAGGACCAGCTGGCGAAGCTCAACGACTTCTTGAAGAAGTCGGCGGCGTACACGGTGCAACAACGACTGATCTCGGCGCCGATCGCGATCATCGCGGAGAAGGGGATCGACACCGGCGCGGTGAACGCGGTGCTGGCGCAGGTGCGCGCCGCGGGCGCCGACGTTCCCGGTGTGTTGTGGCTCGACGACAAATGGAAGCTCGACTCGGTGAAGGACCTCACCGCGTTACACGCCGCGGCCCGAGTTACGGGCACGGCGGGGGTCGCACGCGTCGCCGCGATGCGCCAGCTCGTCGCCCGGCTCGCCGAGCCTCAACCCGCCGGCGCGCGTGCGCGCGTCGACATCGTCGAACCATTGCGGTCGGCCGGCTTCCTCGACTTCACCGAGGGCAAGAAGGCGGCGCTCACAGCGTTCCCCGAGCATCCGGCGCGCGTGCTGTTCTTGACCGGACCCGACAGCGACCTGGTCGGGACCGACACCATGGTCGACCTGGTGACGCCCTTCGTCGTGGCCAAGGTCCCGACCGTCGTCGCCGAGGTCTACGACGACAAGGCGACGGGCGACCCGAAGACCGTACCGAAGCGGGGTGCGGCGCTCGTGCCGGTACTCAGCATCCCGTCGCTGGCCAAGCAGGTGACGACCCTGGACGACGCGGAGCTACTGCAGGGCACGGTCACCGCGGTGATCTCGTTGGAGCAGGTCGCCGACGGCATTGTCGGCCACTACGGCTACGGCGAGGGCGCCGGCGAAGTCCTGCCGCCGATCCCGTCGTGAGCGTCATTCTCGGCTTCGTCGTGGGGCTGCTCGCCGTGCGGTTGCTGGTGGTGGCCGGGCACGAGCTGATGCAGGTTCCCGTGCTCGACCGGCCGAATCACCGAGGCCGGATGATCACGAACGGCACCGGTGTGCTCGCGGTCTTCGCGGTCGTGTTGGTCGAGGCCGGGCGGTCGGTGCTGAGCGCGTTCGGCGTCGGTGACGCACCGACGAGCTCGGCCCGCCTGCTCGTTTTGGCGGCATGCATCGGGTTCGGATTCCTCGGCCTGTTCGACGACGTCTTCGGCACGCAGTCGGATTCGGGATTCCGCGGTCACCTCGGCGCGCTCGCGCGCGGCCGCGTGACGACGGGGACCGTGAAGATCGTCGGGGGATGCGCACTCGCGGTGGTCCTGGTCCGGGCCAGTCCGGTCGGGTCGCACGCGGGCGTGTCGGGTGCGCGCGTGATCGCGGATTCGTTGTTGGTCGCGCTGGCCGCGAACCTGTCGAACCTGTTCGATCGCGCTCCTGGGCGCGCGATCAAGGTCGGGCTCGTCGCCTGGATACCTATCGCGCTGCTCGCGGGAACCGACACCGTCGGTGTCGCGATTGCGCCCGTGCTGGGCGCGTTCGCGGGACTCTTCGGCGCCGACCTGCGGGAACGGCTGATGATCGGCGACGCGGGCTCGAATGTGATCGGCGCGGTCCTCGGGCTCGCGGTCGTGCTCGAATGCTCGGTCGCGACCCGGTCCATCGTGCTCGTCGTGCTCTTCGCGTTCACCCTCACCAGCGAATTCGTGTCGTTCAGTCGCGTGATCGACAGGGTCACCGTGCTGCGCACCCTCGACCGCTTCGGTCGCGGAGCGTGAAGCCCCGTCGCCGAATTCTGATCACCGTAAATGGCACAGGCGGGTGCTACCGTCGCCGTGGCGGTGTCGGGCGTCTTCCGAAGGGGCATGTGCGTTGGCAAAGCACGTCTTCGTGACCGGTGGTGTTGCATCCAGCCTCGGGAAGGGGCTGACCGCGTCGTCCCTCGGGCGGCTGCTGAAGAGTCGGGGCCTCAAGGTCACGATGCAGAAGCTCGACCCGTACATCAACGTCGATCCCGGCACGATGAACCCCTTTCAGCACGGAGAGGTATTTGTCACCGACGACAAGGGCGAGACCGACCTCGACCTCGGCCATTACGAGCGGTTCGTCGACATCCCGCTCACGCGCCGCTCCAACGCGACCACGGGCTCGATCTACCAGTCGGTGCTCGCCAAGGAGCGCCGGGGCGAGTACCTGGGCGAGACCGTCCAGGTAATCCCGCACATCACGAACGAGATCAAGCAGCGGATCCTCGCGCTCGCCAACGACGACGTCGACGTCGTGATCACCGAGGTCGGCGGCACGGTCGGCGACATCGAGATCCTGCCGTTCCTCGAGGCGATCCGGCAGTTCCGAAAGGACGTCGGACGCGAGAACGTCTTCTACGTGCACGTCACCCTCGTGCCGTACATCGGGCCGTCGGGGGAGCAAAAGACCAAGCCGACCCAGCACTCGGGCACCGAGTTACGG
>JBEPUZ010000282.1:0-4984 GCA_041691275.1 Actinomycetota bacterium | reverse complement strand
CTTCCCCCGACGACCTCGTCTCCGAGATCGAGCTGTTCTTGCGTCAACAGCCGGGGGAGTAGCTCCCCGGTGGCGGAAGCGCACGGCGTCCGGCTCGCGCGCGTCGAAGAGATCGACGCGATGGCGCACACGATGGCTCGCGCGTTCGGCGACGACCCGCTCACATCGTGGTTGTTTCCGCATTCCAACAGACGCACCCGGCGAATGCCGGCCTTCTTCGCCTCGCTGCTCCGGGCGTCGTTCCCCTTGGGCTCGGTGTACACGACCGATGGCACTCGCAGCGTCGCGATCTGGAACCCGCCGGGCACGTTTCCGTTGGGAGGGGCGACCGACGCCCGGGTCGGGCTCACCACCACGCGTCTGGTCGGTCCGAGGATCGTGAGATGTGCGCGGGGACTCCTCTACTTCGCGACGCACCATCCGACCGACCGGCACTGGTACCTGCAGATGCTCGGGACCGATCCGCAGTGGCAGGGGCGGGGCGCGGGGGCTGAGGTGATGGCGCCGGTGCTCGACCGCTGCGATCGCCACGGTGAGCGCGTCTACCTGGAGTCGTCGAAGGAGCGGAACATCCCGTTCTATGCCCGTCACGGCTTCGAGGTCACCGCCGAGATCCAGGTGCCGCGCGGCCCAGTCGTGTGGGCGATGTGGAGGGAACCCCGCTGACGGTCGGGTCCCCGACTAGGCGATCGCGTCGCGCGGCCGCGAGAATGCGGACATGTCTGTAGTTCGCATCAACGCCATCACTGTCCCACCCGAACGCGCCGACCAGCTGGCGGAACGGTTCGCCAATCGTGCCGGCGAGGTGTCGAAGATGGAGGGCTTCGAAGCATTCGAGCTTCTCCGTCCGACCGACGGTAAGGACGTGTTCTACGTGTACACGCGCTGGCGCTCGACCGAGGACTTCGATCGCTGGCTCAACAGCCAGGCCTTCGGTCAGGGCCACGCTCAGCACACCCAACAGGGTCCGGTGAGCACCGGCAGCGACCTGCTCGCGTTCGACGTGGTGCAAGAGGAGTACGCATGACCGCGGTCGATCCCCAGGATGATCCGCCAGTGGATCCGCCAGTGGATCCGCCAGTGGATCCGCCAGTGGATCCGATCGTCCAGCTGACCGGCGCCGGCGGTCCGTTCGAGATCGTCGTCGAAGATGTCGTCGGTCATCCGATGCAGGTGTACAAGTCGCGTATGAAGTCGCTGCGCGAGCTGATGGCGCAGAATCCGGCCCGCGCCGACGTCGCCTGGCTCGTGCAAGCCGATCGGCGCCTCACCTACGGCGAGCACGACCTGCTCGCCCGCAAACTCGCGGGCTCGCTCGCTCACCTCGGGGTCGAGCGGGGCGATCGGATCGCACTCGTCTCGGCGAACGTCCCCGAGTGGGTCGTCACCTGGTGGGCGTGCGCGATTCTCGGCGCCACGCTCGTACCGCTCAACGCGTGGTGGAAGGCCGAGGAGCTCGAGTTCGGCCTCGACGATTCGGGCGCGAAGGTGCTCATCGCCGACGCCCGCCGGCTGGCGATCGTGCGCGACCGCCTTTCGAACCTCCCGGCATTGGAGCACGTCTTCGTCATCGACGGTCCCGCGGAGAGCCCGGTTCGTCCCTTCGCCGAGCTCGTCGAAGCCTCGGACGACCCGGGCATGCCCGACTCGCCGATCGACGAGGACGACATCCTCGCGATCCTTTACACGTCGGGCACCACAGGGAAACCCAAGGGCGCGACCGTGTCGCACCGCCAGGCGATCGCCAACGTCCAGAACATCATCGTGATGGGTGTGTCCCAGGCGATGCGGGGCACGCCGCCGCCCGAGGCCCAGGCCGGTCTGCAGACCGCGAACCTTCTCGTCGTGCCGCTCTTCCACGTCACCGGCTGCCTCTCGACGATGACGCTTGCGTACGCGACGGGCGCCAAGGTCGTGCTGATGCCGGTCGGTCGTTTCGATCCCGATATCGCGATGCAGACGATCGAGCGGGAACACGTCACGTCGATTGGTGGGGTCCCCACGATCATGTGGCGGATCCTCGAGTCGCCGAACCTGGGGAACTACGACCTGACGAGCGTGAAGCGCGCGTCGTACGGCGGTGCGCCGGCACCGCCGGAGCTGGTCGAGCGGATCGAACAGGTGTTCCCGCACATGCGCAAGACACTCACGACCGCGTACGGGCTCACCGAGACCGCGTCGGTCGCGACCGCGCACGGCGGCGACGACTACTTCGCGCATCCCGGATCGGTCGGACGCGCCGCGCCCACGGTCGAGCTGCGGGTCGTCGACGACCAGGGTCACGATGCTCCGCCCGGCGAACGCGGCGAGATCTGGTTGAAGGGCCCGACGGTGATGGCGCACGGGTACTGGCGCCGACCCGATGCCAACACGGCCGCGTTCACTGACGGCTGGTTCCATTCCGGCGACATCGGTTACCTCGATCCCGACGGGTTCTTGTTCCTCGTCGACCGGGCCAAGGACATGATCATCCGCGCCGGCGAGAACGTGTACTGCGTGGAGATCGAGAACGTGCTCTTCGACCATCCCGACGTCGTCGACGCCGCGGTCGTCGGTGTCGCGCACAAGACGCTCGGGGAAGAGGTGAAGGCGGTAGTGCAGCTCCGCGCCGGGTCGAACGCCACCGAGCAGGACCTGCGCGACTTCTGTCGTGAGCACCTGGCCGACTTCAAGGTCCCCGAGTACGTAGAGCTTCGCGACGAGCCGCTTCCGCGCAATCCCGCGGGCAAGGTGTTGAAGAACCTCCTCCGTGGGGGCGAGTCGGCGTTCGCGACGTCCGACGACCAAGCCCTCTAGTGCTGTTCGACATCCATCGCGTCTGGGGCTACAGCGCGATCGTTGCCAACTTCCTGGCCGGTCTGTACACGCTCGGCGCGTGGCGTTGGAAGAGCTGGCGCACCCGTTGGCTGTGGTGGCCGACGATCATCGCCGAGGCGATGATGATGATCCAGGTGTTCCTGGGCGTGCTCCTCGTCAGCGTGCAGCACTACGAGCCGCCCCGGTTCCACATGTTCTACGGCTTCGTCGCGTTCATCACCGTCGGGCTCCTCTACTCGTACAAGTACGTGTGGAAGGCCCGCGGCTGGATGGAGCTCGCGTACGGGCTGGGCGGCCTCTTCATCATGGGTCTCGGGATTCGCGCGGTCCTGCAGGTGGTGTGAGTCAAAATACGGGAGTGCCCGAGCCGCGTCGCCGCGTCATGTTGTTGTTCGGCGGTCAGTCGGCCGAGCACGACGTCTCGCGCGCCACCGCGGTTGCCGTTGCCCGAGCGCTCGATCCCGAGCGTTACGACGTCGTTCCCGTCGGCATCACGACCGACGGCCGCTGGCAGCTCGCGGGCGAGGCCCATAAGACGCTGGCATCGGGCCGCGCGGCGTTGCCCGCTGCGTTCGCGGTCGACGGCGACCTCGTCCCGCTTCCGAGCGCGTCGGGCATGCACGACATCGACGTCGTCATCCCGCTGCTGCACGGTCCGTACGGCGAGGACGGAACCGTGCAGGGTGTGCTCGAGCTTGCGGGGCTTCCCTACGTGGGGGCGGGCGTGCTCGGTTCCGCGATCGGCATGGACAAGATCGCCATGAAGGCGATGTTCACGAGCGCGGGACTCGAGAACGCGCGCGCGCTCACGTTGCGCGCCGGCCACGACGTCGACGAGATCGTGCGCCGGACGAAGACCGAGATCGGATATCCCTGTTTCGTGAAGCCGGCCAACATGGGTTCGTCGGTAGGGGTGAGCAAGGCGCGCAACGAAGCCGAGCTGCGCGACGCGATCGAGCACGCGTTCACGTTCGACGAGTGGCTGCTCGTCGAGGAAATGGTGGCGGGCCGTGAGATCGAGGTCGGCATCCTCGGTGACGATCCCCCCGTCGCGAGCCTGCCCGGCGAGGTCATCCCTGCGGCCGACTTCTACGACTACGCCGACAAGTACGAGGACGGGAAAGCCGAGCTCCTCGCGCCGGCACCGTTGGCCGCGCCCCAGATCGCCCAGGTGCAGCGTCTCGCGGTTTCGGCCTTCGAGGCGTGCCGAGGCGAGGCGATGGCCCGGGTCGACTTCTTCCTGCGCGGCGACGGCGCCTTCGTGGTGAACGAGGTGAACACGATCCCGGGTTTCACGCCGATCTCGATGTATCCCCGCCTGTGGGAGGTTTCGGGCGTTCCGTATCCCGAGCTGCTCGACCGTCTCATCGACCTTGCGATCGAACGGGCCGGACGCCGGGCTGCCCGGCGCGGCCGCCAGCGTTGATCGGCCGACGTTGATCGATACGATCCGGGGATGGCCGTCAGCGCGTACATCCTCATCCAGACCGAGGTCGGCAAGGCTTCCGCGGTGGTCGACTCCTGCCGCGGGCTCCCGGGCGTGGTCCAGGCCGACGACGTGACCGGTCCGTACGACGTGATCCTCCGGGCCGAAGCCGCCTCGATCGACGAGCTCGGCCGGATGGTCGTCTCCCAGGTGCAGCTCGTCGACGGGATCACCCGGACACTTACCTGTCCCGTCGTTCATCTGTAGACGCCAAGGGCTCACATTTTCGTCGGCACGGTTTACGCCGCGGCGCTGCCCGGGCCTACCCTTGGCTCATGGCTGCCACGTCGTCGTCCGCGCCCACCACGAACCGCAAGCTCCTCGAATGGGTCGACCATTGGGCGGAGATCCTCCAGCCCGAGCGCGTGTATTGGTGCGACGGTTCCGAGGACGAGTACGCCGACCTCTGCCGGCAGCTCGTCGAGTCCGGGACCTTCACGCCCCTCGACCCGGCGAAGCGCCCGAACAGCTTCTACGCGCGCAGCGATCCCGGCGACGTCGCCCGGGTCGAGGGCCGTACCTTCATCTGCAGCGAGCGCGAGATCGACGCCGGGCCCACCAACCACTGGCGCGATCCGGCCGAGATGCGCAAGGAGATGCTCGATCTCTTCACCGGCGCTATGCGAGGGCGCACGCTCTACGTCGTCCCGTTCTCGATGGGCCCGCTCGGCTCGCCGATCG
>JBEPUZ010000281.1:0-5020 GCA_041691275.1 Actinomycetota bacterium | reverse complement strand
CGGGTCACCGGCGGCGACCGCGTCGTTCGACGTGGACGAGAAGCAGCCCCCCTCGATCGACCACTTCCCACTCGACGTCGTCCCCGACGCGTTCAACGACACCGTGGCGGAGTCCCCGTCGACATGCGCCGACGTCGTCATCGAACCGATCGTGAACGCGGGCTTCGATCCGTCGACTCCGCGCGGATCGTCGCGCTGGATCAAACTCACGAGTGCGGCGCGGTAGTCGTACACCGGCACCTCGTCGGGCGGCGACATAGTCAACAACTTCGACCAATCCTTCTGGGCCAACGCGCGCATCGACTCCTGCACCGCGGCCTCGGGCGTATCGGCACCCAACGTCGAGACCGAGCGCGTCCCGGAACCCAGGTCGGCGGCGGGCAACTCGTTCGCCTCCCGCACGTACTCGAGCACCGTGTACGCCGCGCTCACGTACCACTTCCCGTCGCGCTTGATTCCCACCACGAACGTCGGCAACTTCAGGTCGGCTGCCAGGTGCGAAAGATCGGCGCTGGACGAATCGTCGTGGCTGTTGTGCAGCGCCTTCTGCATCAACGGCGAGAACTGCGCCTTGCGCGTGCTCGCCGAGAACGTGCCACCTTCGACGACAACCTTGGCGTAGCCGTCGGCGAGCGGCTGCGTCGACAACTTCAGACCGGTCACGTCGAAGTTCACGCCCGCGAGCGGCGCACCCGCGGTCTGTACCAGCTGCAGCTCGGCCGCCTTGCGCTCGGCGCTCTCGACCGTCCCCTGCAACGAGCGCACCTCCTCGGGCGCGAGCACACCGGCTGCCGCGAGCGGATCACCGTGCTTCAGCGCGTCGGCCAGACGTTCGACCGCGCCTTGCGCCGATCCCGATCCCGATCCACTGTTGCCCACCACCGCACTCACCGCGAGCGTCCCGACGACCAACAACGCGGCAATTCCCGCCGCCGCGATCATCGAGCCGAGCGGACGCCGGCGCCGCCGCGCCGCGGGCTCGGCGGTGACGAACGGAATCGGGTCGAGGTCGCCGGAGCCGGAGCCGCGCTCGACCACGTGGTGGACCGCTTCGTCGCGCGCCGCCTCGTCGGCTGCACCCGCCAACACCGCATCGAACCCGCGCGCGGAACCGCGCCGGGCGAGCCGCTCGAGCGCGTCGCGCAGATCGTCGTCGTTACTCACCGTTTGCCTCCATGGTCAGCTCCGAGCGCAACCGGCGCCGAGCTCGCATCAGCGCGACCCGCGCGCTGCTGTGCGACATTCCGACGATCGCGGCCGCCTCCGCGATCGGGCGGCTGTCGATCTCGACGAGATACAGCAAGGCCCGCACCTTCGCCGGCAACCGCAGGAGATCCTCGAGATCACTCGGGTACGCGTCGGTCGAGGAATCGGACGGCCCGATCCGCCGCAACGCCACCGTCGCCCGGGTCGAGCGGCGACGCTCGTCGGTCGCGAGGTTCACGATCGTCTGGCGCAGATAGGGACCGAGATCCCGGATATCGGCGCATCGGCGGGCCAACACCTTGGCGAACGCGTTCTGCACGAGATCGTCGGGATCGACGTCGAACCGCCCTACGACCGCGGCAAACCGCCGGCACGGCTCGTACAAGTCCCGCAACTGCCGGATCCCGTCAGGATCCCACCGCTGTTCCAGCGTCACCCGGGCCCCGCTCCCGTCTGCGCCGCAGCGCTCCACCCACGTCACACCACATCGACGCTCGCGAGCGCCCGGATGTAACACCGCCGACGATGCAACATCGGGCCGAACGTTTCCCGAAGGAGTCCCTCGGCCGACCTACGGATGAACAGTCCGCCCTTAATGAACTTTTCGCCCACCACAACGGGGGTGTCTACGTCTATGAGCCGTCTACACACTTGCCGTAGACACGCATTGAGCCCCCGCGCCGCGATCGCTGTCACTGGGCGCAACTTGGCAAGTATGACCGCTCTCGTCCGCGCACGCGCGGCCGATGAGACGAGGTTCGCGGATCGATCAGGTACGGATCGTGTACGGAATGTCCGTATTGCGGGCTCCCCAAATCGTCTACCACCCGGCATACTCTGCTTTGGGTTCGGGTTTGGGGGGAGTTATCTAGGGCGGAGGGAAACCCCAGTGAAATCAATTCGAATCCTTCTCGTCGTGGTATTCGCGTTCGCGGGTATCACGGCCGCAAGCATCTCCACGGCCAGCGCGACACCTGCGCCACCGACCGGCATCCTGCAAGGACTCCCTCCGGGATTCCTCAAGCTCCCGGCCGTTGTGCCTGGTTCTCAGACCAAAGCCGAAGGCAACCACGGCTGGACGACGTTCACCGTTCCGGTGCAACTGTCAAAGCCGTCGGCGGACACAGTCACGGTCGACTACCGCACCGTCTATGTGTTCGGTGCGATCCGCCACCAGGCGATCCCGTTCCTCGACTATCAGCGCACCGCCGGCACCGTGACGTTCGCGCCCGGTGAAACGTCGAAGTCGGTCACCGTGCTCGTGCGAGGCGACCGGTTCCCCGAGTTCAACAACGTCTTCGTCGTGCAGTTCGGACGCCCGCACAACGCCAGAATGGGCGGGTTCTGGGGTCTGGGCTTCGGCCAGATCTTGAACGACGACCACTTCTGCTTCTTCCTCTGAGGAAGTGAGCGAAGCGCTTCCTCCGCAGGTCTCGCGGGCGGGGGAAGCAATGGCTCCGGGGGAGAGGCTCGAACTCTCAACCTACGGATTAACAGTCCGTTGCTCTGCCGATTGAGCTACCCCGGAATGGCGCTTGAGGATATCAGCGCGGTCGACCGCCCTCAGGACTCTTCGAGGTAGTCGCGCAGGCGTTGCGAGCGCGTCGGGTGCCGCAGCTTGGCGAGTGTCTTCGACTCGATCTGCCGGATCCGCTCGCGCGTCACGCCGAATTCCTTGCCGACCTCTTCGAGCGTGCGGATCTGCCCGTCGTCAAGACCGAACCGCAGGCGCACCACCGCGCGTTCGCGATCGTTCAACTCCTGCAGCGCCTCTTCGATCGCTTCGTTCAGCAATGCACGCGCCGCCGCGGTCGCCGGTGCGATCACGTTGGGGTCCTCGACGAAGTCCCCGAGGAGGCTGTCGTCCTCCTCCCCCACCGGCGTCTCGAGCGACACGGGTTCCTGGGCGATGCGCTGGATCTCGCGCACCTTGTCGGGAGTCATCTCGACCTTCGCCGCGATCTCCTCGACCGTCGGCTCCCGCCCGAGTTCCTGCAGCATCTGACGGGAGATGCGCAGCACCTTGTTCATTGTCTCGACCATGTGCACCGGAATGCGGATGGTGCGGGCCTGGTCGGCGATCGCGCGGGTGATGGCCTGACGGATCCACCACGTCGCGTATGTCGAGAACTTGAAACCCTTCGTGTAGTCGAACTTCTCGACCGCACGGATCAGCCCGAGGTTGCCCTCCTGGATGAGGTCGAGCAGCGCCATGCCCCGCCCGACGTAGCGCTTGGCGATCGAGACGACGAGCCGCAGGTTCGCTTCGGTCAGCTGGCGCCGGGCGAGCTCACCGTCGCGCTTCACCGCATGCAGACTGGAACGCTGGTTCTCGCTGATCTCGACGGGTTCGCCGTCGCCGTCGAGGGCGCTCAGCTTCTCCCGGGCGAGCAGGCCCGCCTCGATCCGCTTCGCCAGCATGACCTCTTGTTCAGCCGTCAGGAGCGGGACTTTTCCGATCTCCTTCAGGTACATGCGGACGGGATCGAAGCTCCCGCCGCTCTCGCTGTGCGTCGGCCGTTGGGCCGCGCGCACCGACACGAGGTCGGGATCGGGCTCGTCGTACGACACCGACCGTGATCCCGCACTCGGACGAGACGCTGCGCTCGGTCGGTGCTCGACCCGGCGGGGCGCGGGCGCCGGTGCGGCCGGCGGCGTAGGAACGCCCCGCCGCTCGTCTTCAAGCTTGAGCTCTTCTGCGATCTCGTCGAGGACCTTGACGCCGCGCGACTCGAACATCTGCCAGAGCTCGCGCAGCTCCGCCGCGTCGGGCTCGAGATCGGGGAACGCGGCGAAGATCTCACCGGTCGTGATGAAGCCGCGTTCACGCACCGACGCGAGCACGTCGTCGACGTGCGACGACTCTTCGCCGTCGGCCGGAACATCCGCGGGCACTGCAGCTGTCGCCGCGGGCGTGACGGCATCTGTGACTTCGGCCGAAGAGGTCGTCACGATCGTTTCCGCCGCAACTTCTTGTCCGGGAATCTCCGAACCGGCGGTATCAGGCTCCGGCGTCTGCGTCATCGGTGATCCACGTTACCAACTGCTCGGCGACGGCTTCCGCCGCTTCCCAATGCTCGGAAGCGCGCGCATTCGTGAGCTCGTCGAGACGCGCTTTGATCTCCGACGTACGCGGATCGTCACGCCTCAACATCGACGAGAGGAGCCGCTGACTTGACGCCTCGACGAGGTTGACCACGACATGCGTTGCCAGCTCCTCGCTGGGCCCACGGTCGTCAAGCTCCTCGACCGCGAGGCGCTGCAACAGGGCCGCGACCTCGCTCGAGGCCTGTTCCAAGCACTCGTGCCACGGCAATTCGGTGAGTCCGGCGAACGCGCTGCGCGCGAGTGGGTCGACGAACAAATGGACGTCGAGCCGTCCGCTCATCATCTCCGGGGCCTGCACCGCCCAGCGCAACGCGTCGAGCTCACGGCGATCGACGTGTACGTCGGCGAGCGGCGGTGTGGGTCCGGGCTCGGAAGCCGAGCGGACGTGCGGTCGGGAGCGGACCTGCGCGACCGCTTCACGCACGCGATCCGGCTCGATGTCGAGGCGACCGGCGAGCTTCATCACATACTGGTCGCGCACCAGGTCGTTCGGGTGCTCACCGATCATTCCCGCGCCTTCGTGCGCGGTGCGGGCGCGCCCTTCGAGCGTCGACGTATCCGCCGCGCGCAGCAAGCGCTCGAGCCGGAACTCGAGGAACGGCTGCGCGCCCTTCACCGCGGCGACGAGCTCCTGCGGATCGTCCTTCCACACGTCGGCGGGATCGCGACCGGCGGGAAGATCGGCGACCTGGAACTGCACCTCGAA
>JBEPUZ010000280.1:0-5048 GCA_041691275.1 Actinomycetota bacterium | reverse complement strand
TGGCGATCGACATCCGGGCGACGGGAAGCCGGCCCGCGACCCTCCGCCTCCTCTTCGGATTCGGCGCCGTGGCTGCGCTCTACGCAGTGAGTGACACGCCGATCGTGGCGGTCGCCTTCCTGCCCGTGCGCAATGTCTTTCGCAGCTTCGAGGTCATCCGAGAGCAATCGTCGGGGTTCGTGGTCGAGGACTACGGCAAGTTTCGGCATTTCCGGGAACGGATCGTGGCTGTGCAGACCATCGACGGCAAGAACCGCCGGATAGCTGCGACCGGTCACTCGTACGGCAAGTTCTTGTCCGCGTGGCCGCGGACCGGGAAGCGGAACGAGGCGGATGAGATCTGCGACCAACTCAATGCCTGGCTGCACCAGAGCCCGGGCGCCTGACTGTCTCGCCGACCCGCGACAATGGGCACGTGGTTGCCCGCCCCGAAACCGGTTCGATTCCCGATGCACCCGGCTCCTACCAATTCCTCGACGGCGAGGGCCGGGTCATCTACGTCGGGAAAGCCAAGAGCCTCCGCAGCCGTCTCTCGAACTACTTCCTCCAGCCCGAGCTGCTCGCCGAGCGCACCCGGCAGATGGTCACGACGGCCGAGAGCGTGGAGTGGATCGTCGCCAAGAACGAGGTCGAGGCCTTCTTCCTCGAGTTCAACCTCATCAAGCGGCACAAGCCCCGCTTCAACATCCGCCTGAAGGACGACAAGAGCTACCCGTACCTCGCCGTCACCCTCGACGAGGACTGGCCCCGGGCCATGGTGCTCCGCGGTGCCAAGCGCAAGGGCGTCCGCTATTTCGGGCCGTACGCGCACGCCTACGCCATTCGCGAGACGCTCGATCTCCTGCTCCGCACCTTCCCGATCCGCACATGCACGAAGTCGAAGTTCGACCGCCACAACCGTCTCGGTCGTCCGTGCCTCTACGCGCACATCGAGAAGTGCGCAGCGCCCTGCGTCGGCGACATCGACCACGACGACTACGACAAGCTCGTCCGCGACCTTCTCGACTTTCTCGACGGTGAGCACGACGCGATCATCAAGCGCCTCGAGCAACGCATGGCGGAGGCGGCCGACACGCTCGAGTTCGAGCTCGCGGCGCGCGTCCGCGACCAGCTCGGCAGCGTCCGCAAGGCGATCGAGCGCCAGCAGATGGTCGCCTCGCGCGAGGAGGACTTCGACCTCATCGGTCTCGACGAGGATCTCCTCGAAGCCAGCGTGCAGGTCTTCTACGTGCGCAAGGGGAGAGTTGTCGGACGCAAGGGCCTGGTCGTCGACAAGGTCGAGGACGTCGAGACCCCTGCGCTCGTCGCCCGCATCATCGAACAGCTCTACGCCGATGCGCCCAAGGAAGACATCCCGCTCGAGATCCTCGTACCCGTCGAGCCCGAAGACCACGGCTTGTACGAAGAGCTGCTCACGCTGAACCGCGAAGCCAAGGTGCGCATCCGCGTGCCGCAACGCGGCGGGAAGAAGGAGCTCCTGCAGACGGCGATGCTCAACGCACGAGAATCGTTCGCGCGCCACAAGCTCCGCCGGGCGTCCGATCACAACGCCCGGGCGCGCACACTCCTCGCGCTCCAAGAAGCGTTGGGCCTCCCCGAAGCCCCCCTGCGCATCGAGTGCTTCGACATCTCGAACCTGCAGGGCACCGAGATCGTCGGCTCGATGGTCGTCATGGAAGACGGCCTGCCCAAGCGCTCCGACTACCGCCGCTTCAAGGTGCGGGGCCTGAGCGGCCAGGACGACTTCGCCTCGATGGAAGATGTCCTCACGAGACGGTTCCGCAACTACCTGCGCGAACGCGACGAGGGTGCGCACACCGGCAAGCGGTTCTCGTACCCACCGAACCTCCTCCTCATCGACGGCGGCAAAGGTCAACTCGGCGTCGCGGTCCGAGTGCTCGAAGAGCTCGGCCTCGAAGACATTTGCGTCGCCGGCCTCGCCAAGCGCTTCGAGGAGGTCTATCTCCCCGGCCAGTCCGACCCGATCCGCATCCCCCGAGACTCGCCGGCCCTCTACCTCCTGCAACAAGCGAGAGACGAAGCCCACCGCTTCGCGATCACCTTTCACCGCCAACTGCGCGACAAGAAGATGATCGTCTCCGCGATTGACGACATCGCCGGTCTCGGCCCGACCCGCAAGAAGCGGCTCCTCAAGGAGTTCCACTCGGTCAAGAAGATGCGGGATCTCGACGAGGAGGACTTCCTCGCGCTCCCGTGGCTGCCCGACCCGGTGGGGAAGGCCGTCTACGCAAAGCTTCACGGCCTCACGCGCGCGACGATAGAGAAGCCATGATGCCGCTGTCACTCGACGTTACGATCATCACCGGGATGTCGGGTGCGGGCCGTTCCGAAGCCGCCGACGTGCTCGAAGATCTCGGCTACTTCGTCATCGACAACCTGCCGCCGATGCTCATCGGCAAGGTCGCCGAGCTCGGCAAGAGCGCCGAGAACCCCGTCCGCTACGCCCTGGTCGTCGACGTCCGCAGCGGCGACTTCCTCCACGATCTCTCCGCCGCGATCGACGAGCTCCGCCGCAACGGCGCGCACACCCGCGTGCTCTTCCTCGACGCGGCCGACGAGGTTCTCGTCCGGAGATACGAAGCGACCCGGCGTCGCCACCCGCTGTCGGATACCGATCGCGTCAGCGACGGCATCACACGCGAACGCGCGCTCCTCGAACCGCTGAAGGGCGAAGCCGACCTCATCGTCGATACGTCGAGCCTCAACGTGCACCAACTCCGGAATCGGCTCAAGGAGTTGTTCGCCGAGCACGCGGCCGACACCGTGATGCACGTCAACGTCGTGTCGTTCGGCTACAAGCACGGACTCCCGATCGACGTCGACCTCGTGTTCGACTGCCGCTTCCTCGCGAACCCGCACTGGGTCGACGAACTGCGCCCGCTCACCGGTAAAGACCCCGCGGTCCGCGACTACGTGCTTGCCCGCCCGAAAACGCTCCCGTTCCTCGCCCAACTCGACAACCTGCTCGAGCTCACGCTCCCCGGTTACGAGCGCGAAGGCAAGGCGTACCTCTCGATCGGCGTCGGCTGCACCGGCGGACGCCACCGCAGCGTCGTCGTCGCCGAACAGCTCGGCGAGCAACTGCGCGGGCACGGGTATCGCGTCGCGGTCCACCATCGCGACGTCGAACGCGACAACTGACGTGCAGCCGAATATCGTCGCGTTGGGTGGGGGACACGGGCTCTCGATCGCGTTGCGCGCCATCCGCGAGTACGCGGGCGAGATCACCGCGGTTGTCAGCGTCGCCGACGACGGCGGGAGCTCGGGACGGTTGCGGCGCGACCTCGACGTCCCCGCGCCCGGCGACCTCCGCCGCTGTCTCGTCGCCCTCGCCAGTGAAGAAGGTCCCTGGCCCGCCGCGTTCGAGCACCGATTCAGCTCGGGAGAGCTCGCCGACCACGCGCTCGGCAACCTCCTCCTGGTCGGGCTCGCGGAGACACTCGGCGACCTCACCGCCGCCCTCGACGAATCGGGAAGGCTCCTCGGCGCGGTCGGACGCGTGCTGCCCGCCACCCTGGGTCCGGTCTCGATGACCGCGCGCGTCGGCGACGACGATGTGTGCGGCCAGGTCGCGATCGCGCGGGCCGGCAAGCACGGGCGTATCCATGAGGTGCGACTGACGCCTGCGGATCCGCTCGCGAGCCCCGACGCGCTCGAGGCGATCGCCCGCGCCGATCAGATCGTGCTCGCACCCGGTTCGCTCTATACGAGCATCGTCGCGGTGTTGTGCGTCCCGCAGATCCGGGCCGCGGTCGACAAGGCGCCGGGCCGGGTCGTGCAGGTCGCAAACTTGGCCATGGAAAACGAAACCACGGGGCACGACGGCACCGATCATCTCAGGGCCATTCTCGAGCACGGTGGTCGGGTCGATCAGTTCCTGTACGACCCCGATCACGGCCTCGCGGTCGACCCGGGTGCGATCGCCGCACTCGGTGCCGAACCGCTCGGGGCACCGATATCCGGCCCCGGAGATACCGGGCACGACCTACAACAACTGGCGAAGGCGCTTTCGGCTCTGGTGTAGTTGCGCCTTCGGGCTCTGCAGAACGGCTGATAGCGAGCTCAGAGGAGACACTCATGGCAGTACGTGTGGGCATCAATGGATTCGGGCGTATCGGACGTTCCTTCACGCGGGCGATCCTCGCCCGAGGCGAAGAGGCGAACGTCGAGCTCGTCGCCGTCAACGACCCCTTCGGCGACGCCGAGACGATGGCGTTCCTGCTCAAGCATGACTCGGTCGGGCGCACGCTCGCCAACGAGGTCAAGCACAGCGACCGCGGCTTCTCCATCGACGGCCGAGAGGTCAAGAAGCTCGAGGAGCGCGAGCCGTCCGAGATCCCGTGGGGCGACAACGGCGTCGACATCGTCATCGAGTCAACCGGTCTCTTCACCGCGCGCGAGAAGGCTGCGGCCCACTTGAAGGGCGGCGCCAAGCGCGTCATCATCTCCGCACCCTCCGGCGACGCCGACGCCATGATCTGCATGGGCGTGAATGACGAGACGTTCGACGCCAAAGCGCACACCGTCATCTCGAACGCGTCGTGCACCACTAACTGTCTCGCCCCGCTCGCCAAGGTGTTGAACGACACGTTCGGCATCGAGCAGGGCCTGATCACCACGGTGCACGCCTACACGAGCGACCAACAGCTCCAGGACCAGGCCACGGCGAGCCGCAGCGGCAAGGCCGACCTGCGCCGGATGCGCGCCGCGGCGCTGTCGATCATCCCGAGCTCGACCGGCGCAGCCAAGGCGATCGGCCTTGTGTTGCCGACGCTCAAGGGCAAGCTCGACGGCACATCGATGCGCGTGCCCACGCCGACCGGGTCGATCACCGATCTCGTCGCGGTGTTGAAGAAGGACGCGAGCGTCGACGCAATCAACGACGCGTTCCGTGCTGCGTCGAGCGCCGCGAGCTACCGAGGCGTCCTCGAGTACTCGGACGAGCCGCTCGTCTCCGCCGACATCGTGCAGAACCCCGCGTCGTGCATCTTCTCGTCGGTCGACACGATGTCGATGGGCAAGATGGT
>JBEPUZ010000279.1:0-5076 GCA_041691275.1 Actinomycetota bacterium | reverse complement strand
CCATCGCGACCTTCTTGGCCGCGAGGAACCGGCCCCGCATCTCCATCGAGAGCGACACGTCGAGCATGAGGACGGTCGCGCTGCGCGACAGCTGCTCGGTGCGCTCGATCTCGAAGTCCTCCGGGAGCATGTGCACCGGCGTACCCGAACCCTGGCGCGCGATCGCGTTGCGCAGCGTGCGGCCGACGTCGAGGTGGAACGGATCGCCGTACTCGTACGGCTTGTGCTCGTCGGAGCGCTCATGGCCGAAGCCGGCGCGCTCGACCTCGTGCCGGCCGGCGCGGTCGTTCAGCAGCCGCTTGAACAGGTCGCCGAGCGCGCGCTGACCGATGCGGCGGATGCCCTTGGGCGTGAGCTCCATCCGGCCTTCGCGCTGCTCGATGAGGCCGGCCTCCTCGAGCTCCTTCGCGAGGTTCGCGAGCTGCTGGAGCGAACGGGCGGCGTCGTCGCCCAACAGGTCGCGCACCTTGTCGAGGTCGACCTCGGCGAGCGGTCCTGGGCTCGTCGCGTTCTTCAGCAGGTTCTCGAGCGCATCGATGTCGCCGAGCTGATCGAGCAGACCGCTCATCCCGTCGAGCGGCAGCGGCTCGTCGCCGCGGAAGTTCATGCCCTGGCCCCAACCGGCCTGCGGGAACGCGTTGCGGAGGTTCTGGCCGAGCTGCTCTACCTGCCAGCGCAGATCCATGTCGTCGAGGAGCGCGTTCGCCATCTCCTGCAGCTGCGCGCGCTGCTCGGGCGACATCGAGTTCATCAGCTGCTGCATCTGCGCCATCTGGCGCGCCATCTGCTCGAGGAGCTCGTCGAGCGTCTGCGGGTTCTCGGGAAAGAAGTCGCCGAACTGCTCCATGAAGCCTTCGAAGTCGGGTTCCTCACCCGCTTCGCGCTGCTCGAGCATGTGGTTGAGCTCGGCCATCATGTCCTTCATGCGCGCGAGCTGCTCGGGCGACATCTGGGACATGCCTTCGTTGAGCTGCTTGAACATCGAGTCGAGGAGCTGCTTCTTCAACTCCTCCATCAGCTCTTCGAAGTGCTGACGGGCGTTGTCGTCCATCCAGTCGTATTCCTGGAGGTCGCTCACCCGGCCCGCGAGGTCGGGCGGTAGCTGCTCCAGCTGATCGCGTCGCTGGCGGGCGAGCTCCTCGAGCAGCTCCTCGCGCCGCTTGTCACCCGACTGCTGGGCTTCGTCGACGCGTTGCTCGATGCCGGCGCGCTCTTCGTCGACGATCTCGTCGAGCCGGTTCGCGATGTCCTCGTACACACCACCGAGGTCGTAGCGGTCGAGTTGCTCGCGCCGTTGCTCGCGCAGCTTCTCCAACATCTCGCGCATGCCCTGCACGTCGCGACCCTGACGATCCTGGAAGCCCTGCTGCATCATCCGGCGCAGGGCAGCGTTCAGATCGCCGTGGTACAGGAGATCGTCGGTCATCTCCTCGAGGAGCGAATCGGCATCGAGGTCGAACCCGACCTGGGTGCCATCCCACCGGGAGTATTGGGCACGGGACGACATGCCGTTACCGTACCCCCGTGACCCTTGGCCCGGACTTCTGGTGGGGAACCGGCGCATCGGCCACACAGGCCGAAGGCGCGGCGCCCCAATCCGACTGGTACGCGCTCGAGCGGGCGGGCCGGATGCCCCCGAGCGGGAACGGCAACGGCTTCGGCGAACGCTTCGCCGAGGACTTCGAGCTCTACGCGCAGCACGGGCTCAACCATCACCGGCTCTCGATCGAGTGGGCCCGCATCGAGCCCGAAGAGGGCCGACGCGACAACGCCGCCGTCGAGCACTACCTCGAGATCCTGACCGCGGCCCGCGACGCCGGCATCTCGCCGTGGGTCTGTCTGCACCACTTCACGCTCCCGGGATGGTTCACCGAGATGGGCGGCGGTTTCGTCGACGACCGCGCCCGCTCCTACTTCTGGGCCCGGCACGTCGCGTTCTGCGCGGAGACGTTCGGCGACCTCGTATTCGGTTGGAAACCAATCAACGAGCCCGGCGCGTTCGCGGGCATCTATCCGCACGGCCAGAAGCGCTTCGAGATGCTCGGCGCCACGCTGATGGCCCAGCGCGACGCGTGGCGGGAGCTGCGCGGCGGCGGGAAGCCGGTCGCCACCATCCACAACCTCTCGCCCGTATTCACCGTCGCCGACACCATCCCCGGCGACAACATGCGCAACCGCCTCGACGCGATGACGTGGGACGTATGGATGCGCGCCGACCGCGACGGCGTCCTCGAACTGCCGGGCCGACCCGCGATCGAGGTTCCCGACCTACGGGAGGCGTGCGACATCGTCGGCTTCTCGTACTACAGCGCGACGGGTGTCGACGCCGAAGGCAAGATCGTTCCCTATCCGACGGCGGCGCGGGTCGGCTCGATGGGGTACGCACCCTGGAGCGAAGGGCTGGCCATCGTGCTCCACACATTGCACGAGGAGCTGCCGGGCCGGCCGCTGTTGATCTGTGAACACGGTGTCGGAACCGACGACGACGAGTGGCGCTGCGACATCCTGCGGGAATCGCTGACGCTCGTCGAGCGCGCGATCGACGACGGCGTCGACGTGCGCGGGTTCTTCCACTGGACCGGCGTCGACAACTATGAATGGCACCGCGGCTTCGACGTGCAGTTCGGTTGCTTCTCCCGCGACCGCGAGCCGCGCGGGAGCGCCGAGCTCCTGCGTTCTTACGCGCGTGGCTGAATCGCTGACGCCGAAGCCCAAGCTCGCGGCCACGGCCGGAGCGACGAACGAGTGCTGCTCCGCGGTGCCGTCCTCGCCTGACCCCGAGATCGCGTGCTCGCTCGAGCCGGGCGCGGCGCGATCGCAACTTGGCGAATGGGCGGCGGCGTTCACCGGCGCAGTCGTCGCGAGTGAACGCCCCGATGCGACCACGTTGCGGATCCACCTCGCCGATACGAGTGAGCTCGGTCTGATCGCCGAGCTCTCCCGCCGCGAGGTCGCGTGCTGTCCGTTCTTTCGCTTCGCGATCGAGATCGACACCGCGGGCATCGCGCTGACCGTGTCGGTCCCGCTCGACGCGGCGTCGATCCTCGACGCGTTCGCCGAGATCGTGACGTCGTAGCAATGGCCGTCACGATCTACGGAGTGTGCGCGGTCACCTTCATGATGGGGATGTACGCGCTCGAGCGTCGAGGCCGCCGGTTCGTCCTCGCGTTCGCGCTCGGCTGCGTGCTGTCGAGCATCTACGGATTCCTGTCGGGCGCGTGGCCGTTCGGCGTCGTGGAGCTGATCTGGTCGGGCATCGCGGTACGCCGCTACCTCGACCCGATCTCGGCCTGACCCACGCGCTCACGCAAGCGCGCGCATCCCGACGCAACCGAGTAACTCTCCCGGCTCGTTCGACGATCTCGCGGCCGCGGCCGCGGTCGGCGCCGCCGACGCGCCGGAGCGGATACGAGCGATCGTCCTCGCCTGACGGCCGGGTTCGGATCAGAGCGCGACTTCGGCTGATTGCACCGCGAGGTCGTGATCGAGCGCCCGATCAGCATCGAGCGCCCGCATCGCGGTTCGGCGCATGCGGAGTATCACCACGGCGAGGATCACGATGGCTGCGATCGCCGACGCGAGCAGCCATCCGTTGGTGACGCCGAGTAACCCGAGCGACGAGATCACCAGCACCGCGACGAGCACGGGCCTGATGTAGCGGTCGGTACCTCTCGACGAGAAGTGGGCACCGACGACCACGGCCGGAATCGCGCCGAGGAGCACGCTGCCAATGACCGAGATGTCGAGACTGCCGAAGAGGTAGTGCCCGACTGCTGCTGCGCCGACGAGCGGGATCGCCTGGATCAGGTCAGTACCGACCATCTCCTTCGACGACAGCTTCGGGTACATCAGCATCAACGCCACGATGATCAACGACCCGGAGCCGACCGAAGTCATGCCGACGATGAGCCCACCGAGCGCGCCGACGACAAGCGTGGGTACCGGTCGCACGAGGGCGGGATCCATCATCGCGGTGACGGGCGCAACCTTGCGCCGGGCCTGCAGCACGAGCTTGGCGAGGATCCCAGAGGCCGCGACGATCAACACCCAGCCGAGGATCTCCTTCACGGTCTTCTGATTCTCGGTACCGATGATCTCGTCGAGGAGATACGCGCCCAGGAACGCGCTCGGGACCGAGCCGACCATGAGCCATCGCACCAGACGCCAGTTGACCGTGCGCCGGCGTACGTGCACGCTGCCGCCGAACGGCTTCAACACGAGCGAGGTCACCACGTCGGCCGAGACTGCGGTGCCCGGATTCACGCCGAACATCAGGACGAGCATTGGAGTCATGAGCGCGCCGCCACCCATGCCGGTGAGCCCGATCACGAACCCGACGATCAGCCCGGCGAGCGTCTTGTAGAGATCGAGATGCATTCGTGAGTCCTCGCGGGGACCGGCCGTAGCGGCCCGCCGACAACCCAGTAAGCCTTGTCCCTGTTCCTTTGTCAACTCTGACGATCGACAAAGGAGACGATCAGGCCGAAATGCCTGTCGAGGTCAGCCCCGGGCCCGGTACGAGGCCCGGGTGCCCACCGCATCCTTGTTCAGGCGCTTGGTGAGGTGGAGTCCTTCGAGCACGAACTCGATGCCGCTCGCGATCCCGGCCGGCGACTCGCCGACACCCAGATCGGCGAGCACGGCAGGCATGCCCTCGAGCTTCGACAACAGCTCCCGGTAGTCGGTCGCGGGGATGTCCTCGCCCGTGTCGACGATCGAGCCGTCCTCGAACGAGGAGACGATGGGACCGAGGCGCTCGGGTCGCACGCGCGCTCGGAAGACCTCGAGCGTCGCCGCCTTCACGATCCGATCGAGCACCTGGCCCTCGCGACCGTCGTCGAGAGTCTCGATCTCGATCTTGCCCGACGTCGACGCGGCCAACGCCGCGAGATCGGAGACGCGCGGAACGACCTCGCGCTCGCCACTCGACAGCGCGCGCCGCGCGGCGTTGGCGACGAGCGTCTCGTAGTTCGAGATCGAGAGCCGGGCCGACACACCCGACCGCTGGTTCACGTGCGGTGAGCGCCGAGCGAGCTGCGAGACCTCGGCGACGATCTCGGTCATGAAGTCGGGGAC
>JBEPUZ010000278.1:0-5158 GCA_041691275.1 Actinomycetota bacterium | reverse complement strand
CATCGCAGCTTCGAATACGCGTCGACGATCATCCGCAGCATCGAGACGGGCAAGCCCCGCGTGATCTACGGCAACGTCGCCAACACGGGCCTGATCGACGACCTGCCCGCGGGATGCACCGTCGAGGTGCCCTGCCTCGTCGACGGCAACGGCGTGCAGCCCACCCATATCGGCGCGCTTCCGCCGCAACTGACCGCGCTGATCCGCACGAACATCAACGTGCAGGAGCTGACGGTAGAGGCCGCGCTCACCGGCAAGCGTGAGCACATCTACCACGCCGCGATGCTGGATCCGCACACCGCGGCCGAGCTCGATCTCGATCAGATCCACGAGTTGGTCGATGCGTTGATCGACGCGCACGGCGAGTGGCTTCCGGCCTTCAGTTGAGCGCGCCCAACGCCTCCAGCGCGCCCACGTAGCTGCGTGTTCCACCACCGCAAGGGTCTCCCCGACGACTGGGAACACATCGCGATCGAGCACATCGGCGCGTGGGACACCTTCTCGTCGTACGAGCACGACGACCTCGCGGGGATCGCCGACTGGTTGCTGCGGCACAAGCACTGGGAGGCCGCGAACCACTTCGAGCTGAGCGACGAGATCGCGACGACGATCGCGTTCGAAGCGTCGGTGCCGATCCTCGCACTCGACACCGACTACTACCGCGAGGTCAGCGCCGTCGTCGTGTTCCCGACGACGATCATGAGCAGCGGAACGTACGCGGGTCCGGTGCGCGGAACCGTGACCGACGGCATCATCCCCGTCTTGGGCCAAGCACACGACCGGCGGGGCGCGATCCTGATCGCGTGGGACTACGCGCAGCGATCCGCACTCCATCCCGGAAACG
The DNA here is from genome assembly GCA_041691275.1 of Actinomycetota bacterium. Classification (GTDB taxonomy): domain Bacteria; phylum Actinomycetota; class Acidimicrobiia; order IMCC26256; family PALSA-610; genus PALSA-610. The sequence continues at coordinate 4,314 of JBEPUZ010000278.1, read as the reverse complement.
GACGCAACGTCGTGTTCCACGAGTTCGCGCACAAGCTCGACATGCTGGACGACATGACCGACGGGACTCCCCCGCTGGAGTCGAAGGAGCAGGTCGCGCGTTGGGTCGAGGTGTGCACACCCCTCTACACCGCGCTGCACGAGGGATTCGAACAGCCGGCGCTCGACATGTACGGCGGCACGTCGGTCGCGGAGTTCTTCGCGGTTGCGACCGAAACCTTCTTCGACGCGCCCGTGCAACTGGAGACGTACCAACCCGAACTCTTCGGCGTACTGCGCGACTTCTACAAACAAGATCCCGCGCAGCGAGCCCGGCCCCGAGCGACGTGAGCCCGAACGAAACGAACCGGCGGCGAACTATTCGGCGCAGAGGCCGCAGGGACCGTTGACCGGGAGCTCGACAAAGCAGTTCGGGCACATCGGCCGCACGACGCGCGGAATCGCCGCCCGAGCACGGGCGCGACGCCGCGCTTCTTGCGGCGGAAGCTGGGACCGGCCGCCCTTGGCCGGCATCTCGGCACCGAAGAACGTGTGCGCCTTGAAACGCTCGTCGGCCGCGTGCTGGTCGGGATCTTCGGGCGTCTCGCCGTACGCGGCGAGCACCGCGGCCGGGTAGGTCGCACCGACCGTGCCGTCGGCCTGGATGCAGAACGCCGACAGGAGGGGTTCACCCTTCTGGTTGCACTGCTCGGCGACGCCGCCGAGGACCGAACCAATCCACTGGCGCATGAGCTGTGTAGTGGTGATGTCGGCGTCGGTCTGCACCGCGGCCGCGAGTTCCTTGAAGGTGACGAGGTCGCCGTAGTGACCAGCGGCGGTGAGCAGGATCGGGCGGGCCGCCGTCGTCCAGGCCGCGAGTGCGACGTCGTACTCGACCGTCTCGCCGTTCGAATCCCGGCACGTTCCGCTGCGTTCGACCATCAATACTCCTGAGAAAGCGGACACCGAAAAGCCGCCCGTCCCCGAGTGTGGTACGGAACGGTCCGGCGGTGCCAGTACAACGACGGTACCTGCGATTGCTGCGTCAGCGCCGCATCGTGGATGTGCGGCCAGTCGTCGCCTGGGTCGGAGACCGGCCGATCCAAAGGCGCAGAGAGTAAGCGCCCAACTACGACCGCTCGCCGCGTGCGACACTGAAGCGACACAGAGCAGGGAGCGTGATGCAGTGAACAAGGGCGGATGGAGTTGGAAGCGTCAGTTCGGGCTGACGAAGGCAAAGCGCAGAATCTCGCGGGCGACGGGGATCCCGCTGACGCGGTCGGGGCGCCAGCGCAAGCTCGGGAAGTTCCTGGGCATGCGCTGACCCGCATCCCCTGACGTAACCCGATCCAATCGCATCGGCGGTCGGCGTGGCGCACCCCCGCGCGAGGCTGCGGGCATGAGCGAGCTGCAAGACGAGGCGAACCAGGCGCTGCAGACCCTGGTGGGAACGGCGGCGGAATTCCGGCCCGATCAGTTCGAGGCGATCGAGGCGTTGGTGGCCGATCAGCGTCGGGTGCTGGTCGTGCAGCGGACCGGGTGGGGCAAGAGCGCGGTGTACTTCGTCGCGACGCGGATGTTGCGCGACCGCGGCAAGGGGCCGACGCTGCTGGTGTCTCCCCTGCTGAGCTTGATGCGCAACCAGATCGAAGCGGGTGAGCGCGGCGGCGTTCGATCGGCTCGGATCACGAGCGACAACCAGGACGACTGGGAGAAGATCGTCGCCGATCTCGACGCGGACCGGCTCGATTTGCTCCTGGTCTCGCCGGAGCGGTTCGCGAATCCGCAGTTCCGCGACACGGTGCTCCCCGACCTGGCCGAACGCATCGGTCTGCTCGTGGTCGACGAGGCGCACTGCATCAGCGACTGGGGTCACGACTTCCGCCCCGACTACCGGCGCATCGCGCGGATCTTGAACCTGTTGCCCGACGGCGTTCCCGTGTTGTGCACGACGGCGACTGCGAACGACCGGGTGGTCGAAGACGTCGTCGCCCAGCTCGGTGACGATCTCTTGTTGCTGCGGGGAACGTTGGATCGCCGGAGCCTCGCGCTCGACGTGTTGCACCTGCCGATGCAGGCCGAACGATTGGCCTGGATCGCGCAGGCGATCCCACTGCTTCCGGGAACCGGCATCGTGTATGCGCTGACGATCGACGACGCGCGCCGGGTCGCGGCGTGGCTGACGGCACACGGGATAGTCGCCCGGGCGTACACGGGCGACGACCCGCTGGAAGCGCGACTCGAAGTCGAGTCGATGCTGCAACAGAACAAGTTGAAGTGCGTGGTGGCAACCTCCGCGCTGGGCATGGGCTACGACAAGCCCGATCTTGCGTTCGTCATCCACTTCCAGATGCCCGGTTCCGCGATCGCGTACTACCAACAGGTCGGACGAGCCGGGCGCGCGCTCGACAACGCGGTCGCGATCGGGCTGGTCGGTCACGAAGACCGCCAGATCCAGGACTACTTCATCAACACCGCGTTCCCGCCCCGACCCGAGGCCGAACAGGTGATGGCACTGCTCGACGAGGACGAGTGGATGACGGCCCGCTCGTTGGAGCGATCCGTGAACCTGCGTCACGCCCGGCTCGAGAACATGCTGAAGATCCTCGAGGTGGAGGGTGTCGTCGAACGGAACCGAGGGAAGTGGCGGCGGACGCCGCGGGAATGGGAGTACCCGGCCGCTCGGGTCGAAGCCGTGACTGCTGCACGGCGGGCCGAGCAGGAGCGGATGCGGGAGTACCTGGAGGGTTCCGGGTGCCTGATGGAGTTCCTGCAGCTGGAGCTGAACGACCCGTCGGCGGCACCGTGCGGTCGGTGTTCGTGGTGCACCGGCGGTCATCTGGTGCCGGTGGAGATCGACCGCGAGTTGGCGAAGGAGGCGGTCGCGTTCCTGCGGGGCCGGACGCTGTCGTTGGAGCCGCGCAAGCAGTGGCCCGACGCGAAGAAGATCCCTCTCGACGAGCGGGCCGAAGTCGGCCACGTGCTCGCGCACTACGCCGACGGCGGTTGGGGCACGCAGGTGAAGGAACAGCGCGAGGCCGGCAAGTACTCGGACGAGCTCGCGTGGGCGTTGGCCGATCTGATCGCCAAGCAGTCGTTCGATCCGCGGGTCGAATGGGTGACGTGTGTCCCGTCGTTGCGTTCCCCGGAGTTGGTTGCCCGGTTGGCCGAGCGCGTGGCAGGCCGGTTGAAGCTGCCGTTCGCGCCCGTCGTGACGCGAGCGATCGACGGCCCGCGTCAGCGCGAGATGAACAACAGCGCGCAGCAGTACGAGAACGTGCAGCGCGCGTTCACGATCCCCGGCGACGTTCCGGAGGGACCCGTGCTGCTGATCGACGACCTGGTCGATTCCGGCTGGACGATGACCGTCGTCGCGTCCCAACTCCGCAGCCACGGCAGCGGCCCCGTCCACCCCATCGTCCTGGCCCAATCGAGGTCGGAGTGACGGAAATCGAGGTGGCGCCGCCCGGCGGAGTCCGTAGCACACCGTGCTACGCTGACGAGATGGCCCGTGAGATTGCCCAGCGGGAACTCCGAAACGAGAGCGGCGAGATCATGCGCGGGCTCGACCGCGGCGAGTCGTTCATCGTCACGAGAGCCGGTGTTCCCGTCGGCGAACTGGTGCCGCTGCGGCGCCATCGCTTCGTAAACGCCGATGCTGTCGCGGCGATGTTCCACGGCGCACCCGCGATCGATTACCTCACGTTCCGACGCGACCTCGATGCGATCGCGAGCCAAGACTCGAAACCTCGTGCCTGAGACGAGAATCGCGCGAGGCCTTCTCGACACGTCCGTCATTGTCGATCTCGACAAGGTCGATCCCCAACGCTTGCCCCTCGAGGTCGCAGTCAGTGCAATCTCGATGGCGGAGCTCGCGGCCGGACCTCATGCATCCACCGACCCCGACGAGAGGGCGCGCCGCCAGGACCGGCTCCAGCGCGCCGAGGCAGCCTTTGATCCGCTGCCCTTCGACATCGAGGCTGCGCGGGCGTACGGACGGATCTACGCAGCCGTCGTCGCGACCGGCCGCAAGGCGCGCGGACCCCGTGCCGTCGATTTGCTCATTGCCGCGACCGCGTGTGCCCAGGGACTGCCGCTGATCACCCGAAACGTCGCCGACTTCCGCGGACTCGACCGCGTCGTGGAGATCGTCGCGATCTGACGACGACCTCGTCGATTCCGGTTGGACGATGACCGTCGTCGCGTCCCAACTCCGCAGCCCACGGCAGCGGCCCCGTCCACCCCATCGTCCTCGCGCAATCGAGGTCGGAGTAACCCGCGTCGACGACCGGTGTCATATCCCCTGCGCACACGAACAGCGCATCAGCAGCACTGT
>JBEPUZ010000277.1:0-5175 GCA_041691275.1 Actinomycetota bacterium | reverse complement strand
CCGCCCCAGCCCCCGACCCACCTCCGCGCCGGGACCGCCCAGCGGGACCTCCCCGACCCCTGGCCCGGTTCTCATGACCGCGACCACGCGCCGAACAACACCGAGCTGCGCGTCATCCTGCGCGACGAGTTCGCCAAGCGCAGCACGCAGGAGTGGCTCGCGTTCGGGCTCGAGCACAACACACCCATCGCGCCGGCCAACTCCCCCAAGACGCTCTATGCCGATCCGCAGTTCCAGGACCGGTTCGAGCTGCTCCCCGCGTCAGAGGTCGGCGCCGACATGTTGCCCACGCCGATCAAGTTCATCGACGAGGCGCTTCCGATGCCCACCAAGGCCCCGACGGTCGGTCAGCACACCGAACAGGTCCTGCGCGACGTGCTGGGCTGGGACGAAGATCAGATCGCGGCCGCGCGCGACGCGGGGGCGTTCGGAAAGGCCTGACCGGCCCGTTCCGCGAGCCGATAGTGTGTGTGAACAGGCGATGGGACTCGCCTTTGCCCGCCCTCCGGGGCTGATGGTCCCTACCGAGAGACAATCGTCGATCAGGTAGGAGACGCGTGAGTTCCCCAAAGCCGAGTTCACAAGGGCCGAGTTCACAAGGCCCGAAGCGCCGGTACGACCTACTACGCGGACCTGTACGTTTCGACGCGCGGGAGCAGGGCGCGCTCGTCGTGTACCTGGCGAAGTGGATCGTGCTCGGCACGATCGTCGGCGTGCTCGCCGGTCTCGGCTCCGCCTCGTTCCTCAAGTCACTCGACTGGGCGACCCGCACCCGCGAGTCACATTCCTGGCTGCTCTTCGTACTGCCGATCGCAGGCTTCGTCGTCGGTCTCGCGTACCACTACGGCGGCGGCCGATCATCCGAGGGGAACAACCTCATCATCGACGAGATCCACGACCCCAAGGCCTGGATCCCGCGCCGCATGGCCCCGCTCGTCTTCGTCGGGACGATCCTCACGCATATCTCCGGCGGGTCAGCGGGCCGGGAGGGCACTGCGATCCAGATGGCGGGCAGCCTCACCGACGCAGCCTTCAGGTCGCCGCCGTTCGCATCGCGTATCACACCGGCTGACCGACGCATCCTGCTGATCGCAGCGCTCGCGGGCGGGTTCGGGTCGGTGTTCGGTGTGCCGCTCGCCGGTTGCGTGTTCGGACTCGAGGTGCAGTCGATCGGGCGCATGCGCTACGACGCGTTGGTGCCTGCGTTGACGGCGAGCGTCGTCGGTGATGTCGTCGTCCGCCATCTCGGTGTGCATCACACGCCGACACCGCAGCTCGCCCGGGTCGACCTCACCGTTCCGCTCGTCGCGCGCGTTGTAGCAGTCGGATTGGTCTGTGGGCTCGTCGCGCTCGTGTTCTCGGAGCTGACGCACGGCGTCAAACGAACATTCGCGTCGACGGTGGGGTGGGCTCCTGCTCGGCCGCTCGTCGGCGGCGTGATCGTCATCGGCCTCACCTACGCGGTGGGCAACCGCGACTACCTCGGGTTGTCGATCCCGCTCATCACCAAGTCGCTCGCGGGCGGAGCGGGCGTGGTGCTGTTCGCGTTCGCGCTCAAGCTGCTGTTCACGTCGGTCACCCTCGGATCGGGATTCCAGGGTGGCGAGGTGACGCCGCTGTTCGTCATCGGCGCCGCGCTCGGGGCGAGCGCGGGCCGGGTGGTCGGGGGTCCGGTCCCGCTGATGGCGGCCATCGGATTCGTCGCGGTCTTCGCCGGCGCCGCGAACACCCCGATCGCCTGCACCGTGATGGCCGTCGAGCTCTTCGGCGCCGCCAACATCGTCCTCTTCGCCATCGCGTGCGTCGTCGCCTACGTCACCAGTTCTCATCGCGGCATCTACAACAGTCAACGGGTCGACACGCCAAAGGGCGCCAGACCCTTCGGCGGCAAGACCCTTCGCGATCGGGACGCCCCCGATGACCGCGCCGAGAACGGGAATACCTGATCCATTCGCCCGGCAGTGCCCTGCAGCGGTACTGCACGGCGAAGGGACGAGCGCGTCACGGCAGGTGGTGCGCGGCGAAGAAGTCGAGCATCAACGCGGTCGCGTCGATCTGCTTCGTCGTGTAGAGCGGGCTTGCCTTCGGGTCGGCGCCGGGCCAGGTGTGGCTGCCCTTCACGATCGTGTACAGCTCAACTGTCGTGCCGGCAGTGCACTCCGGCCACGTACGCAGCACGATCTCGCTCGACAAGGTGCGCACGGTCGGGGCAGACGCGCACTGGTCGAGCTTCGCCCAGTCGCTCATGTTCAACAGCGTCCCCCGCACCTTCCCCTGTATCGACGCGCCGACGGCGCCGTTGTCGTAGGGAACCAGGGGATCGACGGTTCCGTGGAATGCGAGATAGGGCACCGGTTGCTTGCATCCGAGTTGGAAGTCGACGGCCACGGTGGCGAAGGCGGCGACGCGGTCCTGCCGTGCGCACGAATAGATGATCGTGAACGCGGCTCCCTGGGAGAAGCCGCTCGAGTATACGCGATGCATGTCGACACAGAGCGACTGCGAGACCGTGGCGACGATGGCGTCCACGAAGGCGGCGTCGCTTCCGGTTGCGTTGAGCTGCCACGTATGGCCCGGACCCTCAGGAGTCACGACGATGACGTCACGTCGCGCTCCTTCGGTCGGCATCCGCGTGAGCGCGGCGAACTCTCTCGCATTGCTGGCGTACCCGTGGAACGAGAGCACGAGGGGCGTCGGGTGTGAGGGCCGGTAGCCCGTCGGGACCGACAGCAAGTAGGGATGAACCACGCCCGCGGTCGTCACGTTGCGAACGGTCTGCCCGGGCGCTTCGGGCGAGCCCTTCGTGGAGCAACCGGCCGACGGGTCCTGACCCGGGACCGTGGATGTCGTCGTCGTCGGGGCCGCCGTCGACGCGGCGGTCGACGGGGAGTTCGGGCTCGCCGTCGACGTCGACGAGCTACAGCTCGCGACGAGAGCAGTCAGAGCAAGGAGGTACACACCGATTGGTGCGCGGCGACGCGGCATCGCCATTCAGTCTGTCAGCAGTCGTCAGTTGCTGCGCCAGCCCCGCTCGAACGGCAGGCGCCACGCGTCGGGCGCGATCAGTTGGTGGATCGCATTGGGCCCCCACGAACCCTGCGCGTACGGACGCACCGGCGGTGGGTTCTCGAGCAACGGCTTGGAGCGCTCCCACAGGCGCTCGATGCCCTCCGCGCTCGTGAAGAGCGTGTGATCGCCGCTCATCGCGTCGTAGATCAAACGCTCGTACGCCTCGAGCAGGTCGGTAGTGCGGCCGGTCTCGTGCAACGCGAACTGAAGGCTCTGTTTGTCGAGCGTCATGCCAGGGCCGGGGCGCTTCCCGTAGAACGAAAGGGAGAGTCGCGACGCGTCGGCGAGGTCGAACGTGAGGTGGTCGGGCCCGTGGGCACCGACACCCGACCCCGACGGGAACATGCTCTTCGGCGGCTCCCGGAACGCGATCGAGATGATGCGCGCGCCTTCGGCCATGCGCTTGCCGGTCCGGAGGTAGAACGGAACACCCGCCCACCGCCAGTTGTCGATCTCGCAGCGGAGCGCGACGAACGTCTCCGTCTCCGAGTGGGCGCGCACACCGGGTTCGTCGCGGTAGCCCTCGTACTGTCCGCGCACGACCTGCGACGGTTCGATCGGGCTCAACGAGCGGAACACCTTGCTCTTCTCTTCGCCGATCGACCGCGGCTCCAGCGCGGTCGGCGGCTCCATCGCCATGAACGCGAGCACCTGGAATAGGTGGTTCACGACCATGTCGCGGTAGGCGCCGGTCTTCTCGTAGAAGGGGACGCGGTGACCGATCGAGAGCGTCTCCGGCACATCGATCTGGACGTGCGCGATGTGCTGGCGGTTCCAGATCGGTTCGAAGAGCCCGTTCGCGAATCGGAAGGCGAGGATGTTGAGTGCCGCTTCCTTCCCGAGGAAGTGGTCGATGCGGAAGATCTGGCTCTCGTCGAACGTCGCGTGCAGCGTGTCGTTCAACTGCACCGCGCTTACGAGGTCGGTGCCGAACGGCTTCTCCATGATGATGCGAGCGCGCTCGTTCAGGTCGAGCGAACCGAGCCGCGCCACCACCTCGGGGGCCGCCGCGGGCGGGATGCTGAGGTAGTGCAGGCGCGCGACGTCACCGCCGAGCTCGTCCTCGAGCCCGGTCACGAGCTTCGCGAGCGCATCGTCGCCGGCTGCTTCGGAGACGAAGTGCACGCGCCCCGCGAACTCTTTCCAGCCCTCGTCGAGCACACCGGGCTTGCCGAACTCGTCGACAGCCTGACGGGCGAAGTCACGAAAGCCTTCGTCGTCGAAGTCGTCGAGCGACGTCCCGACGATCCGGAACTCGGGCAGGAGTCCGGCCCTCGAAAGGTGGAAGAGGCCCGGGATCAGCTTCCGGCGCGCGAGGTCGCCGGTGGCGCCGAACAGCACGATGACGTGCGGCCGGAGCGGAGCGATGAGGTTCGAGGGGATGTCGGTCGGATCAGAGCGCATGGGCAAGCCCCCGTGAGACCGTACGTCCGGACCCGTTCCCGCGGGTTACGTGCGCAGGGAGATTCGAGTTCGACGCGGCCTTCATGCTCGCGCCGTCTGGCCTCCTTATCGACCGATATCGAGGCGTCAGCAGCAGGTCGGGGGAGGACGTCGCCCACCACGGCGCGGACCATTCGGCCCAGATCCTCTGCCGGCACGTCGACGAAGGCGTCGCCGGCCAGGAGCAATCCCCCGACGACCGCACCGAAAGCACACGCCATGCGTACGCGGTCGCCCACGGCGATGGTCTGGTCGGTCAGGGCCTGACGGAGCCGGTTCTCGAGATCGTCGTTCTCGGCGTCGTGCCGGACGCTGTGCAATTGCCCCAGCGCGGCCCGGTTGCGGTCCTGCAGCACGAAGAGGCCCCGGTCGTCGACCATCTGCTCGATAAACCCGTCGAGCAGCCGGGCCGCCTCCGGCGATGTCGAGTGGGGCGTCATCGCTGCAATCGGGGACGGCATTGATGTTGGCCCCGCCTCCGGAGCTACTCCGCCGTTCGCCGTTGACCGCCAGAGCATGCGTGCCAGAAGGCCTAGGTGATGCCGTCGTGCGTCGCGGCCGGTCACCATCCTGAAGTTCTTTGATGCGCGGGATCATGCCCAGCGCGGCTGCGTGCCAGAGTCGGTCAACGCGTGGGCCCCGCATGACGAGGAGTCGAGCGAC
>JBEPUZ010000276.1:0-5274 GCA_041691275.1 Actinomycetota bacterium | reverse complement strand
CCCCCCCGCCCCCCCGCCCCCCGCGCCCCCCCCCCCCCCCCCCCCCCCCCCCCCCAGTCGCCGCGCTTGGTGCGGCCGCGCAGCGCGGCGAAGCACATCGACATACTGATCGCGCCGACGATGCCGATGGCGATCAGGCACTTGCCGAGGCTGCCCCATTCCCAGCCGTTCGACACGAGCGCGCGCTGCCCTTCGAGCACGTAGGTGACCGGGTTCCACGCCGCGATGGAGTTGAGCCAGCCGCTCAGCTGGCTGCGGGGAACGTACGACGACGTCATGAACAGGAACGGGAAGAACAACAGGAAGCTCGACTGCACTGCGGAGGGGTTTCCGGTCTTCAGCGCGATGGCATAGCCGAAGCCGGCGAAGGCGAGACTCCACAGTCCTGCGATCGCGATGAACGCGATCAGTCCGACGGCTCCCGACTCGATGCGTACGCCGAGCGCGAACCCGAGGATCAGGATCGGGATGGTCAGCGCGCACGCGATCGCGACGTCGGCGACCATGTGCCCGATCAGGATCGCGAAGCGGCTGACCGGTGTGAGCAACAGCCGATCGAAGTAGCCGTTTTGGATGTCGAGCACGAGCGCGCCCGCGCGGGACACGCCGGTGACGCCGATGAGGATGCCGGTCGGCAACATGAAGGCTTTGATGTCGAAGCCGGCGATGTTGTTCTGGGTCACGCTCTGCAGCGTCCCGATGTTGATGACGAAGAAGAACACCGCGATGAAGATGGGCGGGATGACCGCCTCGGGTTCGCGGGGCACGGCGCGAAGGGCCCTTCCCGCGATCGAGATGATGTCGCGGAACACGGGCGCGGGGCGCGCGTGCACGGTGCTCGCTCGGACGGGGACGTCGATGTCGAGAACGGTCATCGTCCTGCCTCCACTTTCTCGTTGTTGTCCTGGGGCTGCATGTAGTTGCCGGTCAGCTCGAGGAAGACGTCGTCCAGCGTGGGCGTGCGCAGGGTCAGGTGGTGAACCGGCGTGACCGAGTTGAGGGCGACGGCCACTGCACCGATCGTCGCGGCGCCGTCGTCGGCGTTCACGAAGAGCTCGTCGCCACGTGCCTCGACGCTCTGCACTCCGTCGAGACCGATCACCGACGCCCGGGCTTCGTCCGACTTCCCGTCGATCCGGGCCACGATGACGTCGTTGCCGATGCTGCGCTTGAGCTCGTCGGGCGAACCCTCGGCCACGAGCTTGCCGCCGTTGATGATGCCGAGCCGGTCGGCGAGCTCGTCGGCCTCTTCGAGGTACTGCGTCGTGAGGAAAATGGTCATCTCGAGCTCCTCGTTCAGCCGCCGAACCTCCTCCCACATGCGGGCCCGGCTCACCGGATCGAGTCCGGTCGTCGGCTCGTCGAGGAAGAGGACCTCGGGGTTGTGCACGAGCGCGGCCGCGAGATCGAGCCGGCGCTTCATGCCGCCCGAGAACGTCGAGATCGGACGCGCGAGCGCGTCGCCGATGTCGATCAACCGGCTCAGCTCGACCAGGCGTTCGTCGATCTCGGAGCGGCTCAGGCCGTAGAGCCGGCCTTGGAGCCGCAGCAGCTCGATGCCGGTCTGCTTCGGGTCGAGGGCGACGTCCTGCAACGCCACGCCGATGTGCAGGCGCACCTTCTCCGGCTGGGTCCCGACGTCGTACCCGGCGACCGTCGCCCGGCCGTCCGTCGGTGCGAGCAACGTGCACAGCATGCGAACGGTGGTCGATTTCCCGGCGCCGTTCGGGCCCAGGAATCCGTATATCTCCCCCCGACAGATCTCGAGGTCGAGCCCGTCGACCGCAGTCTCCTCCCCGAATCTCCGGACCAGCTTCTCGGTCACGATGGCGTTTGTCGTTGGATTGTTCATGGCCCCATCCTCCGCCTGAAACTGGCCATCTATTGACCAGGTTGTGGGGATTCCCGTCCGTGCGAGAGTCCATCGCTCGCGAGGACTTGGACCGACGGGTCGCGCCGAAATCACCGGAGAAAGTCGGGTCGGGCGCGAACGCGTTGGCGGGCGTACGCCCCGATCAGCGCGCGAGGGCGCGGATGACGTCGTGTAGCTGGTCGGGCCCGCAGAACAATGCCGGTGCCGGCGTGGTGACACCGTTCGCCATGTAGCGGGCGATGTGCTCCTTGCATTTCTCGGGCGAGCCCCACACGAGGAGGTCGTCGACGACCGAATCCGGGATCGACTCCGCCGCGGCCTTGCGGTCGCCTTCCTTCCAGAGCCGCCACAGGTCGGCGAGCTCGTCGCCCCGTCCCAGCCACTCGTGGAACGCGGCGTACACCGGCACCGTGAGGTACGCAGCGATCGCGCGCTTGCCGACGCTCCGGGCCAGGCCCGCGTCATCGACCGGGAACACGAAGATGCGGGCCGCGATCTCTTTGTCCGGCCCGACGTGGGGTGCAACCGTCTTCACGTCGTCGGCCGACAGCCAGTTGATGATCGCGCCGTCGCCTTCGCGGCCGGCCAGGCGCAGCATTCCCTCGCGCAACGCCGCGACCAGGATCGGCGGCTGCTCAGGGACCTTGATGCCGAGCCGGAACCCCTTCACGCTGAAGGTCTCGTACTCCTCGTCGACCTTCTCGCCCGCCAGCGCCGTGCGCAGGAAGCGGATGGTGTCGCGCACCCGTTGGTACGGCTTGTCGAACTGCAACCCGTTCCACCGTTCGACGATCACGTTCGACGACGTCCCGATGCCCAACGCGAACCTGCCGGGCGCGGCCTGACACATCGAAGCGACCGTCGAGGCGAGCGTGTGCGCGCCCCGGGTGTACGCCGGGACGATCGCGGTCCCGAGCCGGAGCTCCGGCGCCCACTGCGCCGCGACCGCGAGCGGAATGAACGCGTCGTAGCCGCCCGACTCCGCCGACCAGAGGTCGGTGTACCCCAGATCGACGAGCTCGCGCACGAGGTCGCGCTGGCCCAAGAGGGGAATGCCGTCGAACGGAAACGTGATGCCGTAACGCTGCGGAATGGCCATGCGTCATCATCTCACGGCCTTGCTTTGTTGCGCGGGTGTCGGGGATGGTCGGGCGGGACGAAGGCTCGGCGGCCCTCTCCTGTTACGAGGGACCAGCCGTGGTGGGTTTTGAGGTCGTGGTCGTGGGGGCAGAGTGGGTCGAGCTCGCGCAGTGTTGTGTGGTGGGTGTCGGCCCAGGGTTCTCGGTGGTCGATCTGCACGAACATGCTCGAACATGCTTCGTTCGCACATTTCGGTTTCGTCCAGAGCAGGGCGATGCGTTGGGCCATGGTGGGTCCGCGGCCGAGGTGCACGACGTTGGCGACGTCGACTCCTTTGGTGATCACCAGCTTCAGGATCGACTCGCCCAAGAGGTCGCGGGCGACGCGGACCGGGACGGGTCCGATGCCGACGATCTCGCACATCTCTTCACCGGCGATGGCGCCGGTCATGAACAGCTCGTACGGCAGTTGCAACAGTGCGAGGAACCGCATTTTCGGTTTCGACTTCGTATCCGAGTCGGCGACCGATTCTTGATTGGCGAGAGCCATGAGCGCGTCGAACGAGTACGCCTCCCGCGGTTCGTGCTGCTGTTCATCGCGTCCGGGGGTGAACATCGCGTCGATGAACGGTGCGAGCGCATGTTCGAACCGCGCCCCATCCTCGGCGGTGCCGCGGGCGGAGAGTTTCCATGCCCCTTCTGCGTCGGTCCGGGTGCGGAGGTAGCGGTTCTTGCGGATCCGGTCGTGGGTTGCGTCCGGATCAGGATCGGCCGCGACCTTGGTGCGCAGGCACTCGGCGCGCAGCTCACTCACGTTCGTCGTTCCGGCCAACCGGATCAGTCGCCCCGACGCGGACGGGTTCGCAGCTGCGGCCGGCACGATCGCGTCGACCTGTTCGTTCGACAGGCCACCCGCCCGCAACACTTCGGCAACGTCGGGCAGATCGGACAGTTCCTTGGAGTTCGACAACCCGCGCCGGGCGACGTTCGTCGACGTTCCACCCAACCGGGCGAGATGATCGGCTGCGGAACGCGCTCCCGCGCGTTTCCACGAGCCGCTCGCTTCGACCCGCGCCGCGAGGATCGTCTTCGCGCCGGACACGAGTCGTTCGACGCAATCGAACGTGACCCAGAGTTCGGTGACCTCAGCGAGTGCGATCGCGTTCGGATCGAGGGGCTCAACGATCGACGCGGCCAAGCGCTCCAACAACCGGGCGCGTTGATGCACGTCGAGCGGCGCATGCACATGTTCGACGTCTTCCATGACCGTCATGCATTCACTATGACGATCGGGTGAGACAACTACGTCCGGCGCGCGGCGAACCCATCGGCAAGAATCGGTGCATGCTCTGTGCTTTTTCGATCAGCCCGCTCGGTGTCGGCGACTCGGTCGGCGCCCAGGTCGCGGATGTGATTCGCCTCGTCCGAGACAGTGGACTCGCAAACGAGACCAACGCGATGTTCACCAACGTCGAAGGCGAGTGGGACGAGGTGATGGGTCTGCTCAAGCGTTGCGTCGAGACGATGGCCGACGCGACGCCGCGTGTGAGCGTGGTGGTCAAGATCGACTATCGCCCCGGCGTGACCGACATGCTCCACGGCAAGGTCGAGACCATCGAGCGCCACCTCGGCGGCGACGGGCACTAACGGCGAGCACTAACGGGGGTTGACGTCGCCTTCGAGCTCGGTCAGTGCCTGGGTCTCGTCGTCGCGCCAGGCCCGCACGATCGTCGACTGGCTCGCGGTGCCGAGCAGCGTTCCGTCCTCGGCCCACAGGTGCACGAGGCCGTGACCGAAGCCGTCGGCGACTGCGTGCACACGCACGTCGGCCAGCACCCATTCGGTCGGCACGCGGTGCGCGACCCGCAACGTGTTGTCGAGGCTGTTCCCACCCGTGCGCTTGCCCAGCGCCCGTCCGATACCGAACGGCACGAAGTCGCCGATGATCGCGAGCGCCGACGCCGACATCTCGAGCAGCTCGGGCAGACGGATCCACAACGACGCGTTGCCGGACCCGGGTGGACCGGGGAACTCCCACGGCGCGCGCCCGTTCGCGAGCTTGGCGTCGAGGCGGCTGCTGATCGTCCCCGCGTGCCGGTCCATCATCGGCCGGGGTGGGGAGTCGGAAGGCGCGGGCACGTCGGGCATCGTCGCCCACTGTCCGACGAGCGGCAGCTCGCGGTGACCCAACGCGCCCAGGACGGTCAGGATCTCGTTGTCACCGACCCTTGCGATCACCCGCGCCTGCGAGATCTGATGACCGCGCACCACCTCGGTGACGTCGAGCTCGAGCGTCGCCGGCGGTCGCGCGAACGAGAGGTA
>JBEPUZ010000275.1:0-5276 GCA_041691275.1 Actinomycetota bacterium | reverse complement strand
CGCCGAGCCGGTCTTCCGCTGCGCCGAGCCGGTCTTCCGCTGCGCCGAGCCGGTCAGCTGGCGTGGAGCCGGCCGTGCAGCGACTGGCGGCGGAGATGGTTCCAGCGGCACTCGACGCAGACCTCGACGTCGTAGCAGGCGAACTCGTCGTACGACTTGCCCAGCTTGCGGAGCTCGGCCGGATTGCTGATCGCGCGCCCGTTGGCCTGTTTCAGCTTCTCGCCGTAGACGTACGACACGAGGCGCAGGTTCGTCGCGCCGCAGACAGGACACTCGTCGTCGAGGTCGGTCCCAATGAATTGTGCGGCCCGGACCAGCTCCGGGTGGGCGTCGCAGACGTCGAGTCGGGTGAGCGTCCCTCGCCGAAAGTCGCGCAGAACCGCCCGCCGGGCCAGCGCGTAGTCGGTGACGCTCTGCATTGGCGGAAAGTGTAGATGGGAGGCGAACCGAACCAAACCTCACCCCTTTCGGTCCCAATCCCTACCCCAGTCGCCCCCGCCTCGTCGCTCCGCATTTCGGACAGTGCTTGCATCGATATATCGATTCGATATATCGTGTGCATATGTTGGAGCTCGCGGTACTCGGGTTGCTCGCAGAGCAGCCGCGCCACGGCTACGACCTGAAGAAGTGCCTGTCCGAAAAGCTCGGTCCGCTTTGGGGCATTTCGTTCGGATCCCTCTACCCGGCGTTGCGCCGGCTGGAGAAATCCGGCGCCATCGAAGAGGTCGACGACAACGCCCCGGTCTCGGCCGGCACCTTCGTGCCCACCGGTTCCCTGAAGGGCGACCTGGCCGCCGCCCGCATGCGGCTCCGGGCCCGACCCACCCGCCGGACCCGCCGGGCCTATGCGATCACCGAGCAGGGTCGGGCCCTGTTCGCCGAGTTGCTGACCGACGAGAGCGACGACGACGAACGGGCCTTTGCGGTCAAGCTCCTGTTCTGCGGCCATCTCGACACGGTGGCCCGCCTCGCGTTCCTCGAACGCAGGCGCGCCCAGCTGAACCAACGACTGGTCGCCGAGCGCAAGCCCTCGACCCGTTCCATCGACCGTTACTCCCGATCGCTCCTCGAGCATCGGGCCCGGTCCACCCAACACGATCTCGATTGGATCGCCGAGCTCATCGCGCAAGAGCGCGCGGAGCAGACCGGCGACCGAACCGAAGGAGCAACGGCATGAGCCAGCCCCGTACGTCCAACAACGCCGACCCGAAGAACGCCGGCAAGCGAGCCGACGCCAAGCGGGTGCGCGTCGCCATCGCCGGCGTCGGCAACTGCGCGAGCAGCCTCGTGCAGGGTGTCGAGTTCTACCGGAACGCCGACCCGGACGAACGCGTTCCCGGTCTGATGCACGTCGAGCTCGCCGGCTACCACGTCGGCGACATCGACTTCGTCGCCGCTTTCGACGTCGACGCCGACAAGGTCGGCCTCGATCTCGGCAAGGCGATCTTCACGAGCATCAACAACACGATCAAGTTCTCCGAGGTCCCGGACCTCAACGTGCTCGTGCAGCGGGCACCGACCTTCGACGGACTCGGCAAGTTCTACCGCGAGGTCGTGGAAGAGTCGCCCGCGCCGCCCGTCGACGTCGCTCAGGCCCTGCGCGACGCCCGCGCCGACGTGCTGGTGTCGTACCTTCCCGTCGGATCCGAAGACGCGCAGAAGCACTACGCGCAGGCCTGCCTCGACGCCGGCGTCGCCTTTGTGAACGCCATCCCGGTGTTCATCGCGAGCAACCCGGAGTGGGCGAAGAAGTTCGAGGACGCGGGTGTGCCGATCATCGGCGACGACATCAAGAGCCAGGTCGGTGCCACCATCACGCACCGCCTGCTCGCCCGGCTGTTCGAAGACCGTGGGCTCGCGATCGACAACACGTACCAGCTGAACTTCGGCGGCAACATGGACTTCAAGAACATGTTGGAGCGTGAGCGCTTGTTGTCGAAGAAGATCAGCAAGACCCAGTCGGTCACGAGCCAGATCGACCAGGGCATCAGCTCCGACCACGTGCACATCGGTCCGTCCGATCACGTGCCGTGGCTCAACGACCGGAAGTGGGCCTACATCCGTATGGAGGGCCGTAACTTCGGCGACGTGCCGCTCAACATCGAGCTCAAGCTCGAGGTGTGGGACTCACCGAACTCGGCTGGCGTGATCATCGACGCGGTGCGTTGCGCCAAGGTTGCGCTCGACCGTGGCATCGGTGGCCCGTTGCTCGGCCCATCTGCATACTTCATGAAGTCGCCGCCCGTGCAGTACCACGACGACGAGGCGCATCGGATGATCGAAGAGTTCGCCGACGGCGCGTAGAACATCGCGTACCGACCCGTCGCCATGTCGACCTTCCGGCACTTCCGGGCCGGGCCGGGCCAGAATGCGGCCATGACGAAGCGCGCCGCGAGCCTCACCACATGAACACCGAGGTCTGGGACCGGATCGCGCAACGACGCGCACCAGACGACATCGGTACCGTTCCCGACTCGATCGTGTACGCCCCCGGCGGGCCGACCGAGGCCGATCTACGGCTGTGCGGAGACGTGAGCGGCAAGCGCGTACTCGATCTCGGGACCGGGGGCGGCGCCAACGCGATCGCACTCGCGCGCCTGGGCGCGCACGTGATCGCGATCGACCGCTCGGCCACGCAGCTCGCGCGGGGCCGCAAGCTCGCGTCGAGCGTCGACGTGCGGGTGGAGTGGCACGAATGCGACGCGGCCGACCTCGCGTTCCTGCGCGCCGACTCGATCGATCTCGTCGTCTCCACCTGCATGATGGGCGAGGTAGACGACATCGACCGGCTCCTGCGCCAGGTCCATCGCGTCCTGCGCCCCGGCTGCGCATTCGTGTTCTCCTTCGACCACCCGATGGCGCTCGCGGTTGGACGCGAGGGTGAAGCCCCCGGCGCGCTGCCTCTCGGGGCTCTCGAGGTCCGTCGGTCGTACTTCGACACCGAGGCGATCGAAATCACCTACGACGACGAGCGCATCCGCGTATGGCCCCGCACCATCGCCGACGTCTTCGCGGGCCTGCATCGCGCGGGCTACCGCGTCGAGCTCCTGCTCGAACCCGAACCCAACGGCGGTAGCGGGGCCGGGCCCGACGTTCCCCGTACCGTCGTGTGGCGCGCCCGCAAAGAGGGCGTCTAGGCCGGTTCGATTCCCTGTTCGCGCGCCCACGCGGCGAGGCGGCCGTACGAATCCTCCTCGTCGATAGGGCCTTCCTCCAAGCGGAGCTCCAACAGGAACTCGAGCGCCTCCCCGACGACGGGGCCGGGCGGCACGCCGAGGAACTTCATCACCTGCCTGCCGTCGAGCGCGGGCCGGATCTGGGAAAGGGCTTCGCGCTCACGCAGTTCGTCGATGCGGGCCACGAGCTCGTCCATCCGCTTCCCGAGCGCCGCGGCCTTGCGCGCGTCGCGCGTCGTGCAGTCGCAGCGGGTCAGCTCGTTGAGGTCGTCGAGCAACGGCCCCGCGTCGCGGACGTAACGGCGCACGGCGCTGTCGGTCCAGCCCATCCGGTAGGTGTGAAACCGGAGGTGCAACTCGACCAGCTTGGCGACGTCGTCCACGAGATCGTTCGGATAGCGCAGCGCGAGCATCCGCTCGCGCGCCATCCGCGCGCCAACCACCTCGTGATGATGGAAGGTGACACCTTGCGGCCCGTAGCCGCGTGTCTTGGGCTTGCCCACGTCGTGCAGGAGCGCCGCGAGCCGGATCCGGAGCCGGGGCGACGTCTTCCCGACCACCGCAATGGTGTGCGCCAGCACGTCCTTGTGCCGGTGGATCGGGTCCTGCTCGAGCTGCATCGAGTTGAGCTCGGGAAGGAACTCGTTCGCGAGCCCGGTACGCGACGTCAGCCACAGACCCGACGACGGGTCGTCGGCGACGATCATCTTCGAGAGCTCGTCTCGGATCCGTTCCGCGCTCACGATCTTCAGGCGCTCGTGCATCTCCTCGATGGCGGACACCAGCGCGGCGTCGGGCTCGAACCCGAGCGTCGTCACGAAGCGGGCCGCGCGCAACATCCGCAGTGGGTCGTCCTCGAACGAGATCTCCGGCGCCAAGGGCGTTCGCAGGCGGCGCGCGACCAGGTCGATGCGGCCGTCGTAGGGGTCGACGAGCTCGGGGCCGGCGCCGTCTGGGTCGTCGAGCGTCATCGCCATCGCGTTGACGGTGAAGTCGCGGCGAGAGAGGTCGGTCGTGATGTCGTCGGAGAACGTCACCTCGGGCTTGCGGCTCTCCGGGCGGTACACGTCGGCGCGGAACGTGGTGATCTCGAACCGGTCGCCGTCTTTCTCGCAACCGACGGTGCCGAAGCGTTGACCCTGTAGCCACACGGCGTCGGCCCACGGACGCACCGCCGCCTCCACGACGTCGGGCCGGGCCCCGGTGGCGATGTCGATGTCGACGATGTCGCGGTCGAGCAGTGCGTCGCGCACGCTCCCACCGACGAGATACGCGCGACCCCCGGCGGCGCGCAGGCGCGCCGCGAGCTGCTGCGTCGGCGAATCCGAGACGAAGAAGCGCTCCAGCCGGGGAGGAACTGCGGTCACAGCCGCCATTGTGGCGCGGCGACCCTGCCCGCCCGGATTACTTCCCTCACCGCACCTCACCAACAGTTGGTGGACTATTGGCCGGCGGCGGCCTGCTCTGCGGCGCGCTCCATCGTGTGCTGCTCGATCATCAGGCGCAGGTCGTGGGGAGTCGTCGACGCCGCCATCGCCTCGCGCAGGTCGATCGTCCCGTTCTTGTAGAGCCCGAGGAGGCTCTGGTCGAACGTCTGCATGCCGTAGTAGGAGCCTTCGGC
This sequence comes from Actinomycetota bacterium, assembly GCA_041691275.1. Lineage (GTDB taxonomy): Bacteria > Actinomycetota > Acidimicrobiia > IMCC26256 > PALSA-610 > PALSA-610. The sequence goes on along the minus strand of JBEPUZ010000275.1, from coordinate 479 downwards.
GATGATGCCTTCGATCTCGTGGGTCTCGTCCGCGTTCACGATCTTGTCGAAGACCCGACCGGTCGAGACGAGTACCTCGACCGCCGGCGCCCGACCCCCCTCGCGCTTCTCGACGAGGCGCTGGCTCACGATGCCCCGCAGCGACCCCGCGAGCGACATGCGCACCTGGCGCTGTTCGTGGGGCGGGAAGAAGTCGATGATGCGGTTGATCGAGTCGGTCGCACTGATCGTGTGCAGAGTCGAGAACACGAGGTGACCGGTCTCGGCCGCGGTGAGCGCTGTCTTCACCGTCTCGACGTCGCGCACCTCGCCCACGAGGATCACGTCGGGGTCCTGGCGGAGCACACGCTTCAGCGCGGAGTGGAAGTCGGCCGTGTCGGTACCGACCTCGCGCTGGTTGACGATCGAGCACTTGTCGGCGTGCAGGATCTCGATCGGGTCCTCGATCGTGACGATGTGCCGGTTGTAGTTGTCGTTGA
>JBEPUZ010000274.1:0-5279 GCA_041691275.1 Actinomycetota bacterium | reverse complement strand
ACGAACGCCTTCTTGCCCGCGACCGCGGCGGAGTTGCGTTCGAACCAGAACGAGACGAGCAGGTACGAGCAGAGAGCCACGCCCTCCCAGCCCAGATAGGTCATAAGGAAGCTCGAACCGAGCACCAGGACGAGCATCGACGCCGCGAAGAGGTTCATGTACGCGAAGAAGCGCGAGAAACGCGAGTCACCGTGCATGTACCCGATCGAGTACATGTGGATGAGGGTTCCGACGCCCGTGACGAACAGCGTCATCGTCGACGAGAGAGGATCGACGAGGAACCGCATGTCGACTCGGAACGTGCCCGCCTGGATCCACGTGAAGCCCTGCGAGACATTGGAGCGGGCGTCGGGGCTGAGCGACCGGAGCGCGAAGAACGCGATCACCGACGCGACGAACGACAACCCGATCATCGCGGTCCCGAACCAACCCGCGCGCGGTTCGCCGATCCGCTTGCCGAACAGGAGCAGCACGACCGCGCCGAACGCCGGGAAGACGGGTATCAGCCAGGCGAGATCGAGAAGGTTCCGGGCGTCCATCGCTGATTAGCCCTTCAGCAGATCGACGTCGTCGGCGTTGACGGACTGTCGGCGCCGGAAGATGGCGATGATGATCGCGAGTCCGACCGCGACCTCAGTCGCGGCGACGACCAGGGTGAAGAACACGATCACCTGGCCGCTGATGTCGTTCAGCGCCTTCGAGAACGATACGAAGGTGAGGTTCGCCGCGTTCAGCATGAGCTCGATGCACATGAACATCACGAGCGTGTTCTTGCGGATGAGCAGGCCGACCGCACCGATGGTGAACAGCATCGCCGCGAGGATCAGGTAGTAGGTGGGCGTGATGTGGTCCGGGTACGCGAGTGCGCTCACGCCGACGTCCTTTCCGAGTCGCTCGAACTCGTCGCGGCGTCGTCGGGGTCACGCCGCTCGGGGCGGTGACCGCTCCGGCGGGCGAGGACGACGCTCCCGACTACCGCGATCACGAGCAACACGGCCGTCATCTCGAATGCCCATACGAAGTTGGTGAAGAGGCTCTTCGAGAGCGTCTCGACGTTGCCGGAGTCGGGAGTTCCGAGCACTCCGCGAGTGGAGTGCGCGCCGGTCACCCAGCGGTTGCCGTGCACGATGACGAGGATCCCGACCAACACGAGCACCCCGAGCGCGATGCCGGCGATCCGTTGGATCGGATGGGCATCGTCCGGCGCCTCGTGCTTGTCGACCCCGAGCAGCGTGATCACGAAGAGGAACAGCACGACGATCGCGCTTGCGTAGACAACGATCTGGATCGCGGCCACGAGCGCGGCCTGTTGCTGGAGATACAACACGGCCACGCTGACCAGCGTGAGCAGCAAGAACAAAGCAGAGTGCACCGCGTTACGACCGATGATGACACCGAGCGCGCCGCTGAGCACGGCGGCTGCGCAGACGAAGAAGACGATCGCTTCCACTAGCCGTCCTGCGCCTTCGGTCTCGTCTCGCTCTGCCCCCGCTCGGGCGGGCGCACTCCGAAGCCGATCTCGCCCGACCAGTTCACCCGTCCTTCGTACGCACTGGAGCCCGACGAAGACGTCGCCCGCATCCACGCGCTGGTGTGGTCGTCCTCGCCGCCGAGCCACAGCTCCCAGGGCTGCCTCCGGGCGCGGCCGTCGTCGTCGACGAGGAACTGCTCCTTCGTGTAGATCGCGTCGCTACGGTTCGTGAACGAGAACTCGAACAGCTTCGTCTCGGTGATCGCTTCGGTCGGGCACGCCTCGACGCACAGATCGCAGTGGATGCAACGCAGGTAGTTGATCTCGTAGACGAATCCGTAGCGCTCGCCAGGTGAAACAGGATCGTCGATCGGGTTGTCGGCACCGCGCACGTAGATGCAGCGGGCCGGGCATACCCCCGCACAGAGCTCGCACCCGATGCACTTCTCCATGCCGTCCTCGTAGCGATTGAGGACGTGCCGGCCATGCAACCGTTCCGGCCTGTCGCTCTTCACCTCGGGGTACTGGGTGGTGACGCGCGGCCTCCACATCTGGCGCAGTGTCACGGCGAAACCGGAGAGGCGGCCCATCAGTGGAACTCCTCGATCTGCTCGCTCGACTTGGGCATCGCCGCGTACAACATGCCGTACGCGGCCAGCGCGACGAGCACGGCGATCAAGGCCGCGACCAGGCGGTCCCAATGCTCCACGGTCGCGACCTGAACCGTTGCGGTAACGAGAACCCACAGGATCGCGATCTCGATCAGCCACTTCCAGCCGAACGACATCAAACGGTCGTAACGCATCCGAGGCAACGCGGCCCGCACCCACACCGTCGCAAAGAGCAGAGCGAGTACCTTCACGAGGAACCACAGCATCGGCATGAACCAGACGTTCACGACGTTGTTCCGCGCGAGGAAGCCCAACGCCGGACCCGACGGCCCGCCGAGGAAGAGCGTGACCGCGATCGCAGACATCGTGATCACATTCATGAACTCGGCCAGGAAGAAGATCGCGAACCGAATACCCGTGTACTCGGTGTTGTACCCACCGGCGAGCTCCTGCTCCGCTTCGACCAGGTCGAAGGGAGGGTGATTCGTCTCCGCGGTTGCGGCGATGAGGAAGATCACGAACGCGACGATGGTCTTCAGCCAGAACCAGTGGGTCGCGAACGACCAGGCGTTGGTCCACTGCTGCTGCACGAAGATGTCGTGCGTCGAGAGGGTGCCCGCCTGTATCAGCACGCCCAGGATGGCGAGACCGAATGCCGCTTCGTACGACAAGAGCTGGGCCGAGGCGCGTACGGCGCCGAGCAACGGGTACTTCGAACCCGACGACCAACCCGCGAGCATCGCGCCGTACACACCCAGGCCCGACATCGCGAGGATGAACAGCGCACCGATCGGGAGATCGACGACCTGTAGGTACGTCGTGTGCCCGAGGATCGAGACGGTGCCGCCGATGGGGACGACGCAGAACATCAAGAACGCGGGCATGATCGACAGGTAGGGCGCGAGCCGGAAGACCGGGCGGTCGGCCGAGTCCGGGATCGACTGCTCCTTGAAGAACAGCTTGATGCCGTCGGCGAGCGTTTGCAGCACACCGTACGGCCCGGCCCGGTTGGGCCCGATCCGGTTCTGCATGTCGGCGATTACCTTGCGCATCGCCCAGATATAGAGCATCACGGAGACCAGCAGGATCACAAACGCGACCGCGACCTTGATGACCACAACGATGAAGACCGACCAACTGACCGATCCCCGCAACAGCGGGTCGAGCGCGAGCAAGTGACTCACCGCAGGCTCTCCACCCGCAGGTCGACGACCGGCAGCTCGGCATCGATGAGCAGCGCGGCGCCAAGGGCGTCGGCGGAGAAGTCCATGCACGCGATGCCGGCGGGGACACCCGCGTCGGCGCGCACCTCGACCACCTGTGAGCCGCGCGTCGAGGTGACCTTGACCTGGCCGCCGGAATCGACGCCGATGCGCGCGAGGTCACTGGGGTGGACGCGCAGGCTCAGCTCGGGGACGAGCCGCTGCAACAGCGGCGTCTCCGAGACCAGCCGACCTTCGTCGTACAGCGAGCGTCCTACCACGAGGCGCAGAGCGTACGCGTCGCGACCCGGCGCTTCGGGGTGCACTGCGAGCCGGTCCCAGCGGTAGAGCGCGGGCGCGTCGATCGCGGGCTCCTCGACGACCGCGTCGTCGATGGCCACACCTTCGACCTTGATCGGGTCCCAGGAAGTGCCCGACCCGTCGTCGGCCATGAGCGAAAGCTCGCGTGTGCGCAGGACGAGCTCGTCGAGATGCGCAGCCAGCGGCAGCACCACACCGTCGCGGGCGTTCCTGGCGAGGTCGGCGGTGACTCCGGCGAACGCGGGCGCGAGCCGAGCGATCTGGTCGGTGACCTCGTCGACGGTCGCCAGGTCGAGGTCGTGACCGAGCCGCAACGCGAGCTCCGCCGCGATCCGCCAGTCGTCCATCGCGGTGCCTTCGGGCGCGACCTTGCGGCCGACCCGCTGCACGCGACCCTCGAGGTTGCTCACCGTGCCCGCCTTCTCACCCCACAGTGTGGCGGGCAGGAACACGTCGGCCCGCTTCGTCGACTCGGAGTCGAAGCCGTCGACCACGATGATCGTGTCGACCGCGTCGAGCGCGCGGCGGGCCAGGGTGACATCGGGGAAATCGCTGATCGGGTCGGCGCCGAGCAGCACCAGCACCCGGACCTTGCCATCGGCCGCGGCCCGCAGGATGCCTTCGGCATCGAGACCGCGCTCGGCGGGGACGCCACCCCATTCCTCGGTGAACCACGCGCGGCCCGCGTCGAGCGTCATGCGGCCGGGAAGGAACCCGGGCGTCAGGCCGGCATCGAGGGCGCCGTGCACGTTGCCGCGGCGCAGCGCCGACAAGAACCTCACGTCATGGACCCCGGCGAGCTCAGCCGCGGCGCCGACAACCGATTCGGCCGACGCTGCCAGGTTGCCGCGCCCGACCACGACGACGACCGGGCCGGTGCGCCCCTGGCTCACGCGGGTGATCTCGTCGTGCACGTTCGCGGCGAGCGTCTCGCCCGGGACCTTACGGGCGACCGCGGCCGCGTGCTCGGAGAGCTCGTGCGCAACCGGCGCGAGGTCGACCAGCGGAACTCCGAGCTCGACGACGGCGCGGCGCAGGCGCAAGAACAGGACCGGGACCGCGTCCCGGAGATCCTGGTCGAACAGCACGATCGCGCTTGCCTTGTCGAGGTCGGCGATCTCGGCGCGGTCCATGCCGAGCACGAAGTCGGCGGGCAGGCCGTCGCCGAGCTGGGCGTCGACATGATCCGTGCCGATCACCCCCTTGGCGAGCACCGACCACACGTACGCGTCTTCGTTCGTGCCCCGCGCGCCGCCGAGCACTGCGATCGAACCGGCGCCGTGCAGGTCCCTCGCCTTCTCGATGGCATCGGCAGCATGGTCGAGCGCGTCGGGCCACGAAACCTGACGGCGGGTACCACCGTCACGGATCTGCGGCTCGAGGATCCGATGATCGGAGTGCACCCACTCGAGCCCGTACCGACCTTTGTCGCAGAGCCATCCGTGGTTGACGGGCTCGGAGTCGACGGCGAGCAGCCGCAGGAGCCGGTTCGAAGATGATTGCACCGCCCCCCGGCAGTGCACCGAACACGTCGTGCACGACGTTTCCACCGTCGCCAGGTCCCAGGGGCGGGCGCGGAAGCGGTATTGGCTCGCGGTGAGCGCGCCGACCGGGCAGATCTGCACCGTGTTGCCGGAGAAGTAGGAGTCGAAGGGCTGTCCCTCGAAGTTCAAG
>JBEPUZ010000273.1:0-5329 GCA_041691275.1 Actinomycetota bacterium | reverse complement strand
GGCGGGTCGAGTCGGTTCGACGGGATGGCGTAGGTGACCGACGAGCGCGCGCACGGCACCGTCTCGCCGGCCGAGTACATGAGCACGTCGCCGACCGCGAGGCGCTTACCGATCTTGTGCAGGTTCGTATGGGCGACGACGTCGGCAGCCGCGGGCTTGCGCAGGAAGTCGATGTCGAGGTGTGACGTGACCGACAACGGCTCCCGCCCGATCATCGCGAGCAACGCGACCCACAACCCCGTGTCGGCCAGCGTCATCAGCGACGGCCCGCTGATCGTGCCACCGGGCCGGAGCCGGGAGTCGCTGAACATCATGCGCACGCGGGCGTACATGGGCCGGACCTCTTCGATGACGAAGTGGTCGAGCACGCCCGGGAACACCTCGGCGAGGAACTCACTGATCTCGGCCGCGTTCAACCGGGTTCGGGCAACCTCTGGGCCCGCCGACTCGGAAGTGGCCACGCTCAGGCCGACGCGCCGGGCCCGCCGGAGCCGACCGCGGCGTGCGCGGCGGCCAAGCGGGCGATCGGCACCCGGTACGGCGAGCACGACACGTAGTCGAGCCCGACCTCGTGACAGAACGCGACCGACGCCGGATCGCCACCGTGTTCACCACAGATCCCGAGCTTGATCCCGGGACGAGCGGCCCGACCCTTCTCGCAACCCATGCGCACGAGCTGGCCGACGCCCTCGACGTCGAGGGTCTCGAACGGGTTCGCGACGAGCAGCTTGTACTCGAGGTACTCGCTCATGAAGCGACCCTCGATGTCGTCGCGGGAGAAGCCGAACGTCATCTGGGTGAGGTCGTTGGTCCCGAACGAGAAGAACTCGGCGACGCCCGCGATGTCGTCGGCCACGAGCGCGGCGCGCGGCGTCTCGATCATCGTGCCGACGAGGTAGTCGATCTCGACGCCGGCTTCCCGCAGCACCCTGTCGGCTTCTTCGCGTGACCACGTCTCGAGCAGCTTCAGCTCGGGCTCGCTCACGATGAGCGGGATCATGATCTCGACGATCGGGTTGCCGCCCGCGCGCCGGCGCGTGACCGCGGCCTGCATGAGCGCGCGCACCTGCATGCGGTACAAACCCGGCTTGATGATGCCGAGCCGGCAACCGCGGGTACCGAGCATCGGGTTCGACTCCCGCCACAGCTCCGACGCCTTCAACAGCTTCAGCTCGTGGTCGGTGATCTCGCCCTTGGCCTGCTTGATGATCAGGTCTTCGTGATCGGGCAGGAACTCGTGCAACGGCGGGTCGAGCAGGCGCACCGTCACCGGCAGCCCGTCCATTGCTTCGAGGATGCCCTCGAAGTCCGATTCCTGTTGCGCCCGCAGCTCCTCGAGCGCGGAGTCCTCGTCGGCGGCGGTGTCGGCGAGGATCATGCGCTGCACGATCGGGAGCCGGTCGCCGAGGAACATGTGCTCGGTGCGGCAGAGGCCGATGCCCTCGGCGCCGAACTCGCGCGCCTTGCGGGCGTCTTCGGGGAGATCGGCATTGGCGCGCACCTTCAACGTGCGCAGCGTGTCGGCCCAACCCAGGATGATGCCGAATGGACCACTCGGCTCGGGTGTGATGACCGCCACCTCGCCGAGGACGATCTCTCCGGTGGTGCCGTTGATCGAGATGATCTCGCCCTCGCGCACCGTCGTGTCACCGGCGGTGAACGTGCGCGCCGCGAGATCGATCTTCACCGCTTCCGCGCCACAGATCGCGGGCTTGCCCATGCCGCGCGCGACGACGGCCGCGTGCGAGACGAGACCACCGCGCGACGTCAGGATCCCCTCCGCGGCGATCATCCCGTGCAGGTCGTCGGGCGAGGTTTCCGGGCGCACGAGGATCACGTGCTCGCCCTCTTCGTGACGGGCTTCGGCGTCGTCGGCGGTGAAGTACACCTTCCCGACCGCAGCCCCCGGTGACGCGTTCAGTCCCTTCGCGAGGACAGTGAACTTCGCCTTGGGGTCGAACTGCGGGTGCAGGAGCTGGTCCAGCTGGGCCGGCTGCACGCGCAGCACCGCTTCGGTCTGGTCGATCAGACCCTCGTCGACCATCTCGACCGCCATACGCAACGCGGCCGCGGCCGTGCGCTTGCCCACGCGCGTCTGCAGCATGAACAACTTGCCCTGCTCGATCGTGAACTCGATGTCGCACATGTCGCGGTAGTGGTTCTCGAGCAGCTGCATCATCGCGAGCAACTCTTCGTGCGGCTTCGGGAACTCGTTCGTCATCGCGTCGAGCGGCTCGGTGATGCGGATGCCGGCGACGACGTCTTCGCCTTGTGCGTTCTTGAGGAAGTCGCCGTAGCCTTTGTGCTCACCGGTGGAGGGGTTCCGGGTGAACGCGACGCCGGTGCCGGAGTCGTCACCCTTGTTGCCGAACACCATCGTCTGCACGTTGACCGCGGTGCCGAGGTCGTCGGGGATCTTCTCCATGCGGCGGTAGTCGCGCGCGCGCCGGCCGTTCCACGACTTGAAGACCGCGTCGATCGCGTACGCGAGCTGTTCTTGCGGGTCGGTCGGGAAGTCGACACCCGCTTCCTGCTTCACGATGCCCTTGAACGTCTCGACCAGCGCCGCGAGATCCTTGGCCTTCAGGTCGGTGTCGACACTCACACCCTTGTGTTCGATCAGGTCGAGCATCGCCTCTTCGAACAGCTCGCCGGAGACGTCGAGCACGATCTTGGCGAACATCTGGACGAAGCGGCGGTAGCTGTCGTACGCGAAGCGCTCGTTCTTGGTCTGCTTGGCGAGGCCCTTGACCGACTCGTCGTTCAGGCCGAGGTTCAAGACCGTGTCCATCATCCCCGGCATCGAGAACGGCGCACCCGAGCGCACCGACACGAGCAACGGGTCGTCGGAATCGCCGAGCAACTTGCCGGTCTTCTTCTCGAGCTGTTCGCGCGCGACCGCGACCTCGGCCATCAGGCCGGGCGGCATCTCGTCGCCGAGCGCCATGTACGCCTTGCACGCGTCGGTGCTGATCGTGAACCCGGGCGGTACCGGGAGGCCGATCTTCGTCATCTCCCCGAGGTTCGCGCCCTTGCCGCCCAGCAGGTATTTCTGGTCGCGGCCACCTTCTTCGAACGCGTAGACGTACTTCTCCCGTGCTTGCGCAGGCTTCTCCCGCGCTTGCGCAGGCTTCTCTCGAGATTGCTCGGGCATGGACGAACCTTTCAGTCTTCGGTCTACTGCGCGTCGCTCGGCTGCGCGTCGCTGACGACGATCGTGTGGGCGAAGCGGTCGTGCAGGCCCTGCATGTTCGCGTTACGCATCCACAGCGTGACTCCGAACAGCACGATGACGGCGGCGATCTGTTGCAACAACAGATACAACGTGAACGTGACGAGCACGATGAGACCGAATCGCGTGATCGCCACGCGCGCTCCCACCGGCGACCCGTCTTCGCGTACGACCTTCAGGTGCTGGAACTTCTTCCCGAGCGTTCGACCCGTTATCGCGGTCGGAATCGCGAGGTACAAGAACCCGAGGAGGAACGCGATGACGATGCCGCCCAGGAAGAACGGGTTCAGCTTCGACGACTGGTCGTCGCGCAGCTTCGTGTCGGCCTTGGCCTTCGCCTTGGCGTCGTCCGAAGCCTTCTGATCGATCGTCAGCTTGGCGGTGGCATTCGCATTCTTGTCCGCGGTCACCAGCTTGTCGGCGTCGCTCTTGTTCTTGTTGTCAGTCGTGATGTCGGCGTTCAGCTTGTCGATCTGTTTGACGATCTCGGGCTTCTGCGACTTGGCGACGGCCTGCGCGGCGACCTGACTCCCGCTCACGAGCACGATCAGCACGAGAAGATCGATGATCATCGCGATGATGCGCTGCTTCGTCGACGGGAAGTGGGTGCCCGGCGGCGGCGTGATCGTCGGTGTCTTCGCCTGGGCGAGCCGATCGGCGCGCGTCGCGCGCTGGGCGTCGCGCCGGTCGAGGCGCGAGTTCTTGGCCTGGCCCATCATGCCCTTGGCCGGCGTGCGCTTGACCGGGGTACTGCGCCCGTTGGTGGTGGTCGTCGTCGTGGTGTCGTCGTCGTTCCCGAAGTCGTCGCCTTCGAGCTCGCGCTGCTCGTCGTAACGACCGCGCTGGTACGGGTCGGAGAGCACGTTCCAAGCCTTGTTCAGCTTGATCGCGTCGTTGCGCCCGGCCTCGCTCGCAGTGTCGAGCCCTTCCTTGCGCGTGCGGTACGCACCGCGAATGTCCTCGACCGACGCGTCGGTGTCGATCCCCAGCAACGAGTAATAGTTATCCATTGGTCAAGCCACACCCAAGCGATCGCGGAGCTCGCCGACCAGACGGTCGAGCGAAACCCTGTCTTGTTTCATCGAATCTCGGTCGCGCACGGTCACCGCGCGGTCTTCGATCGTGTCGAAGTCGATCGTGACACACAGCGGCGTCCCGACCTCGTCCTGGCGACGGTAGCGACGACCGATCGCTCCGGACAGGTCGACGTCGATCTGAAACAGCGGACGCAGCGAGTCGGCGACCTCGTCGGTCAGCGGCAACAGCGTGTCCTTCTTCGACAGCGGCAGCACGGCGACCTTGATCGGCGCGAGCCTCGGGTCGAGGCGCAGCACCGTGCGCTTCTCCGTCTTGCCCTCGCCACTCGTCGCCTCGTCCTCGTCGTACGCGGCGAGAAGGAACGCAAGCGTCGCCCGGTCGGCGCCGGCCGCGGGTTCGATCACGAACGGCAGGTAGTGCTCGTTGGCTTCCTGGTCGAAGTACGAGAGGTCTTCGCCCGAGAACTTGCCGTGCTGGGTGAGGTCGTAGTCGGTGCGGTTCGCGATCCCCTCGAGCTCGCCCCAGCCCCACGGGTAGGCGTACTCCACGTCGCTGGTGCCGGCCGAGTAGAACGACACCTCGTCGGCATCATGCGGACGGATGCGGAGCTGATCCTCGGGGATCCCGAGATCGAGGTACCAGCGGTAACGCTCGGCGACCCAGTACTCGAACCACTTCGGCGCCTCGGCCGGCGGCACGAAGAACTCCATCTCCATCTGCTCGAACTCACGCGTGCGGAAGACGAAGTTCCCGGGCGTGATCTCGTTGCGGAACGACTTCCCCACCTGCGCGATACCGAACGGCGGCTTCTTGCGCGTCGTCGTCTGCACGTTCTTGAAGTTGACGAAGATTCCCTGCGCCGTCTCGGGCCGGAGGTATGCGACCGACGCGTCGTCCTCGAGCGGGCCGACATGGGTCTTGAACATCAGGTTGAAGTTGCGGGCCTCGGTGAAGGAGTCCTTCACCCCGCAGTTGGGGCACGCGCCCGACTCGGGCAACTGGTCGGCGCGGAAGCGCTCCTTGCAGTTGCGGCAGTCGACGAGCGGGTCGGTGAACGTG
>JBEPUZ010000272.1:0-5355 GCA_041691275.1 Actinomycetota bacterium | reverse complement strand
GCAGGATCGCGTTGACGCGGCTGATGTCGGCTGTCGCCGGCAGCGGGATGTCGACGACTGCGCGCGCCCAGTCGCGAGACAGGTTGGTCACCTGGTTGATCTGACCATTCGGGACGATGACGACCTCGCCGTTGACGGTACGCATCCGGGTGGTGCGGAGGGTGACGTCCTCGACGGTGCCGACGATGCCCGTGGTCGAGCCGAGATTCGAGATGCGGATGAGGTCACCGAAGCCGTACTGACGTTCGGTGATGATGAAGAAGCCGGCGAGGATGTCTTGGACGACGCGCTGCGCGCCGAAGCCGAGTGCGACCCCGGCGACGGTCGCCGGTGCGATCAGGCTCGAGAGCGGCACGCCGAAGCGGGCGAGCACGAGCACCGCGGTGACCGAATAGATGAGGACGATGACGGTCCACGTGATGACCTGCGTCAGCGAGTGGCGATGTTTGGCCGCCTCGGATCGGACGAGCGCGTCGTCGTTCTTGTCCTGCTCGTCGATACGTTTGGTGAGATCAGCTCCGAACCAGGACGCGAAACGCGCGAGCAGGGCCGAACCGACGAGCAGCAGCACGATGATCAGTCCGTCGCCGCGCACCCATCGACTGAGATCGCTGAGTGAAGTGATGGCCAAGGTCATGGCCAACATCATGCCCGCCGGGACCCTCGCGGACTGGTAGCGATCGGTGCACGCGCGCCCCTTGGCTGGTGACGACTACTGCGACACCGACTCCGAGGGAACGATCGACTTCCCGTCGGGGGTGCGGGCGAACCGTCCCGCCTCGCGGTCGTGCACAGGGTCGTTGGTCGGCCACGGCCATCCGCCGAAGCCGGTCGCGCGGTAGTCGGCGAACGCCTGGTCGATTTCCGCCTGGTCGTTCATGACGAACGGGCCGTATTGCGCGACGGGCTGGCCGATCGGGCGGCCCTGCAGGATCAGCGCTTCGGCTCCGCCGGGCCCGGCGGTGACCGGGACGTCGTGGTCGACGCGCAGTTGCGCGCCGGTCGGCGCGTCGAGATCGTGTTCGCCGATGCGCGCCGCACCTTCGAAGAGATAGAGCACGCGCACGGTGTCGGGACCGGCCGCGGGCGGGATGCTCCACGTTGCCCCGGGTTCGAGGACCGCGTGCCAGATCGCGAGATCCGCTTCGCTTCGCGACGCCCACGAGTCGGGCGGGGGTGGAGGCGGACGCAGACCGGAGAGCTCGCCGGCGATGACCGTGACCGTGGTCGCGCGGCCGTCGTCGTCGGTCACGACCCGGCGGGGAAGATCTTCGTTCCACAACATCGTGAAGTACGGCTCGACCATCTTGTCGGCCGCGGGCAGGTTCAACCAGATCTGGAAGAGCTCCAAAGGGTTCGGCTGGTCGCGTTCGAGCAACGGGAACATCTCGCAGTGCACGATGCCCTTGCCTGCGGTGAGCCACTGCACGTCGCCGGGACCGAAGCGCGCGGTCGCGCCGAGCGAGTCGGAATGGTCGATGAATCCGCGCCGTACGAAGGTCACGGTCTCGAACCCGCGGTGCGGGTGTTGCGGGAAGCCGGGCACATTCGAGCCGTGGTACATACGCCAACCGTCACGGCCCGCGAGATCCATACCGATCTCGCGGCCGGCGAGCAGCGCCGGATCGGGTGCGAGGTCGTCGTTCCCTTCGGGATACGCGTCGACGTGATGCACGCAGAAGAGGAACGGGTCGACCGTCACCCACTGGAAACCGAGCGGAGCCGTTTCGAGTACCGGATCGTCCATACCTCGAGGTTAGGACGCCGTGCCGGAGCATCGGTCTCGCCGCGACCCGTAGGGCGAGGCGCACGCGGACTCGTCAACGGAGAGGACTCCGCCGCTTCGAGTTGAGCGACGTGATCGCTCGCCGGACCGGCACGGTCTTGACCGCGCTCGCATCGACGCGGTCGGCGCCGAGGAAGGTCAGCATGCGCAGCATGCCGGCGCGCAACGCGTCCAGGAAGTCGGTCGAGCGCGCCAGGGTCTTGTCTTCGAGCCAGGCCCCGTTCACGACGAGCGTCCTCGTTCGCCGGTCGGTGCGCAGATCGATCCGGCCGACGAGCCCGTCACCCCACAGGATCGGCATCGTGTACCGCCCGTACTGCACGAGCTCCTGCTTCTTGTAGATCTCCCACACGTAGTCGAACCCGAACAACGCCGTCGCCCGCTGCCGGCTGACCGCGGGATCGAGTGGTGAGAGCAGCGTCACCTCTTCCTCGGTCGTGGTCTCGAGCGGCGCCCATGCGCGTGGGACGCGCCCTCGCTCGAGCCCCCGAACGACCGCGAGATCGTCGGATGTCATGAAATGGCGACCGGGCCAGCCCTCGACCTCGACGTCGACCAGGACGCCCGACCCGACGAGCTCCCGTTCGAGCGCACGTTCCTCGTCCTTGGTCACCGTCCGGGCCAGCGAGCGGCTGAGAGGGCCGGGTCGACCGATGCCGGCGAAGGCGACGGCTTTGCGCATCATGAATCGGTCGGTGTCGGCGTCGGCGGCCGGAACCAGGAGCTCGGGCGGCGCGACCGCATCGGCCGGCGCGTAGACGCGCTCGAAGCCCTCGCGGTGGTGCGTCATCGCGTCACCTACGAGCCACAGGTAGTAGAGGGCGAGCGAAGAGTCCTTGCGCCCGCGGTAGCTGTCGATCGCGCGCCGGTCGCCGGCCTCGAAGTCGCGGTTGCTCAAGGTCCCGCGTTCGCGCAGCAGATTGCGCAGTGCACCGAGGGCCACACCGTGCTCGTCGACGATGCGGCGCATTTTGGGTCGCGCGCGCTGGCGTTGCATGAGGTTCCGCCAGTAAGGGAGCTCACGCATCGGTCGGACCGCGAGCCAGCCGCCCCAGTCGAAGAACCCGCGCTCGCCGTAGGTCAGCAGGTCGAAGAACGCCGACTCGTAGCCGATGACCCGGCTGTGCAGCGCGAGGTCGTGACTCCGGGCGACGATCACCAGCGGGTCGAGCTGTAGCTGCTCCATCGTCGTCATCGCCGCGCGGGCGCCGCCTTTGCCGATCGCGCGCCGGCCCGGCCACAGACCTTGGCGGCCGAGGACGAAACGGCAGGCCGTCTCCGCCGAGATCGATACCGATGTGGGCGCGTTCGACATCGGGCCGAGTCTGGCGGCCGTCATCGCCGTCGCCCTGCGCCCCGTCGCCGGGCGAGAGTCAGACGGAAGGTTCGGGAACCGCCGCTGCGACCGGCGTGAGGTCCCAGGCCGCGGCGAGGAGCTCGTACGAACGGAGCCGCTCCGCGGGGCCGTGGATCATGGTCGTGATCATCAGCTCGTCGGTACCCGTGCGCTGGACGAGCTCCTCGAGCTCGGCGCGCACACGGTCGGGCTCGCCCCGCACGAGCGGCGCGGTCCACGCCCGGACGATCTCCCGTTCGGTCGGCGTGAACACGTGCTCCGCCGCTTCCTCGGGCGTGGGCAGCTGCGTCGGGCGGCCTTGGCGCAGCCGCGCGAACGACAGCGCGCTCGGGCCCGAGAGCCAGCGGGCCCGTTCGTCGGTCTCGGCGCAGATGACCGGCACGCCGATCATCGAGTACGGCTCCGCGAGCTCCGGCGACGGTTGGAACGAGTCGCGGTAGATCTGGAGCGCGGCCACCGTGTTCTGCGACGCGAAGTGGTGCGCGAACGAGAACGGCAATCCGAGGGCGCCCGCGACCCGGGCGCTGAAGTCGCTCGAACCGAGCATCCAGACCGCAGGTCGGTAGCCGCGGCCCGGTACGGCCGTGATCTGGGGATGGGTGCCCTCGAAGAACGAGAAGAGGTCGCGGAGCTGCTCGGGGAACTCGTCGGTCATGATCGACGAGCGGCTCCGGCGGAGGGCGGCCGCGGTGGCAGGGTCGGTGCCCGGTGCCCGCCCGATGCCGAGGTCGATCCGGTGGGGGTGCATCGCCTCGAGCATCCCGAACTGCTCGGCTACGACCAGTGCGGCGTGGTTCGGGAGCATGACCCCGCCCGCACCGACCCGGATGGTCTCGGTCGCGGCGGCAAGGTGCGCGATCAGGACGGGAGGAGACGAGCTCGCGATACCCGGCATGTTGTGGTGCTCGGCGACCCAGAGCCGTCGGTAGCCGAGCCGTTCGGCGAGGCGGGCCAGGTCGACCGAGCTCGCCAGCGCGGCGGACGCCGTCGACCCGTCACCGACCGGGACGAGGTCGAGCACCGAGAGCGGGGGACGGGGCGGCGCGAGGTCGATCATCGTGGGTTGGAACCGTGCCGGGGGCCGGCATCTTCCCGAGACGATATTCCCATCGGCGCCGCTACTCGCTTTGGGTGTCGGCGCCTCCGTAGGGGTGGTCGATCACGTATCGCCAGGTGCCGTCGGGTTGGCGGCGCGCAACCTCCGACGTGCGCGACGAGAACTCCATCCCGTCGGCGACGAAGTGCCAGTCGTTGCTGAGCAGGGCGATGTCGCCCGATTCGGCGGCATGACGGGTGACCATCGTGATGCGGCCGCCCAGTGCGATGAATCCCGCCCATTGTTCGCGGATCGCGGTGTGGCCGGTGACGAAGATCCCGCCCGGCGTCGCCATGGTCGCGTCGGTCTCGTAGAGCGCGACCAAGGCGTCGGCGTCGCCCGCGTTGAACGCGTCCTGCACCAGTCGGTGGATGTCTCCGGCCTGCACGTCCGGAGATTAGGCCCCGTTGATATGTCCCCGTACCCGATGTCCCGGTTCCCCGGTACCGACTCGGGTGTCCGGTTCGGGCGGCGGATGGGTAGGAGGGAGGGGCGACGTCGTTCGGGCGCCGCCGATCGAGAGGCATCCCATGGACATCGTGCGAAACGACGACGGCACTCTGGTCGTCCCGGTGCAGGCGGAACGGCACCATGACAGCGACGACGATGTGGAAGCCGTCGACGCGGCCCCGGCCGAGACGACCCGTGTCCTTCATCCCGGAGAGGGCGGCTACGACGAGGCGCTCGCAGAATGGGACCTCCAGCAGAACCCCGACCGCGAACCCCCGGTGTCGACAGCCAGCGGTCGCCAGGAGGCGATGGCCCTCGTGCACACGGTCGCAGAAGCGCCCGACCACGCCGCCGCGATCCCGCCCGCGGTCGAGGCTCTCAACGATCCCGACGCGAGCGGTCAGGCGTTGCGGCACGTGCTCGTCGGCGGCGTGCACTCGGTCGAAGGATTCGCTGACGAGGTCGCCGAAGCCGAGGGCGGCGAGCCGCTGCCCGCGCACCAGGCCACCAAGATCATCGGTGAGGTGCTCGCCGAGCTCGACTGACCCGGCCGCGTTGACGCCGCGTTGACCTACCAACAGTTGTGGGGGGTTTTAGTGCAGAGGGGGGGAAAAAGGCCCCACACGTGGTTATTGGGGGAGCCCCAAAAGGGGGGGGGGGGGGGGT
>JBEPUZ010000271.1:0-5362 GCA_041691275.1 Actinomycetota bacterium | reverse complement strand
TAATCGGCGACCTCGCGCAGGAAGTCTGCTTCGGCGGCGTCGGCGAATCGCCGCTTCGCCGCAACGGACTCCTCGGTAGCGAACATATGTTCGAGTATACACGAAAACGCTCTGTAAACACAGCCGAATCGAACAGCTATCGGATCGTTCCAACCTCTCTCGGCCTACGCTCGGGTGTATGCCGACTCATGAAGGTCCTGTTGCGCCGTTTCCCGAAGGGGCCGACCCGGACGAGTACGACCGGCTCCGGCGGCGGGTGTTGTGGAAGATGCCGAGCGGGCTCTACGTCGTCGGTTCCACGGACAGGGATCAACGTCGCAACGGGATGATCCTCAGCTGGGCGACGCAGGTGTCGTTCGACCCGAAGTGGATAGGCATCGGGGTGGAGCGCGAAGCGCTCACGCATCAACTCATCGACACGAGTGGTGTGTTCTCGCTGTGCATGATCGATCGGGAAGACCGCGCGATCGTGCGGAAGTTCACGAAGCCGGTCGACGTCGATCTCGCCGCGCACACGCTGAACGGGTTCGAGTACGTCGACGGACCGGCAACGGGCGCGCCTGTGCTCGCACAATCGGCGGCGTACGTGGAGTGTGAAGTCCGCCAACCGGTGCCGATCGGCAATCACACGCTCTTCCTCGGCGAGGTCGTCAACGCCGCGTTCTTGAAGGACGAGGACACCGAGATCCTCCGGATGGAGGACACGAGAATGAACTACGGCGGTTGAAGAGCAGCGAGTCGTAGGCCCGCCAGCCGGCGGGCAACGCATCCCGAACTGCCGCATCCCGAACTGCCGCATCCCGAACTGCCGCAGCGCGAGCTGCCGCAGCGCGACCAGACGAGCAGTTAGCCGAAGAGCAGGCGGCGGACCGGCGCCGCGGGCGGCTGGGGCTTGAACGCCATGTGGTACTCGGCGAGCGCGTTCGCCGCCGCGCTCCGGTTCTCGGCGATCGGGGAGCTCTGCTCGCCGTCGCGGTGCTGCCAGAACCAGCGGCCGCCCGACGCCGTGACCTTGCCGATGCTCTTGCCGGCGCTCCCCGTGCCCAAGCGGACCTCGGCCATCGTCAACGACAGCGGCAGGACGTGGATCTCTGCGTTCGCCGTCGTCGTCATGGTCACTCGGAGATCCTCCCGGTCGGGGTGCCTCTCGTTCCCTAGATCCGGGGAGCGAGGCGCGTTGGCGTTGTGCCTTCTAGGCTTCGGCCATATGGCAGACACTTCTTCAGCGCAATCTGTGAAGAGTGAACGCCAGGGTGGCGTTTTTCACAGTTGGCGCTATGTGCTCGCAACGACCAACCCGCCGCCCGGACGCCTCGATCCGGTGTCGAAATGGCTGTATTTGACCCGGGCCGGCGTACTTCCGATGACCCTCGTGGCCGGCGCGATCGCCGGGTTGTTGGCCATTTACCGCGATGCCGACATCGCCTGGGGCTGGTTCGCGCTCTCCGCGGCGGGGATCGTGCTCGCGCACATGGCCAACAACCTGATGAACGACCTGTTCGATCTCGCGGTCGGCACCGATCGGGAGGAGTACCCCCGCAACCTCTATTCGCCCCACCCCGTGCTCTCGGGCGTCATCAGCCGCAAGGGCCTCGCCGCGTGCGCGCTCGTCGTCAACCTGATCTGTCTCGGGATCATGATCACCCTCACCGTCGCCCGGGGCTGGCCGATCATCGGCTTCGCGCTCGGCGGGTTCCTGCTGTCGGCCGCGTACACGGCGCCGCCACTGCGACTGAAGAAGCACGGGCTCGGCGAACCGACGGTGCTGATCGTCTGGGGCCCGCTCATGGTCGGCGGCAGCTACTACGCGGCGACGGGGACGATCCCCGGCGCGGTGGTGTTGGCGTCGCTGCCGTACGCACTGCTGTGCACCACGGTGCTCATGGGCAAGCACATCGACAAGATTCCCTGGGACGCGCCCGACGGCACCCATACCCTCCCCGTGATCATGGGCGAGTCGGCCGCGCGCCGGTTGACGCAGGGGATGTTCGTGGCTTTCTACGTCTCCATCGCGGCGCTCGTGATCGCGCGGGTGCTTCCCGTCGCGTCGCTGCTCGTCGTGTTCTCGTTCCCGGTGCTGAAGCGCACGTTCGACTACTACTCGCAACCGAAGCCCGACGTCTCGCCGATGCCGAACCCGGTCTGGCCCTTGTGGTTCGCGGCGCTGTCGTTCCTCGTGACCCGACGCGCGGGCGGCCTCTTCGTCGTCGGCCTCGCTATCGGCGCGATCCTCGGCTGGTGAGCGCGAGCGACGACTCGTTGCGCGCTCGGCGCCGGGACGGGCAGTCGCTTCCCCGTAGGGCGGACGCGGTAGTCGGGAAACCCGGACGACGTTACGCTTCGCCCCGAATGCCGCGGGCCCAAGGAGACCGACCGTGATATCGAGCACGATGCAGGACTTTCCGCTCACGATCGCGGCCGTCCTTCGGCACGGCCGTACGGTCTACGGCGACGCCGAATGCGTCACGTGGTCCGAGAGCGGTTCGCGGCGCGCCACCTACGCCACGATCGCCGACAACGCCGGTCGCGTGGCCGGCGCGCTCGCCGGACTCGGTGTGCAGCAGGGCGACCGCGTCGGCACGTTCATGTGGAACTCGCAGGAGCACATGGAGGTGTATCTCGCGATCCCGTCGATGGGCGCGGTCGTGCACACGTTGAACATCCGGCTCTTCCCCGAGCAGCTCGCGTACGTCATCAACCACGGCGAGGACAAGGTCGTCTTCGTCGACGACACGCTCGTTTCGGTCCTCGCCAAGGTCGCCTCCGAGCTCACGACGGTCGAGTGCTTCGTGATCGTCGGCGACGGTGCGTGCGACGCATCGCTGCTCGGCGACCGTCGTATCGAGCGCTATTCCGAGCTGCTCGCGCAGGAGTCACCCGACTACGACTGGCCCGAGATCGACGAACGCCAGCCCTCGGCGATGTGTTACACGTCGGGCACCACCGGGAACCCGAAAGGCGTCGTCTACTCGCACCGCTCGTCGTTCCTGCACTCGCTCGCGGCCACCACGCCCAACGCCATGGCTCTGTCGGAGCGCGATCGCGTGCTCATGATCGTGCCCATGTTCCACGCCAACGCGTGGGGTCTCCCGTACGCCGCGTTCCTGTGCGGCGCGTCGCTGGTCATGCCGGGTCGATTCCTGCAGGCCGAGCCGGTGACGCGCATGGTGAAAGAGGAACGGGTCACGTTCGCGGGTGCGGTGCCCACGATCTGGGCCGACATCTATCGCTACGGTGAAGAGCACGAGATCGACCTGTCGAGCATCCGCATGATCATCTGCGGCGGCGCGGCAGTGCCGCGTTCGCTGATGGAGAACTTCGAGAACAAGTACGGCGTGCGCATCGTGCAGGCGTGGGGGATGACCGAGACGTCGCCACTCGCGGCCGTTGCGCATCCGCCCGCGAGCGTCGAGCTCGGCTCGCCCGAGGAGATGGACTGGCGGGCGCGCACCGGGCGCGTCGTGTGCGGAGTCGAGCTCCGGATCGTCGACGAGATGGGAAGCTCTCTGGCGTGGGACGGAGAAACGGTCGGCGAGATCGAAGTCCGCGGACCGTGGATCACCGGTTCGTATTACCGCGATCCCGCGCCGGAGAAGTTCGACGGCGACTGGTTGCGCACGGGCGACGTCGGCAGTGTCTCGCCCCAGGGCTTCATCCAGATCACCGACCGCACCAAGGACGTGATCAAGTCGGGCGGCGAGTGGATCAGCTCGGTCGAGCTCGAGAACCTGCTGATGGGTCACCCCGATGTGGTCGAGGCCAGCGTCATCGGCGTTCCGGATCCGCGCTGGGACGAGCGCCCACTCGCGTGCGTGGTGCGCAAGAGCACGAGCGCAGTCGACGCGGCCGCGCTCGCCGAGTACCTCGCGAGTCGCGTCGCGAAGTGGCAGGTTCCGGAGCGATGGAGCTTCATCGACGAGGTCCCGAAGACCTCAGTGGGTAAGTTCGATAAGAAGGTCCTGCGCGCACGGCACGAAAAGGGTGAGCTCCTCGTTGAACAACTGGATTGAGCAACGTCGAAACGGCGAATTCGCGGAGGCCTCCAAAGGCGTCGAAGCCGCGCCCGCGGCGACTGTCGTGTTGTTGCGTGACGGTGACGGCGGTCTCGAGGTGTTGCTCGCCCGCCGCTCGTCGAAGCTCGCGTTCCACGGTGGTGCATGGGTGTTCCCCGGAGGGCGCATCGATCCCGACGACTACGGAGACGCGCCCGACGACCTTCCCGGCGCCGCGCGTCGAGCGGCCGTGCGCGAGGCGATGGAGGAGGCCGCTGTCGACGTCGACGGCGACGCGCTCGTCCATCTCTCGAACTGGACTACTCCCGAAGGTGCACCCAAGCGCTTCGCGACGTGGTTCTTCGCGGGCCCGGTGCGCAGCGGCGACGAGGTTGCCGACGGCTCCGAGATGGACAAGGTGCAGTGGTTCCGACCGGCCGACGCACTCGCGGCGCGCGACGCGGGTGAGATCGAGCTGGCGCCGCCGCAGTACGTGACGTTGCTCGACCTGAGCGAAACCGCGACCGTCGAGGATGCGATGGCCGCAATCGGAGCCGCGGTTGCGATCGACTATCTCCCGCGCTTTCACTTCATCGAGGGCGGCAGCGCGATCTGCGTCTATCCCGAAGACGTCGCCTACGACGACATCGCGAAGCTGGACGTTCCCGGCCCCCGCCACCGCCTGTTGCTCGGCGGCGATAGCTGGGAGTACGTCCGCGGGTAGTTGTCGGCCCGCTACTTGTTGGGCTGGGGCGTGATGCGCAGGTAGGGCTTGGGCGACTTCCAACCCTTCGGGAACTTGGTCTTGGCGTCCTCGTCGGAGACGGCGCCGCCGATGATGACGTCGTCGCCGTCCTTCCAGTTCACCGGGGTGGCGACGCTGTACTTCGCGGTCAGCTGCAGCGAGTCGATCACGCGCAGGATCTCGTCGAAGTTCCGGCCTGTCGAGGCCGGGTAGGTGATGATGAGCTTCACCTTCTTGTCGGCGCCGATGATGAACACCGAGCGCACCGTGAGGGTGTCGTTCGCGTTCGGGTGGATCATGTCGTAGAGGTCGGAGACTTTGCGGTCGGTGTCCGAGATCAGGGGGAAGTTGAGCTTCGAGCCCTGGGTCTCTTCGATGTCGGTCGCCCAACCCTTGTGATTGCCGAGCTCGTCGACCGACAGGCCGAGCACCTTGACGTTGCGCTTGTCGAACTCCGGCTTCAGCCGTGCGACCTCACCGAGCTCGGTCGTGCAGACCGGGGTGAAGTCCTTCGGGTGCGAGAACAAGACGCCCCAGCTGTCGCCGAGGTAGTCGTAGAAATCGATCTTGCCTTCGGTGGTCTCGGCCGTGAAGTTCGGGGCTTCGTCGCCCAGGCGCAGCGCCA
>JBEPUZ010000270.1:0-5389 GCA_041691275.1 Actinomycetota bacterium | reverse complement strand
GGCGACCCCAACACCCGCACCAACCGACACGGCTACGCCTACGGCGTCCGCTTCTAGAAGCGGCTAAGAGGAGCACGCGTGGCGACAACCAACGGAAACGGTCATCGACCCAAGATGGCGGAACGGCTCGCCGAGGTCGGCGAGAAGACGCGCGGGTCGCAAGCCTGGAACTCGATCTTCCGGCCCGGTTCGATCTTCCGCAAGGGCTACACCGACAGCCCCCGCAACCGTTCCTACGTGATCATGAACAACGTGCTGTACCACCTGCACCCGGTGAAGGTGAAGCGGCACGCGGTCAAGGTCTCCTACACGCTATGCCTGGGCGGGCTTTCGTTCTTCTTGTTCATCCTGCTCACCGTGACCGGTATCTTCTTGATGTTCTTCTACCGGCCGACGGTCACCGAGGCCTACGCGAACGTGCAGGCGCTGGAGACGGCGGTGACGTTCGGCTCGCTTGTGCGCAACATGCATCGTTGGGCCGCGCACCTCATGGTGCTGTCGGTCTTCCTGCACATGGCGCGCGTCTTCTACCACGGTGCCTACAAGTCGCCGCGGGAGTTCAACTGGGTAATCGGCATCATCCTGCTGACGCTCACCCTTTTGCTCTCGTTCACCGGCTACCTGCTCCCCTGGGACCAGCTGTCGCTCTGGGCGGTCACGGTCGGCACGAACATGATGGGCTACACGCCGGTGTTCGGGCCGCAGGTCAAGTACGTGCTGCTGGGTAGTAAGGAGATCGGAAGCGAGACGCTGCTGCGATGGTACGTATTGCACGTCTTGATGCTTCCGTTCGTCATCGTCATATTCATGGCTGTTCACTTCTGGCGTGTCCGCAAGGACGGCGGGATCTCCGGACCCCTCTAGGTCGAGAGGAGGATCACTCACATGGCCGACGTACCCGAACATCTCCTCAAGCGAAGCCAGGAACGCCGTAAGGCGCTCGGGCTTCCGGTCGAGGGTGAAGAAGCAGGCGAAGCCGCGCCCGAAGCCCCCGCGGCCGAAGAGACCGCGCCGGTCGCAGCCGAAGTACCGGCCGGCGGCGGCGACGCCGGCGGCAATGGCGGCGGCGAAGCGATCACCGAAGACAAGGGCGGCATTCCCGCCCATCTCCTCGAGCGGTCCCGCAAGCGCAAGGCTGCACTCGCGGGCGGTGGCGGCGGAGAGCCCGCGGCTGCGAGCGCCGGCGGCGGAGTGGCTGCGGCAACCGCTGTCGTCGCGCCTTCGCCGACGAGCAGTGGTCCCGGCGGTCACACCCAGCGACTGCTCACCGTCGTCAAGTCCGGTTCGATCCAGCAGGCCCGCGCCGAGGCCCAGGACAAGGTGCACGTGTGGCCTCACCTCCTAGCGATCGAGTTTGCGGCGCTCCTTTCGTTGACGGCGATGATCACGATCTTCTCCGCGTTGGTGAAGGCCCCGTTGTTGGGTCTCGCCGACGTGAACGCCACGCCGAACCCGTCGAAGGCACCGTGGTACTTCCTCGGTCTGCAAGAGCTGCTGAAGATGTTCCACCCCATGGTCGCGGGCGTGACCATTCCCGGCGTTGCCCTCGGCCTGCTCGCCATCACGCCGTACGTCGACAAGAACCCGTCGAACAAGCCGACCGATCGCAAGTTCGCGATCATCATGTTGACGTTCTTCATGATGATGTGGGCGACGCTCGTGATCCTCGGTTCGTTCTTCCGGGGCGAAGGCTTCAACTTCGTCTTCCCCTGGAACAAGGGCATCTTCTTCGAGTTGTAGGAGCTCCTGGTGCTCGTTCCGATCGTCATCGTCCTCATCCTCGTGCTCGCGGCGGTCTCCGTCGTGATGTTCGCGAGCCGCGCCCGAGCGGCATCAACCGGCGGTCTGTCGCGCGAGACCCGCAGCCGCGATGCCGGCACCACCGACATCGTCTCGGCCGAAGGCGCGGCCGCGTCGTCGACCGAGCTCGAGGCGACCGGGCGCGCCCGGTCCGACGAGACGCGCTCGTCGTCGTTCGGCGGCCTCGTTCGCCGGCGCCGGGGTGAGGTCGTCGAGTACGAACCGGTCGACGAGGAGGAGATCGGCGTCAGCCGTAGGCAGTTCCTGAACCGGGGCATCCTCGTCGCCATCGGGTTCGGCCTCTCGGGCTTCGGCGCCGCCATGCTCGGTTTCCTGTGGCCGTTGCAGGGCCTCGGCGGTTTCGGCGGCACCGTCAACCTCGGCAAGCTGGCCGACATCCTCGCCGCCATCGACGCGCAGCAGAAGCCGTTCTACGCCGCGCAGGCCCGTACCTACGTCGTGCGTTACCCGAAGGACAACGCGGAGGCGCTGGCGGCGGCGAAGAAGATCTACAAGCCCGCGATCTACACCGACATGTCGGGCCTCGGCATCGTGGCGCTGTACCAACGGTGCGTGCACCTCGGTTGCCGCGTCCCGTTCTGCCCAACCTCGCAATGGTTCGAGTGCCCCTGCCACGGTTCGAAGTACAGCCGGGTCGGCGAGAAGAAGGCCGGCCCCGCGCCGCGAGGTCTCGACCGGTTCTACGCAACCCAGTCGCCCGATGGCAGCGTCGTGGTCGACACCGGCAACATCTACCTGGGCCCGCCCATCGGCACCAACACCACCAACCAGAACGCCGAGGGTCCCTTGTGCGTCTGACGCCTCCTTTCGTGACCTCGTCTCCGTTCGTGAGCTTGCATGTGAAAGGCACCCGTTCGTGATCGCCGCGATCTGGAAGAACGATCTTCGTCACTGGTTGATCTGGATCAACTTCGCCGTCTTCGCATCGTTGATCGTCTACGTGCTGCGCGCCGTGCTCTCACCGAAGCGCGCCCATAGCGAAGAGAAGACGCCGGCGAACCTCACCCAGTTCTTCGCCGACGAGGATCTCGAGAACCGCCGGCTCGAGCGGGTCCTGGGCTGGGCGCTGATCTTCGCGGCCATCTTCGCGATCTCGCTCCCGATCTACTGGCTCCGGGAGCCCACCCGCCAGCACCAGTCGGCGAACTACTTCGACGTGAACGCGGTCGCCCGGGGCGAGACGCTGTTCGCCAACTCCGCGACCCCGGGTTACAACGCGGCCACCTCGCTGCAGTGCGCGAACTGCCACGGAGCAAAGGGTGTCGGCGGTGTCGCCTCGACCACGATCAACGGCGTCAAGGTGAACTGGAAGGTCCCGCCGCTCAACAGCGAGGCGCTCCGCTTCGAAGAAGACACCGACTGCCTCAGCCAGTCGCGTCGACAACCGAACACCGTGTGCGAGTTGAGCGACATCATCACCTACGGACGCCCGGGCACGCCGATGCAGCCCTGGGGTGTCGTCGGCGGTGGACCCAAGAACGACCAGTCGATCGCCGACCTGGTCCAGTACATCGAGTCGATCCAGATCACACCGAAGCAATCGCAGGATGCGGAGACGGCCGCACTGACATTGGCCAGATCCGACGATCCCACCAAAGCCTGCCCCGAGTTCATGACGTGTCCCGGCATCGAGCTCGCCAACGCGCAAAAGACGCTGGCGTCGGCCAAGACCGTGCTCGACACCAAACGCAAGGCCGCGATCGCGGCGCTCGGTGGTACCGCCGAGAACGATGACGCGCTGACGACCCAGTGCAACGCAATCCAGGACACGGCCGACAAGAACGCGACGCCACTCACGGGAGGCGCTCTCTCGACGGCGGTCGCGTGCGGCGACTACCTCTCTGCGACCACCGCCGTGAAGGACGATCAGGCGAACGTCGACTGGTCCACGAAGTGGAAGGCCGAACGGGCGAACGTCACCGACGGTCAACTGCTCTTCGAGCTGAACTGTGCGCGCTGTCACACCGAGGGTTGGTCGTCTTTCGATCCCACCAAGCCTCCCGGCGCGATCGACAGCGTCGACCTCCTCGGCCTTTCCGGCGGTGGCGGCGGTAACGGTGGTGGAATCGGCTTCAACCTCCGCGACGGCGACGTCATCCGGCGGTTCGGTACCGATGACTCCGGCGGATTCAAGGTCCAGGCCGACTTCGTGAGCATCGGTTCGTCGCCGAACAAGCCGTACGGCAACGCCGGCATCGGCTCCGGCAAGATGCCCGGGTTCAACCAGGCGCCCACCACCGCGGCGCCCTTCCTCGGCGCGATGCTGACGAAGACGCAGCTCAACCAGATCATCTACTACGAGCGCTACTGCATGGCATCCACCACGTACACGGGCGTGAACCCGGTCTGCGACACGAGCGCCGGGAACGGCGCCGCTCCGCAGACGCCGGCGACAACAACGACGACCGCCCCGAAGAAGGGTTGACGATGGCTGGTCTGCATCTGCTGTTGGCCGAAGGCGGCAACAGTCTCTGGAACCCGACGATCATCGGTGTGTTGACCGTGCTGTGTGCGGTCGGGCTCTTCTGCGGCTCCACCTACCTGCTGCTCGGCACGAACCTCGGCGCGCGCCTCGGGTTCCTCGTCGCGGCCGCGGGACTCTCCGGGTTCCTCGTCCTGCTCACGACCTTGTGGCTCACGACGCCGGGTAAGGCGACCGGCAACAGCGACCTCGACCCCCCACACGGCAACTCGGCCGCCTGGAAAGTGGTGGAGGTCGTCGACAATCCCGCGCAGTCGAAGATCACTGCAGTTCGCGAGCTCCCGACGAAGGGCACGGTCGGCTCCGCCGATCTGCTCACCCAGGTGAAGCCGGCCATCGACGCGGCCATCGTGCCCGCGGCGCCGGTCGAAGGGGCCAAGGTGCCCGCCCGGCCGTTCGCGACGCTCAACATCAGCTCGTCGACCGACTACCTGCTGACGTTCCCGGGTTCGCACTCCTACCAGTACATCGACAAGACCAAGAACTTCTTGTGGCACCGCCACCGCTACGCGGCATTGGAGGTCTGCCTCGCCCGTCTCGACACCACTGGATCCCCCGCGACCGACGCTAAGGGCGAACCGGTGTGCGATCCGCTGAAGGCCACCCACTACGTGGTCGTCAGCTACAACTACGGCTCGGTCCGGAAGCCGGTGGTGTTCTACTGGCTGTTCTCGCTGCTGTTCTTCGGACTCTCGGTGCTCGGTCTCCACTGGTGGGAGAAGGACGAGCGGGCCCGCAAGCGCGCCGCGTCCGCACCGGTGACCGTGCCGGCAGCGAGCGAGTAGGAAGAAGCGACGATGGTCATCGCCCAGCAACTGATCGACGCGAGCAAGGACGGCGGCGCCGCCTTCATCGCGTTCTCGATCATGGTGTTCTTGTTCGCGGGCTCGCTCTTCTACATGGACCGCGTGCGCCAAAAGCGCGAAGACCGCAACAAGTAGAGCGGTGTCGTTCGCGGCGCGCTATTCGGCGGCGCTGAGTGCGGCAACCTCGGCCGCGGCCGCGATGGTGGCGTCGATGTCGGCGTCGCTGTGCGCGAGGCTCGGGAACAGCGTCTCGTAGCCGCTGGGCGCGAAGCTGTCTCTT
>JBEPUZ010000269.1:0-5396 GCA_041691275.1 Actinomycetota bacterium | reverse complement strand
GGCCGGGTCCCGCCGGTTCGCCCGGCGGGATCCATCACGTGATGGACCGGGCCAGCTTCGTGTGAGCGTCCGGGAACTTTTTCGCCGTTCGCAACGACCGGTGCGCGAGACCGCATACGACTGCGGCAGAATTTCGGCAAGAACACGACACTTCGGGGAGCAACTGTGCGACGTTTTGCAATCGTCCTGGGGACGGCGTGTATCGCGTTGGTCGTAGCCGCCGCGCCGGCCTGGGCTCACGTCAAGGTCGAGCCAGGGACAGCGGCCAAGGGCAGCGACGCGGTTCTCGCGTTCGTCGTCCCGAACGAGAAGGACAACGCGACCACCACCAAGGTCGTCGTGCAATTCCCGACCGATCACCCGATCGCGGAAGCGCTCGTGGAAGCAATGCCGGGCTGGACGGCCGAGGCCACGCCGTTCACGGTGAAGACGCCGATCCAGACCGACGGCGGCCCCGTGACGAGCGCTGTCAAAGACGTCACCTGGACCGCGACCGACGGCAAGGGCATCACCGCCAATCACTTTGCCGAGTTCAAGGTGTCGGTCGGCCTCCCCGCCGGTGCCGACTCGCTTGCGTTCCCGACGATCCAGACCTACAGCGACGGCTCGACGGTGAACTGGGTGCAGGTGACGCCGCCCGGCGGCCCCGAGCCCGACTCGCCCGAGCCCGTCCTCACGCTGACCGCCGGTGAAGGTGACGCCACCACCACGCCCACGACCGCGGCCCCCGCCGGAAGCTCGGCGAGCGCGAGCACGGTCAAGAAGAGCGACGTCGACGGTGCCAAGACGATCGCGATCGTCGGCGTCGTGGTCGGTGTGGTCGGGCTCCTCCTCGGGGGCGCCGCGCTGGCGATGAGCCGGCGCAAGTCGGCCTGAGTCGGCCGAGACCCGCCGGTCTCGGATCGGCGGGTAGCTCGGATCAGCGGGTCGCCAGGAAGGTCGTGCCGTAGCGGAGGGCGCCGATCGTCGTGCGACTGTCGGCCCGCACCGCAACCCGGTAGCGATGACCGACGGCGGCCCTGATCGTGAACGTCCTCGACGTGGCCGACGGCAGGCGGACGGGGATCCACGTGCGCCCGTCGGCCTGATACCACGCTTCGAAGCGGACGATCGCGCCGCTGGTCCCGGCCGCAGCCGTCCACGCGATCTTGTACGTGACCGTCGGCGCCGTCTTGGCGACGGTTCCCGCCTTGACCGCGATCGGCGCGCTCGTCGAGGGCGCAGGCGGAGCCGGCGGGGGCACGAGCCCGTCGATCGTGTCGGCTTCCCACACGTCGTGTTGCACGACCGCCCACGAGATGCGCCCGAAGCCGCCGTGGGCCCAGCCGGCGCCCCACGAGTTCTGGATGGTCAGTCCCGCGCTGTCGTACCCGACCGCAAGCACCTCGTGGTAGCCACGCACCGCGGAGGTGTAGTCGCCGTCGACCGCGGTCGCGCTCGATGCGAGCGAGTCGAAGCCGTGCCGCACGGCCATCTCGATCGCAACCGGGTGCAGCGTCGACAGCGCGTGCCTCAGCAGCGTCGCGCTCCCCGACTGGTTCGACCCCATGAAGAGCGTCTCGTAACCCTTGATCTTGTAGCGCGCGGCGTTCGCGTGCTCGGCCGCGGTGGGCTGGTGGCGCCAGTCGTAGTCGCCCTGCGTGTAGTCGGCGCGTGTGTCGGTGCCCTGGTCGACGCCGAGTTGCAGCGCGGCGGTCGGCACACTGCCGGCGTCGACGCCACCGTTGATCTGTGAGTACGTGTACATCGGCGCGAACGGCTGTCCGGTCCGGTTGGCGTACCGGGAGTACCAGCCGAGCATGGCGTAGTCGATCGCCCAGGTGACACACGAGCCGACCTGACCCTGGTCACCCGGGGTCACGGCCCACTGCCTGAGGTCGGCGCTCGCGGGGAGCGTCTCGAGCATCGCGACGCGCGGCGCCACGACCTTCGTCGGCGGCAGCGCGCCGAGGCCGTGGATCGCGCCGGACGCCGTGGCGCCGGCAGGTCCGGTCGCGGCGAACGCGGAACCCTCCGCGCACACCACACACGCTGCACACACCGCGGCGACGATCGTCGCTGCGCTGATGATCCTGAGCGGGTGGCGCATGCGATGTGCTTCGGCCCGAAACGAGCTCGTCCCGCGTCGCCAGGTCGTGCGATGACCACTGTCACTCCGGGGCGCGTGACCCACGTCACAACGCGGGCCACAAACGGGCCCGCGCCGGGCGGAAGTACCCTCACCTGGTGCGTTGGCAGGTACACGGCGAACGGGTGTTGTACGACAGCAGGTGGGTCCAGCTATGCCTGGTCGACGTCGAGATCCCCGGCGGTGAGCGCTTCGACCACCACGTGGTGCGGCTCCCGAACAAGGCCGCGGGTGGGCTCGTCTACGACCCCGGTCGCGGACTGCTGCTTCTGTGGCGGCACCGGTTCATCACCGACACGTGGGGCTGGGAGATCCCGGCCGGCGGCATCGATCCGGGCGAGACTCCCGAACAGGGAGCCGCGCGTGAAGTGCTCGAAGAGACCGGATGGCAACCGGGTCCACTGCGCCACCTGGTGACCTTCAACCCGGTGAACGGCGTCAGCGATCAGGTCTTCCACACCTTCATCGTCGACGGCGCGACGCACGTCGGCGATCCCAGCGATCCGAGCGAGTCGGAGCGCATCGAATGGGTACCGGTGCAGGAGGTCCGACGGATCGTGCGCGAAGGCGAGATGCTCGACGGCCTTTCGATCACCGCCGTCTCCTACGCGCTGGCGTTCGGCGAGATCGAATAGACGCCCCGTCAGCCGACGCGGCTGAACACGGTCGCGAGGGCGGTCGGCTTGCTGACCGCGACGACGCGGTATTTCGCGCCGAGCTGCGCCCTCAACGCGCGGTCGGGCGGGCCGAGCACCACCACGTAGTCGACCTCGCTTCCGGTCCGGCGTTCGTACCCTGCGATATCGAGCGGAGGATGGCGATTGAACGCCCGCGGATCGGTCACAAGGAAGAGACCGCGCACCGGATCACGCGCCGCGACGTACTGATACGGGAAGTAGTTGTAGCGACCTTCGTAGTTGTCGAGCCCCACGAGCTTGCGGTCGGCGGCGAAGTAGCCCGTCACGCTGCGGAACGGATCCGACCGCAACGGGGCCGTCAGCCGATCGACCTGGGTCGTGTCCTGTCCGAGCACCACGACATACGTACGGCCGGACACCATCGCCGATTCCACCGATGTGATCTCGCGCAGACTCCGATCGAGCGAACGGTACGTGGGTATGCGCACCGCGACGAGCGCGATCGCGATCACTGCGCCGACGACGGCGATGCCGGTCCGCACTCGTTCGCTCACCGGTTGTGTGCCGAGCCAGATCACGACGGTCACGACCGCGAAGAGGGCGAGGCGTTCGTTGAGCAGCTCCGCGCCACCGGTCGCGTTGGGCGCGACGAGCGAAGCGACCGCGCACGCGACTGCGACCGCAAGCAGCGCGTCGGTGGCGACGAGCCGGCGTCGGGCGAGACGCGTCTTGGCCGCGACACCGACGAACGCGACGAGGAGAACCACGAGGGCGATCGTCAGCACGGCCTCTTTGCTGCTGTGCATGACGCGCACGACCGAAGTCAGACCGACGAGTCCCCGCAGGTTATGCACGAGCGGCGGCCGTGGAGTGCTGCCGCTCGCGTTGGCCGAGACCAACGCCGCGGGCACGAACGCGGGAATACACGCGAGCGCGGTCGCCCCGACGCCGACGACCGCGCGCGCCCGGGGACCACCGGTCGCGTCGATCACCGCGACGAGCCCGACGAACGACACGCCCACGATGATCCCGGAGGGATGCAGCAACGACGTGAGTAGGAGCAACCCCGCGACCCACAGGTACTTGGCCCGGCCGGGGTCGTCGTGGTGGCGCAGCCAGTAGCCGATGACGAGCAGCGAGCCGACGAGACTCAACAGGAAGTCCCAGAAGCCGAGCAGCAGGAAGTAGCCCGACCCGACCGGCAACAGCAGGGTCACGAGCGCACCCGTGCGGCCGCGGACCGCCGACATCGCGTACCAACCCGCGGCGGCAAAGGCCAGAAGATACAAGCTCAGGAACAGGCGCTGACCGGCCAGGGCTCCGGTGGTGCGCACGAGTCCGGCCAACAAGAGATGACCGAGGGGATTGTGACCCAGCCCGAGCTCGAGCCGGACGTACGTGTGCAGGGTGGTCGCCGCGGCGCCGTGGTACGCGCCCGAGATCGCGACGCTCGACGCGAGGTGCGCGGGTCCGTCCTGATCGGGGAACCGGGTGGTCAGCCAGATCGGCACGACCTGCACCGCGACCGCGGCGGCAACCGCGAGCTGCACGAGTCGCCGGACACCGATCGACACATCGTTCGCAGGCACCTTCGTCTCATCGGCGACCGGCGCCTGAACTCCAGATCCCGACATCGTTCAGCGCCGCCGTTCGAACATTCGGCCAGTGCTCGCCGCCGTGCGTGAATGCCGCACTCAGGGTCGTTGTACAACATGAATCGAACGAGTATGCATCGGCCACACATATTGAGTCGTGCATGCCGGGGGGGCAACATGCGCGTGCTGGTTCGAGTCGCGGTCGCGACATGTCTGCTCGTGGGGTGTCTCGCGTTTGCCGGGGAACCGGCCGCGCACGCGGCCGCGAATCCGTGGCCGCAAACCGCGGTCAGCGGATTCGCGACGCCGAACGGCGCCGGGTTCTGGCTCGCGTACGCCAACGGTGCGGTCGGCAACTACGGCAACGCCTCCTTGCACGGCGACGCATCCGGCCTGTCGCTCTCGGGCCCGGTCGTCGGCGGCGCGGTCAACCCCAACGGCAGCGGGTACTGGCTGGTGGCGAGCGACGGCGGCATCTTCACGTACGGCGCCGCCCGCTTCCACGGCAGTACCGGCGCGATCCGTCTCAACCAGGCGGTGTTCTCGATGGCGCCCTCCAAGTCGGGGAACGGCTACTGGCTCGTCGCCCGAGACGGCGGCATCTTCGCGTTCGGCGACGCCCGCTTCTACGGTTCGACCGGCGCCATCGCGTTGAACCAGCCGATCAACGGCATCGGCACCAGCCCGACCGGCAGGGGCTACCGCATGGTCGCCAAGGACGGCGGAATCTTCAGCTTCGGCGACGTCGGCTATTACGGCAGCCTTCCGAGCATCGGCCTCCAGGTGTCCGACGTCGTCGGCACCGCCGCGACACCGACGAATCGCGGTTACTGGATCGCCGAGGCCGACGGCGTGGTGCACGCGTTCGGCGACGCACCCAACTTCGGCGACTACGCCCCTTCGCTGTGTGATCTGCCAACCGCGATCTTCGCCAACCCCAAGGCCGCCGGTTACCGACTGGTCCTGCAGTCCGGCGCAACGGTCGCGTTCGGCCATGCACCCGGCGGAGCCGCGGCGACAGGCTCGCCACGGCAG
>JBEPUZ010000268.1:0-5411 GCA_041691275.1 Actinomycetota bacterium | reverse complement strand
CCCTAGATAAACACCCTTGCTTTCGCCGCCAGCTTCATATGTTTATAATACACCGGGGCGGGGCGGCGCCGTGCGCCCCCCTAAACCCACCCGCCCCCCGCGCGCGATGCGCTCGTGGGCCGGTCTCGGGAGAAAGACGCGGAGAACGTTCAGGTCACCGTGAGCGTTCCCATCATGAAGTTGTGGATGTTGCAGTGGAACTTGTAGGTCCCGGCGGCGGGAGCCGTGAACGTGGCTGTCTTGCCGGCATCGATGGTGAGGTTGAAGCCGCCGGCCGTGTCGTTGGCCGTCACGGTGTGCGTCGCATTGCTGTTGTTCTTGACGGTGACAGTCGAGCCGGCCTTGGCGGGGGTCGTGGTGAACGTGAAGGCCGAGCTGATCATGATCGTGCCACCGGCGCCGCTCGAGGCGTCGGGAGCCGAGGTCGCAGAGCCCGCCGAGGCGCTCGTGGGGGTCGTGGCAGTCGGCGTGGAGCTCTTGCTGCTGCTCCCGCACGCGGCGAGGCCGAGCGCGAGGGCAGGAATGGCGATGAAGGAGTACAGGCGTCGTTGCATACCCGTACTACGGAGCCGAAGCCCCGCGCGGTTCAATTCTTCTCGCGAGGCAGTCCCAGCGTGCGTTCTCCGATGACGTTGCGCTGGATCTCGTTCGTCCCCGCCCAGATCGAGCTGGCCTGGTAGTAGAGCCAAGAACGCTGCCACGCCCCGTCGCCCGGATTGTTCTCGGCGCCCCGCCACAGTGGCTGGGCCGGGCCCACCACGGCCATCGCGGTGTCGTGCAGACGCTTGCTCATCTCGCTCCACCACAACTTGTTGATGCTGCCGACCGGACCGGGATCGGTGCCCTTGGCGGTGCGCGAGATCGACCGCCAGTTGTGCAGCTGGAAGATGCGGACTTCGACGAACGCCTGCGCGAGCCGGCCCGCGAGACGCGGATCGTCGAGCGCGCCCCGCTCGATCGCGAGCTTCCAGAGCTCGTCGAGGAGCTGAGAGTGCGCGACGAGTTGGCGCGGATTCACGCCGCGCTCGTGCGTGAGGGTGGAGTTGGCGACGCGCCAGCCTTCGTGCAACGGACCGACGAGCTGATCGTCGGGAACGAACACGTCCGAGAAGAACACTTCGTTGAATTCCGACTCGTCGGTGATCTGGCGCAGCGGCCGTACCTCGACGCCGGGCGCGTGCATGTCGATCGCGAGCGCGGAGATGCCCTTGTTCTTCGGTACCTCGGGATCGGTGCGCGCCAGGCACCAACCCCAGTCGGCGAACTGCGCGTAGCTGGTCCACACCTTCTGGCCGTTCACGAGGAAGCCGCCGTCGACCTTTGTCGCGCGCGTGCTGAGCGACGTGAGATCGCTCCCGGCACCGGGCTCGCTGAACAGCTGGCACCAGATCTCGGTCGCGTCGAGGATGCAGGGCAGCCAGCGCGCCTTCTGCTCCGGCGTGCCGTGCCCGAGCAGCGTGGGCCCGACGAGGTTCACGCCGATGCGGCCGACGAGCTCGGGGGCACGAGCGCGGGCGAGCTCTTCGGTGACGATGTAGTGCTCGACCGGACCGCCACCGCGGCCGCCGTACGCCTCGGACCAGGCGACGCCGACGAGCCGCGCGCTCGCGAGCTTCGCCTGCCAGGCCCGACCGAACGCGACCTCATCGGCAAGATCGTCGAAATGGGGCGGCAGACCCTTGCCGTACTCCCACGGGAGGTTGGCGCGCAGCCACTCCCGGACCTCGTCGCGAAGCGCGGCTTCTTCCGGCGTCTCGCGGAGGTCCATACGCGCCGGAATGTAGTTCAGCCCCCCAACCCCACCAACAGTTGTCGGAGATATCCGCACATAGCGCGGAGAACTCCG
Source organism: Actinomycetota bacterium (assembly GCA_041691275.1). Taxonomy (GTDB): domain Bacteria; phylum Actinomycetota; class Acidimicrobiia; order IMCC26256; family PALSA-610; genus PALSA-610. The sequence continues at coordinate 3,565 of JBEPUZ010000268.1, read as the reverse complement.
ACAACTGTTGGTGGAGTTATTGGGGGGTTTATCGTTGGTCGATCGGGACGTACTTGCGTTCCACCGGACCGGTGTAGATCTGGCGGGGGCGACCGATCTTGGTCTTCTCGTTGATGTTCCCCTCCCACCAGTGCGCGATCCAGCCCGGAAGGCGACCGATCGCGAAGAGCACCGGGAACATGTCGGTGGGAAAGCCCATCGCCCGGTAGATGAGACCGGAGTAGAAGTCGACGTTCGGGTAGAGCTTCTTGTCGATGAAGTAGTCGTCCGTGAGTGCGACTTCTTCGAGTTGGAGTGCGATGTCGAACAGCACGTCCTTCGACTTCAGCTCGTTGAGAACGCGCTCGGCGGTGCCCTTCAAGATCTTGGCGCGCGGGTCGTAGTTCTTGTACACGCGATGACCGAACCCGGAAAGACGGAACGGGTCGTTCGGGTCCTTGGCTCGACGGACCGCGGCGCTGACGTCGCCGCCGTTGTCACGGATGTTCTCGAGCATCTCGACGCACGCCTGGTTGGCGCCACCGTGCAACGGGCCCCAGAGCGCGTCGACGCCGGCCGCGATCGACGCGTACATGTTCGCCTCGGCCGAGCCCACCATCCGCACGGTCGACGTGGAGCAGTTCTGTTCGTGGTCGGCGTGCAGGATCAGCAGCTGCTTCAGCGCGTGCACGATCGTCGGCGACACCTCGTATGGCTCCGACGGCACCGCGAACATCATGCGGAGGAAATTCTCGATCAGGTCGAGGGAGTTGTCGGGATAGAGGAACGGCTGACCGATCGACTGCTTGTACGAATACGCGGCGACGGTCGGAAGTTTCGCCATCAGGCGCACGATCGACAACTGCACCTGATCGGGATCGTGGGGATCCTCGGAGTCCTGGTAGAAGGTCGCCAGCGCGTTCACGACCGACGCCGTGGTGGCCATCGGGTGCGCGTCCTTGGGAAACCCGTAGTAGAAGCGCTTCACGTCTTCGTGGACCAGGGTGTGCAGCCGGATCTGGCGGCTGAACTCGGTGCGCTCGGCGGCGGTGGGGAGCTCGCCGTAGATGACGAGCCACGCCGTCTCCAAGAACGAGGGATGCTCCTGCTCGGCGAGGCCCTCGATGTCGTAGCCCCGGTAGCGCAGGATGCCGGCGTCGCCGTCGATGAACGTGATCGCCGACTCCGTGGAGCCCGTGTTCATGTAGCCGTAATCAAGCGTGATCAGACCGGTCGAGGCGCGCAGCTTCGAGATGTCGATCGCGTACTCGTTCTCGCTACCGCGCACGACCGGGAGCTCGATTTCCTTGCCGTTCCACAGCAGCTTGGCCGGTGCTTCCGACATCCGAGACTCCTTCATCATCGTGTTCATCATCGTGCATCATCGTGCGGACGAAGCGCAGCGCAGCCGAGCCCGAGGGAGCCTTGCTCATCGTGGGGCCCTGCAACGAGGCACTGTGCAATCTACCGATCCTTCCCCGAATCCTCGTCCCGCCACCGCGGACCGCCGAATTCACCCGATTGATTTACGGAGTTGTGGCGGTGCCTGCCAGACTCGGCCGCAATGGACTTCGACCTCACCGACGATCAACTTGCCCTGCGTGAAGGGGCGAGCGATCTACTCGACGACCTCGCGTCGCCGGCGCGGGTCCGTGCCCACACGACGACGGATGCCCCCTTCGACCGGGCGCTCTGGACCGCGTTGGTCGACCAGGGCTGGCTCGGCGTCGAGCTCGACGAGGCGACGGGTGGTCTCGGTCTCGGTTCGGTCGAGGTCGCGGTGCTCGTCGAGGAGCTCGGTCGGCATGCCGCGCCCGCGCCCGTCGTCCCGACGATCCTCGCGCTCGACGTCTTCGCCGGCGCGGGGGAGGACGAGTGGGTGCAGCGGCTGCTCGCTGGCGATGCCATCGCGTGCGTCGCCTGGGACCCCGCGGCGCCCGTGCCGTACGCGCCCTCGGCCGACGTCGCGGTCGTGCTCGCCGACGATGGTGTGTACGTACAGGAGATCTCCGCGAAGCCGGCGCGCCAGCCCGCGATGGATCTCACCCGCGAGCTCGGCTGGCTGGCGTTCGACAAGAGCGCGGCCCGACGGATCGGCGACGCCGACGCCGGCACGCGGCTGCTCGATCGCGGCGCGACGTACACGAGCGCGGATCTGCTCGGCGGCGCGTCGCGCGCGCTCGATATGGCGGTGGAGTACGCCAAGGACCGCGTGCAGTTCGGAAAGCCGATCGGTTCGTTCCAGGCCGTGAAGCACCGGTGTGCCGACATGCTCGTCGACGTCGAGGGCATGCGCTCGACGGTCTACTGGGCCGCATGGTGCATCGGCGCCGGCGATGCCGACGCGTCGATAGCGGCGACGACGGCCAAGATCTGGTGTGGCGACGCGTCGAAGCGGGTCATGGCGTCGGCGCTGCAGGTACACGGCGGCATCGGCTTCACATGGGAGCACGACCTGCACTTCTTCTTGAAGCGGTCGCAGCTCGACCAGCTCGCGTTCGGCGACGCGTCGGCGAACCGTGAACGGCTCGCGGCACTGCTGCGGCCCCGGGTGGAAGCAGGCCAGAGTGTCGTCTAGCCAGGCGCAGTCGGTAGGCCCGGACCTTGGGGCAGTCCGCACGCGTGATCGAGGGCCGGAGGACGCAGCCGCATGAATATCGCCTGGAACGAGGCGCCCGCAGATCTCGAGTGGAACGAGTGGGGCCCGACGGTGCGGGTGCGCGTCGATCCCGCGCCGGTTGCCGTGTTTGCCCGGGCAGTCAAGGACTCGAGCCCGGTGTACCGGTCGGAGCAGGTCGCGCACGACGCCGGCTTCGGCCGGATCCCGGTCCCGCCGACCTTCACGTTCGTCATGGTCGATTCCGGCGCCTACCCCGATCTGCAGCCGGCCGGGGGCACGGGCTCGATGTACGGAGGCGGTGGCGCGAGCGAGGCGTTCGCGCGGGACGGACTCTTCCTGCACGGTGAGCAGCACTTCACGTATCACCGTCAGGTCGAGGTCGGCGACGTGCTCGACGGCCGCTTGCGAATCTCGAAGCCCGTCGCCCGCACCGCGCGCCGCGGTCCGATGGAAGTGTCGTGGTTCCAGACTGAGTGGACCGACACCGCGGGCGCGCCCGTGGTGACCGAGCAGATCGTGTCGCTCTTCTTCCCGAACACCTGAGCGGAGCGGTCGCGAGACCGCCCCGCCCAGAGTCTCTCCCGGGGAGGAGATCGCTTGCGTCTCGGTCAGGAGTTGTCTCCGACCTTCGCGCCGTCGGCGCCGACCGCGTACCACTTGCCGCCGATGCCCTGACCGTTGATCTCGCCGGCTTTGGTGTCACCCGCGAACGTGTACAGCGGGTGGCCGTCCATCTGCAGCTGCGTCTTGCCGTCGGCGAGCATGAACGTCGTCAACTTCGCCGCATCGACACCGGTTCCCGGCGTCGGCGTTCCGGTGACGGTCGCGGCCGGCCACGTGCTCGCGCAGGCGCCGGTCGCGCATGCGCTCTTGCCGGCGGTCGTGTCGTTGTCGAAGCGGTACAACGTGAGCCCCTTCGCGTCGACGAGCACCATGCCGAGCTTCGTGGTTGCCAGGGTCACCGCG
>JBEPUZ010000267.1:0-5418 GCA_041691275.1 Actinomycetota bacterium | reverse complement strand
GACCCCAACCCTTTCGCGGGTTCAGAGCCTCCATCAAACCCGGGCCCTTCACTCGTCCTCCTTCAAGGTCACTGGCTTGGAATCGAGGCGCGGTGGTGCTTCCGTGCTGATCACGCACGTCCGCACGCACCGTCCCCGTCAAGAAGGAATGGCGCGCTGGACCCGGCGATCGCGACAAGAAACCTCGAGATCGACGGCCGACAACCTGCGTACAGACGTTCACGACGGTCGGTGCAGACCCACCGTGCAGACCTTTGGTACAGACGTTCGTACAGACGACCAACCGCTCACGACACTCAACCGATGCCAAATCGGCAGCGCTGCGACACGCGGTCCCCGAACCTCCGAACGCCAGCTCGCGAGCCCGACACCGTCATCTCCTCCGACGCGCCCACTCGCCCGAGCGCGGAGCGAACGCCAAACCGCCGAAGCCGTCGAGTCGGCGCGCGTCGCGGAATGTCACGGAAGCGCATCGGAAGCGAACTCGGCATCTCGGCTCAAGCCGTACAGCAGTGCTACGGGAGCGACTACGGAATCGGCATCGCGGTCCTCCGAACGCCCCAACCCGGCTGCCCGTCGCGAACCAGAGCCCAGAGATATCCCGGTGATCCGACCCCTCTCAACCGAGATATTCCGTTGATCGCGCTCGGAGAGCGTCCGTCCCGTTGACGCACAGGAGCAGTTATGTATGGCGTGCAGGCGGGCATTCCGATTTCTTGGTTCAGACGAGTCGGGGTCGCGCCGAGAATCCGGCTGGGTACCAGGAGGACAACAGCGTGCTCGGACCGTTGCTCTTCTTCGCCCTCGTGTGGAGCCTGGCGTGGCGGCGCTACAACAGCGCAGACGGCACACCCGCGGACCTACTCATCTGGCTCTCCGTCGGCGTGCTGGTCTGCGTTGTCGGAGCGTGGCTGCTCACCCGCTGACCTGCTGTGTGTCCGGCGGCACGGCCGATCGGCAGTACGGCGCGGCTTAAAGGGTTCGATCGGATGACGTGGGGTGCCGGTCGGGTCGTGTCGTGAGGTAGATCAGCGCCCCGAAAGGGCCCAGGATCGTGACCACGATGATCGAGGCAAGCCATCCTTCCCTCGATGCTGTTGGACCGGCGCGCAGCAACGTGAGGAGAATCCGCAACCGCCACAGGAAGATGGCGAGGCCGATAGCCGCGAGCACGAGCACTGCACCCATTCCAAGATTGTGCCTGCGCGTCACTGGTGCGTCGAGCAGCGGCACGATCGGCAAGTTATGGCGCCGCACTCTTTAGTCCGGCCTCGCCGGATAAGCGGGGTTTCGTGGCATGGTGACCGCGTCCTCTGGGATGACCGTCACGTCGTAAAGCCCGGGTCCGACGCCGTGCGACCTTCCCGCGTGCCGCGTGGTCTCGACAGCGAGCGTTGCCGCGCTACCGACATCGTCGGCACGCACCCAGAACAAGAGGCCGACAACGGGGAGGCCCTCGACGCCGAGGCCCTGATCGCCTCCGGAACCACCACCGCTGCCCTCGTCACCGGTCAGGAGACAATCGAGCTCTCGGGCGCAGGCCGATACGCGGCTTCCATTGTCGTCCGAGGCGAACAAGTCGACACGTACACGCCACAGGTGCGAGCCATCACCGATCCAACGCACGGTGACAGCCTCGCGCGGGAATGCTCGTACCGATCGGCAGGGATGGCGTGCGGCGATCGACCGAGACCATCATGGCGATCGCTGACGGAGGAGTATTTCCTCAACGATCCTTAGGCTCTCGTCGACACTCATGCCTGTTGTATCGGCGATAAATGCGCGGGGCCATCCACCGGTCGCGCCGTGCTGGGTTCGGGTATGAACTTCGTGCACACGCTTCTCGCGCGCCTGCGATCGGCGAATGGTCTCGTCGAGGCTTGGCCGTATCACGACGATCTCGACAGGCAGTCCGTCCAGCAGTGGCCGCCACAGCCGCTCGAACTTCTCCGGTTCGAGCACGTCCTCGATCGCGACGTCGTAGCCGTCGCCGAGAAACGACCTGGCGAGCATTGAAACCGCCCGAACGCAGCTCTCATACTGCTCGGCTTGCATCGGGCTCACGACCTGAGGATCGACGAACCCGCCGCGGATCATCTGGCGAATCTCGTCGAGGTCTAGTCGGACGGCCACCGGCCGTGACCGCGTCCACCGCTCCGAAAGGGTCGATTTGCCGCCACCGGCCGGTCCACCAAACAAGACGACGAGAGGCCGGTCCACCGCGCACAGCCTGCCCGATCCAGAGCCCCCAGGCGAGCGACCAATATCTACAGATATGGCGTGGGGTCAGGGGCGCGAACCCAGAGCGGCGGTGACCCCTCCCGGCTGGGGCAGTGACGGTGATCTTCACTACCCGCCCATTTGCCATCGTGAAGACGAGCCTGCACGCCCGAAGCAGAATCGAGTTGACCGGTTCAACCGCAACATCGAGCACCTCGGCGAGTTGCAACGCGACGGGCGGTTGAGCGCCACGGCGTGGACGCCATGTGACGTTGTCGCGGAAGAACCGAACGACTCCGGGCTTGCTATCGAATCCCGCTTCCGCGGCGAGTAGGAGGCCGGGATCATGAGTCGGTTTGTTCAGGTGATGGAACGACCTCGCGGCGAGCCCGCGGAGGAGACCGACCAGGGCGACGAGTGTGATGACGAGTGTGATGACGAGTGCCGAGGGTCCCGATCTGCAGAGCACAGATGATCGCCGACGCGACGAAGATCGGTAGAGCGCCGACGAAGCGAAGGTTGCGGCGGCGCGGCCGCGTGCTCACGTTCACCCCGGTGCTATCGGCATCGATGAGGGGAGCACAATGCCCAATCCGGCGTGATTCGGCGAGCGACGAGCGGCAGTTCTGGCGCGACCCCTCCTCCGGCGGTTCATACTTCTACCGTGGACGAGATGCTGACCATCGAGCAGGCGTTTCAGACGATGCGATGTTTCGTGGACCAGTTCATGAAGCGCGAGCCCGAGGAGTACCGATGGCGGTTCGAGCAGATCATCCGTTGGACACGAATTGATGATGAAGGCGTCACGTCCGACCCAGCGCAGTGGGAGGACTGGAAGGCTTCAGTCGCAAGGGCAACCGGGCCGAAAGGTCAACTGCCGTAGCCGCCCCGATCGATGGCAGATATGGCGTCAGCCGGTCACGCGCGTCGACGCGAGCATCTGGCGCACTAGCGCTTCGTCGCGAGTCACGTTCGGACCCCGAAGACAGGCGACCATCTCGTAGTGGTTGCCCTGCGGGCGTGCGATGTCGGCCGTCATGCTCTCGGTCTGCCCTAGCCCCGTACACATTCCGTCCCCAGGCCGAGCAACTTCCAGTTCGGCGGGTTGCCCGCCAATCGTCGTATTGGCGCGCGGGATCTCCGGCCCAGTGTGCGGAAATCCAACGTTTTCCCAAGATACGAGCACGTCGCTCGGCCGCAGCTTTGCCAGCGGGCGACCGCACGTCGTCGTTCCCCCAATCCTCGTGCATGGATCGTGCAACGGCGCATTGCTGAGGTACACGATCAGATCAGTGAAGCTCGACACCCTCGTGTAGTGACTCTCGCGCCAGGCCCGAGGATGCGAGAAAGTGAGCGTGCCGACGTTTCCAGAGAACCTCTGCATCGACTCCGCGAACGTCGGCGTCGTGGTGCTCGTGCCAGGCGATCGCGTCGTCGGCGTCGAGGAATGACCGCCCCCGGAACTGCATGATGCAAGCAATACCAGACCTACGGTGAAACACGCGAAGCGGCGGTACACATGTGTTCGACGCTGTGGCCCTCCGCCCGGTTCCACGCGCACGCATAATGCTCTGGAGCGTTTATGGAAGGACGTTCGGAGGTCGATCGTGCGAGTGGGGCACGATCGAGTTGATCGAGAGGCCAGAGTCTCGGCTGCGAGAATCGCGGGATGGAGGTGTCTGGGTCGGATCGGGTCGCGGCAGCCGAGCAGGCGGCAATGCGCGTCGTGCCACCGCCGGCCACGCTTTCGTGGCTGCTCACCCAGGTCGACGCGGCGGAGTTGGTGAGCATCGACGCCATGCGGGGCGGGGCAACCGCGGCGATGCATCGCGTCAGGGTCCGCCGCGCCCACGGCGCCGACCTGACGGTCGTGCTCCGGCGCTACGTGATCGGACGAAATCTCATCGAATCTCCTGCGGTCGCGGAGCAAGAGATGACCGCGCTCGGATTGGTGGCCGAGTCGCCGGTTCCGACGCCGGAGCTCCTCGCAGCCGATCCTCGCGGCCATCACGCCGACGCACCGGCGATCGCTATGTCATTCCTCGACGGCAAACCGGTATGGGAACCACCACGATCTCGGGACTGGATCGCGCAAGTCGGCGAAGCGCTGATCGGACTCCACGAGCTCGAGATTCCCGATCAGTTGCACCTTCCCGAAATCGGTCGCTACCACCAAGCTTCGTACGCGCCTCCGAAATGGGCGGCTCAGGCACGGGTGTGGGAGACCGCGGTCGAGGTCTTCCACGGCCCGATACCCGACGTCGATGTCGGGTTCGTGCACCGCGACTTCCACCCCGGCAACGTGCTGTGGCGACGAAACGAACTGGTCGGCGTGGTCGACTGGCAAGCAGCGTGTCGCGGTCCGGCATCCATCGATCCCGCCCACTTCCGCATGAATCTCTTGTTCTACGACGCGACCCTCGCCGAACAATTCCGAGTCACCTGGGAACGACGGTCGGGACAGACGTTCCACCCGTGGGCCGACGTCATGTGCATCATCGGCGCGCTCGACATGTTCCGAGACCACCCCCCGAACTCCGCGGCCCGCGACGCTATCGAGACCACTCTTGCCGATGCAGTCGACGCTCTTGGCTAGTAGGACCTTGACACTTCCATAAATGCGCCAGAGCGGGCAATCTGTACGCGTGGATCAGGGCACTGTGGACGTCCGAATGGCTGACGTCACCGACGTGCCAGCGGTCGCGAGGTTGCACCGGTATACGGCGCTCGTGGCATTCGCCGACATCTTTCCGGCGGACGCGCCGCCCCCGGACCCCGCGCGACTCATCGACGAGTGGACGACGCGCATCGAAGCACCGCCGTCCGAGGGCCAGGCGTGCTTTGTCGCCCAAGACGGTAGCGAGATCGTAGGCGTCATCGTTGCGGGCCGAGGTCCTCGCGACGCCACCTACGGGCATCTCTCACGGCTATACGTTGATCCCCCGCGATGGGGAACCGGCATCGGACGAACGCTCTACGAGTGCGGCATGACGCATCTCAGAGCGCAGAATCTCCGAACGGCGACCCTGTGGGTTCTCGAAGCGAACGTTCATGCCCGGGCCTGGTACGAGCGACTCGGCTGGCGTCTCACCACGGACCGCCTGACGACATACGCGCCCGCAGGAATCGACGACGTCGGTTACGAACGATCGCTGTAGCTCCAAGCGGGATCGTGGCACACCGACGCCATATCTGCCG
>JBEPUZ010000266.1:0-5434 GCA_041691275.1 Actinomycetota bacterium | reverse complement strand
GCTTCTTGGCGCGGTACTGGTTGATGAACGTGTTCGTGAGGATCTTGTAGAGCCACGCCTTCAGGTTCGTGCCCTCGTGAAATCCCCCGAAGCCACGGTACGCCCGCAGGAACGTCTCCTGGACGAGATCCTCGGCGTCGCTCGGGTTGCGCGTCATACGCAGTGCGGCCGCGTAGAGGGCCGACATGTAGGGCGTCGCCTGATCTGCGAAACCTGCCGGGTCGGCCATCTCAGCAGGGTACCCGGCGCCTGTGCCGATCGGGCCCCCGCCCCCCACACCACCAACAGTTGTCGGACTTTTCCGCACATGGAGCGGATATCACCGACAACTGCTGGTGGAACCGGGTCACTTGGAGACCCCCGAGCTCAGGTCGTAGATCGTCGTGCCACCCACGGTCTTGGCCGTGAAGCTCTGCTCGACCCACGAGGTGATCGCGCTCGACGTGCCGGCCGACCCGCCCCCGCCGGTCCCACCGGAGGCGATGAAGTAATGGATGGCTCCCGACTTCACGTACTGCTCGAACTGGGCGAGCGTCGGGGTGGGGTCGGTGCCGTTGAAGCCGCCGATCGCCATGATCGCCTTGCCCGAGGCGAGCTGGTAGCCCGACGCGTTGTTGGCGCCGATCGCCGCTGCAGTCCACCGGTAGCCGGTGCTCTGCTCGAACAACGTGGTGATTGCCGCGCTCGGGGTCGAGCCGTTCAGCAAGCCACCTATACCGTCGCGACCGCCAGTCGTGCCGCCCGTGGTCGCGCCGCCGGCGGCGCCGCCACCGAACGTCGGGAGCGCGTTGCCGGTTGCCGCCCCGTTCCTGAATCCGGGGGGAGGTCCGCCCGCAAAGCCGCGGTTGGCGCCACCACCGGCGGGACCACCGCGGCCGAAGCCACCGGCACCGCCGGCGTTCGCGGGTCCGGCCGTCGGGATCGAACCCGTGTGCGGATGGGTCACCGTCGTCAACGTGTACGCCGCGGGAGCGGCGAGCCCGATGATCACGCCCGAGAGCGCGAGCAGCACGCCGACCCGACCGCGTACCACGGGTGCGATCGCGATCACCACCGCGATCCCGAGTCCGAACACGAGCACGAGACCGCGCAACATCGGGAACCAGGTCGGTGTGCGGTTCAGCAGCGTGTACGACCAGACCGCGGTTACCGCGACGACCAATCCGAGGAGAACCCGAACGAACGGGTTGTCGCGGCGCGCCCAGAACGTGGTGGCACCAATGGCGACGACCGCGCCGATCGCCGGTGCGAGGGCGACGGAGTAGTACTCGTGGATGATGCCCTGACCGAGCGAGATCGCGAGCCCGGTGAACACGAGCCAACCGCCCCAGAGCCCGAGCGCGGCGCGGGTGCGATCGGTGCGGGCGCGGGTCGCGGTGAACCCGAGCCCGGCGACCAAGAGGAGGAGCGCGGCCGGGAGCAGCCACGAGATCTGGCCGCCGAACGCGCTGTTGAACATGCGCCTGATGCCGGTCGGTCCCCAGATGCCGGTACCGCCTTGTCCCCCACCGCCGACACTGCCCGACTCGTTGCCGGTCAACCGGCCGAAGCCGTTGTAACCGAAGAGCACGTTCCAGAAGCTGTTGTTCTGCGATCCGCCGATGTAGGGACGACTCGACGCGGGCCAGAGCTGTACGAGCGCGACCCACCAGCCGCCGGCCGCGATGGTCACGAGGCCGAGCGTGATCACGTGCGCGATCCGGCGCCCCAGCTTCGGGGGGCCCGCGAGCAGGTATACGAGTCCGAACGCGGGCAGCACCAGGAACGCCTGCATCTCCTTGGCGAGGAATCCGAACCCGACGAGCGCGCCGGTCGCGACGATCCAACGCATGCGACCGTTTTCGAGCGCGCGCGTCATCGTGTAGGCGGCACCCACGAGGAGGAGCACCAGCAACGCGTCGGGGTTGTTGAACCGAAACATCAGCGCGGCGACGGGTGTCAGCGCGAACACTGCACCCGCGAGCAACGCGGTCGCAGGGGAGAACCATCGCTTGAGCGCGGCGAACAGGAGCCCGACCGCAGCGACCCCCTCGAGCGCCTGCGGTACGAGCACGCTCCACGCGTTGACACCGAAGATTCGTCCCGAGATCTCCATCACCCACAACGATCCCGGCGTCTTGTCGACCGTGACGAAGTTCGACGCGTCGGTGGATCCGAAGAAGAACGCCTTCCAACTCTTCGTCCCGGCCTGCACGGCCGCGGAGTAGTAGCTGTTCGCCCAGCCCGACGCGCCGAGATCCCAGAGATAGAGGGCGGCGGTCGTGACCAGTAGCAGAAGCAGCGCAGGCCGGACCCATGCCGGGTCGGTGTCCGGCCCACGCCACATCCGCTCGACGCGCGACCGGTGTCGCTCGGGCGGTGGCGACGGAGGCGGCGCCGCGTCGATCGTGAAGGGAGCGGCTTCGCGCGGCGGGCTGATGATGCTCATGCCTGGAACTCCTTTGTGACGGGCGCGTTCGGCGAAACGGGATCGTTGGAAACGGGCGCGTTGTGGACGACCCGGAACAGGACCTTGTCGAGCAGCGCGAACTGGACGAGCCAGAGCGCGCCGAACACGGCGAGATTCGCCGTCGGCAGCGCGACGGCGCGCAGCATCGTCGACCAGTGCACGCCGGCCGAGCCCACGAGGGACACGGCCATCGTCGACACGACGAGACCGGCGAGCGAGAGCATCCAGAAGGGCAGGATTTCGTGGACGAGATCGCCCCGGCCCGAACGCCCCCAGACCCAATGACGGTTGGCGAAGTACGACGGCCCGATGCCGCAGCACACCGCGACGACGTTGGCCGACCCGGCCGGCACGCCCGCGCCGAGCGCCAACGCCACCAGGACGGCGGCGCTGAGCAAAGTCGTGCCGACCGAGACGAGCAGGCAACGCGACATGCGTTGCACGATCGCCTGCTGCGCGCGGTTGCGACGCGGTTCGGGGTCGGACCGGGTCCCGTCTGCGGGGCTCGGCGGCAACGACGCCGAGCGTGGCGCGACGGGAGCCGGGGAGAGATGCACGATGGTCATCGGGAGTTTCCGATCACAAAGAAGCGGACCAACGCGGCGAGCGACCATGTCGCGACGAGCACGATCAACTGGGCGGCAAGGTTCGTCGTGAGCGCGTCGACGACGACGAGCGCCGCACTCGTCGCCGCAATCGAACCGGCATACAGCGCAAACGCACGGGCCCAGCGCGGGCTCAGTCGCCGCTCGGTGTAACGCGCGTTCGCCCACGCGTTGGCGACGAACGTCGCGGTGACCGCGACCACGTTCGCGCCGATCGGCCCGAGCGTGTTGCGCGTGAGGAGGAAGAGCGCGAGCGAGACCGACGTGCTTGCGGCACCGATCAACGAGAACGCTACGAAACGGCGACCGAAGTCGTTGGCGAGGGGAGCGCGACCCATCGCTCCGAGGTCGACATGTCCGCGTCCCGTGGCGAAGCGCACGGCCATGCGGCCCGCGCCCTTGAGGTCACCGATCGCCGTCGACATCACGCGCACGCGACTGTCGGTGTCGTCGACCCAGTCGACCGGGACCTCGTGGATGCGCAGACCGTTGCGTTCGGCGAGGAGCAGCAGCTCGGTGTCGAAGAACCAGCCGTTGTCCTCGATCGCGGGGAGCAGGCGCTTGGCGATGTCGGCCCGCACCGCCTTGAAGCCGCACTGCGCGTCGCGCACCCGGGTCGCGAGCGCGGTGCGAAGGATCAGGTTGTACGAGCGGGAGATGATCTCCCGCTTCGGGTGCCGGGCTACGTGCGATCCGGGAGCGAGGCGGGATCCGATCGCCACGTCGGAGTGACCGGATACGAGAGGCGCGATCAGCGGGAGCAGCGCGTCGAGGTCGGTGGAGAGGTCGACGTCCATGTACGCGACGACTTCGGCGTCGCTCGCACTCCACGCCCGACGCAGCGCGAACCCCCGGCCCTTGCGGTCGAGGTGCACGGCCCGCACGCCGGGGAGGTCGCACTCGAGCATCCGCGCCCGTTCCCAGGTGCCGTCCGTGGAGGCGTTGTCGACGATCGTGATCCGCCACGAGAACGGAAAGGCGTCGGTGAGGTACGCGTGAAGGCGGCGAACGCTCGGCTCGAGCGCCCGTTCTTCGTCGAAGACCGGGACGACGATGTCGACGACGGTTCCGACCACCACGCCGGGGAGCTCGGCATCGCCCGACCCGACGGTGCCCGGCTCGATGGAGGCGACTACCTGGAGATCTCGCATGTCCCGACGATCGTCTGCGCAGGTAAGGCTGGTCTTGGAGCCGCGCAAGAATCGGTTGAGAAGGTCACTCCGGGTCCGGACCGTGTGCACCCTTCGGCGTGAAGGTCGTCGGGTTGCTGCGAACTCGCGTACACGGAGGGTGACCGACGCTTCCTATCGCCCAAATCCGCGCCCCGGCTGACTACGTTGCAAGCGCAATCCGAGAGCTGGTGCGGGCAATTCGCCCGACACGGTTCTTCGCCTGGGGAGGCACCTTGAGAACGCTGATCAGTAAACGAACGGGCCATGCGGTTCGCCGCCGTGGCACGCTCGCCGCCGGCATGGCGGCCGTCGTCGGCGTCTTCGTCGTCGCGACCGCGGCGCCGGCCTTCGCGCACAACACCGTCCCTTCGGGCTCGACCGTCTGCTCGAACGGCGACCACCTCGTGTCCTGGACGATCGGGAGCGCCAACACGCCGCTGCCGATGACGATCGACATCCTCACCGCGACGCTCAACGGCGGCCAGCAGTTCGCCGTGAACGGCGCGGCCGTCGGGGGTTCGGTACCGGCCGAGAGCAGCATCTCCGCCTCGACGACGGTGCCCGGGAACCTGACCGGGACGATCGTCCTGCGCGTCGCCGGGAGTTGGTCCGACGGTCACGCCGACGATCAGTCGGCGTCGGTGACGCTGAGCTCTGCGTGCCTTCCGGACACGACGACGACCACGGGGCCGACGACGAGCACGACGGGGGCCACCACGTCGACGACGGAAGCGACCACGAGCACCACGGAAGCGACCACGAGCACCACGATCGAGGGGGCGACGACCACGACGCTGCCGTCGACGACCACGGTGTCGAGCACGCCGATCGACACCGAGGGCTCGACAGTCCAGACCACGACCACGACGTCGGGAACGGGCAGCCTCGGTTCGACCTCGCCGACAACGTCGAGCGTCATCACGGCCGCGGCGACGACGCCGGGCTCGACGACGGGCGCGCTGCCCTTCACGGGTAGCTCCGACTCGGGTCCGATCATCGGGCTGTCGTCATTGGTCGCCGGTGCGTTCGCACTCGTGTTCGCACGGCGCAGGCACCAGCCGTAAGCCGTAGAGCGGTGGCCTGAGGGCCGCACACCACACGAACGAGGGCGGCGCCGATATCGGCGCCCCCCGTCTCGGTCAGCGCCGGGCGCGTGCGGGGTAGGGCCCCCTGCGCTTGTGGTCCAGCGCCCCCCGCCCCCCGCCCCG
>JBEPUZ010000265.1:0-5466 GCA_041691275.1 Actinomycetota bacterium | reverse complement strand
GGTGACGGTGTTGGGGACGGGTGTGTCGGCGACGCGTTCGACGCCGTTGTCGTTGTCTGTCATTCCGGTCACGTCCGGTGCGCCCGCGCTGGCCCAGTCGACGGGCGCCACGGAGACGACGACCGCGACCTCCCTCGCGGCGACGTTCCCCAACCCGACGACGGCGGGGAACCTCCTGGTCCTCTCGGCAAGCGTCTACACGGGTGCAACGAACCACATCACCTCGATCACCGACTCGGCCGGGAACACCTGGACGAGGGTCGGCGCGTTCATCGTCGCGAGTCACAACTCCGACGGTGAGATGTGGTATTCGCCGAACGCGGCGTCGGTGACCTCCGTGACGGTGCACCTCGCGTCGGCGGCGACGGTGGCGCTTGGAGTGCAGGAGTTCTCGGGAATCGCGGCGCTGAGCGCGCTCGACGTTTCTGCAGGAACGGCCAATACGAGCGGTGCTGCCACCACGGGTCCGACGGCCGGGACCACCGCCAACGAGTTGGCAGTCGGCTTCGTCGCCGGCCATGCCAACGCGGAAGCGATGACCGCCACCGCACCGGGATACACCGTTCAGGCGCAACGAACCAGTACCGGAAGCGTTGCCTCGGTCGTGACCGGCTACAAGGTCCTCAGCGCGGGAAGTAGCGAATCGTTCACTGCGACATTCGGCACCGCGATGTACTGGGCGGCGGGTATCGCGATCTTCAGGGCTGCGAACTAGCGAGAGCTTGCAGTCGAATTCGGCGTATGATCGTGTTGCACGAGCTCGCGCACGGTGGACGCGATGCGATCGTGTTCGACGTCGACGACGCGTCCGTCGATACTCGAGATGCGGCATGACGCGTCTATGTCGGTGGACGCCTCGTGGTTGGTGCGCGGTCGTTTCTCGTGGTGATCCTCAAGCCCACGAAGGCGACCAGGGCGTCGATCATGGGGGGTGAAATCACGCCGATCCCTGCGGTCGACGACTCGTCGTGCAGGACGTTCCACGCGAGCAACGCGCCGACTGTCGTCGCGATGGCGGCGACTGCGCAGAAGATCACGACGGGGCGCATCAACGCGGCGCAGAGGCCCGCGACGAGCGCGCATCCCGCGATGATGAATACGCCCCCGAGCGGACTCACGTCGGCGGACTGCGACCGCGTCGCGAATGCGATCAGCACCGTGAGGGTGACCGTGCCGATCCATGCGGCCACGATCATGAGTCGTGTGGTCATCGACCGTATGTTGCCCGCTGTCGGTGGAGCGGGTCGACTCGCAACTCTTGTCGACAAGAGCGCGGTACCCGTGAGCGGGACGATTCGCCCACCTGCCCGCGAAAGCCGCATGTACGCGAACCCGGAGTGCGCCGCGAGGCAGATTTCGTCCGGTATTGCAGCAGCCTGACCGGCTCACTTCGCAATGGTCCTTCAGAGGCCGGGCTCCCTCGCCGAACAAACCCGGGTCGTTCGTCAACGGACGATCGCGACGCGGGGGGAACCGATGCGGAGTCATACGAAGGCAATCGCCAGCATTGTGGTCTGCGTTGTCGGCGTGGCCGGCTGCACGCCCGACTCCGTTCTCGGCGGCCGTAACTCCGCGCCGACGACGGTTCCGGCGACGGCACCGACGACATCAACCGGTCCGAGCAATCCGGTTACCACGACGATCCCGCCGGCGAGCGCGACCACAGTTCCCTCGACCAGCGCTACGACCGCTACCACAGTCCCGACAACCCGCCCGACCGTGCTTCGGACGACGACTACTTCTACGGTGACGAACCCCACCGCGCCGAAAGCGACCGCTCCGATAGCTGTGCCGCCTGTGTCGACACCGCCCGCGCCTGCAAGCCGCAAGCCCCTCTTCGTCCACTACTACCTCTGGTGGGACAGCCCGCACTGGAAGTCGAAGGTCGGTACGGCATACGCGACGACGACTCAGGCGTCGCTTCCGGCTGCACTCGCCGCGAACGGCTGCGCGGCAAGCACGCCCTACGCCGGCGACACCCTGATCGACGTGCCAGCGCCGCCGAGACTGTACTCCCAGGACGACCCGAGAACATTCGTCCGGCACGTGCAGGAGGCATCGGCAGCGGGGATCGACGGGTTCGTGGTCTCGTGGTCGGGGAGCGGAACTGCGACGCAGACCGCAGCAAGCGCGACGTTCTCCCGGCGGCTCGCGATGCTCGTAAGCGCGGTTGCAGCACACAACGCGACGGCGGGGGCGCGTCCGTTCAAGCTGATGATCGGCTACCAGGGTCTCGACAACTCTCGCTCGCCGCGGGCGACGGGCGCGGTGGCGAACGATCTCGCCTACTTCGTACGGACGTATGCCGGCAGCCCCGTTTTCCGGGTCCCTGCCTACGGGACGAAGCCGGTCGTGATGTTCCTCGACTCCAGGAAGTTCTCGATACCGTCGCTGCACTCGGTCATCGACCCGGTACATCGTTGGGTGACGTTCGTCGGTGATGAGCACGGTCTCACCGACTGGAACCGCGGCGCATCGCCCGTGTTCGACGGTGACGGCTGGTACTGGTCGTCGCAGAACCCGTATACGAACCCCGGATCATTCGGACAGTTGCGGGCGCTGTCGGGGATCTTGCACGCCGAGCACAAACTCTGGTTCAGCCCGCTCGCGGCCGGCTACAACAAATCGAACTTCGGGCTCGGCGGGTCCTGTGTCCCGAGGAATGGCACCCAGACCCTCCGGACGATCTTCGCGGGCAATGCGACTTCGAATCCGGACGGCTGGATGCTGATCTCGTGGAACGAGTTCCTCGAGAACACGTACATAGAGCCGAGCCTCCGATACGGGGCCGCCGACCTGGTGGCCATCCGGCAGCTCTTTCCCTGATTCGAGGCAGGAACGATCCGGTCGCCCGGGGCGTCGGTGTCGACTACGAGATAACGTCGGAGGCCCGCGAGGAGTCCGACGGTGCTTCGACGACTGAAAGATCGAAAAGAGGTCCCGGCTGAGTTCGTTCGCCTCGCGCGGCGTATGGCGAACGATGATCCTCGCGTGTTCCAAATCGCGTCGGAAGCCGTCAACGACTGGCTGGAGCGCTTCCCCCGAATCGCTCGAGCCGCGGGCGGTTCCGACGATCCCGCCACCCGTTCGACGCGCATGCTGAGCGAGGCGTACATGGCCGCCGCGGCGGCTCAGGATTCTGTGCGTATCGGCGACGACGATCCGGACGCAATGTTCGCCGCCCAGTTCGAGATCGCTCGGGAACAGACTGCCCTGGGAGTCTCGACGGAGTGGGTCGTGGCGCTCATGCAGATCCGGTGCTTTGCCGCCGGCTACATGCTTGGCGCGCTAGGCCACCGCGAATCCTGCGACGAGATCGGCCGGCTGTTCAATGCGTTCGTCGAACAAGTCGAACGGACCACGTAGCTGTTCCCGATCCTGACGCGGCGCCCAGTGGCACGAGGTCGTCGCTCTCGGTACCGCTCGCTCGGCAGTCTGATCGTCGCGACCGCGGGCGTCGCGGGTCTCGTCGGATGCGCATCATCGTCACCTCGGAAACCGGCTGAGACGACTTCGACGACGGCGGCGTCGAGTCTGCCTTCGCGCACCGGCTCAGCCCCGACGCCTGCGTCACTCGCGAGCCCTCCTTCGCCGATTCGTGCGGCGTTCTACTACCCGTGGTTCCCCGAAGCGTGGGCGCAACAGGGCCAGAACCCCTTCACGAACTATCAGCCCGCTCGGGGCTTCTACCGCACCGACGCCGCCACGGTTCGTGCGCAGATCGCCGAGATGCAATACGGCGACATCAGCATCGGTATCGCCTCGTGGTTCGGACCGGGGACGACTACCGACCGGCATTGGCCGGCGTTGATCGCGGGCGCCCGAGGCAGTGGGTTCGCCTGGGCGCCGTACTACGAGCCCGAAGGGGTCTCCGACCCGTCGCCGATACAGATCGGCGCCGATCTCGAATACCTGCACCTGCACTACGGAGGCTCCGGCCTCGCCCGAGTCGGCGGCGGGGCAATGCCCGTCTTCGTCTACAACGCCGACGATCTCACTCGCTCGAAGGGGTGCGACACGCTGGTGCGCTGGACTGCCGCCCGTGAGCTGGTGAAGGCGAAGTACGGCTTCACGATCTACGTGGACCTCAAGGTCTTCCCTCAGTACAGGTCGTGTCCGGGAGCTGCTGCGATTGATGGTTGGCATCAGTACGAACCCGCGAGCGCGACCCAGGACTTCTCGTCCGCCCCCGGTGCCGGCTCCTATTCGATCTCGCCCGGGTACTGGAAGTCCGGCGCCGCATACGGCGTGGCTCCGTTTCTCATGCGTGATCGCGTCCGTTGGCGCTCGAGTATCGCGAGCATGCGCGCCTCGGGCGCGCACTGGCAGCTGATCACGACCTACAACGAATGGGGCGAAGGCACGGCCGTCGAGAGCGCGTCCGCTTGTAGGAGCCCGACGCCCTCCGGCACGTACTGCGACTGGCGGGTGAGTGGCGCTTCGCAATTCATGGAAGATCTGCACGCGGCCCCACCGGGCTGACGCCGTGGCAGTCTGGGCAGGTGCGGAGACGAGCTCGATACGCCAAATCCAGCGACGTGGTACCTGTCGTCGATCGGATCGCGGGGTGACAGACGATCGCTGGGTCACCTCGCTCGGGGTCGACTCGACCCCGATCAGCCGTCGGACCGTCCTCGCCGGAGCCGCGCTCGCGGCCGCGGTCGCGCTGGCGAATTGCTCGGGCGCAGGATCGAACCGATCACGCTCGGTCGCGCTGGTGCCCGTTACGGGACTCGTCGACGTCGGCAGCACCACGCGGTTGCCGTTGCGTTGGTCCGCCGCGGCGGGTCCGTCGACTTACGACCTCGAGCTCAACGGCGTGGTCGTCCTGACCGGGCTCGGCGCGCCCACCGCCGAGCTGGCGTACGGCGATGGCGCGTCGGGCTTCGTCGAGGGCGTCAACACGTGGCGGGTGCGGGCCGTTTCCAGCTCCGCTGCGCAGTGGAGCTCGCCATCGCAGTTCGAGGTCCTTGCTCTCGGCGCCGTGCGCGCCCGACGATTCGATCAAGAGGACGACGGCCCCATCGCGCGCACCACGAAAGCGCAGAGCGGTACGACGTTGACCGTGTCGTCTGCCGCGGCTTTCGGGTCGGCAGGCAAAGGCCTCCTGATGCTCGGGACGGATCCACTCTCGGCCGCGGCCTCCAAGGATCATCGCCAGCAGTCGATTGCAACCTGTTGGGTGCGACTCGCCGTCCGACCAGTGCAGTCGGGCAAACCAACCGCCCGGGTGCATCTGCTGCGCGTACGGTCGTCCAAGAACAGCGGCCAGGAACGTCTCGTCTGGTCGGCCGAGCACGGTGTATCGCTCAGCAGCGCTCCGAGCGGAGCGCTCACGCTGCCGATGCAGAAGTGGACCCAACTCCAGGTCGGCGTCCTCGCGGACGGCACCGTCGAGCTCTGGTCCTTCGACGGTCAGCGGGAGAAGCTGGTCGGGCGAGGATCCAACGCAAAGCTCGCCGGCCC
>JBEPUZ010000264.1:0-5530 GCA_041691275.1 Actinomycetota bacterium | reverse complement strand
GGCGTCGATTCGCCCGTGAGTTCCCTCAGGGGGCATCCAATGGCGAATGGATCCGCGCTCGGGACGCTTTCCCGTCTGAGCGCCACATCGCTCGGGGTCTTCAGTGGTCGCGATTGTGTCGCGCTCGGCGTCAGTCGCAAGCGGCTGACGGCGCTCTGCGCGGCCGGGGTTGTCGAGCGCGTGCTTCCCGATACCTATCGGATGATCGCCGTACCGACGTCGAACGCTCAATCCCTGAGAGCCGCCCTGCTCTGGGCCGGGGCCGGCGCCGTCGCAGCCGGGCTGTCAGCCGCGGAGGTCTACGGGCTCGACGGCGTCCGCGCCCGGTTGCCCGAGATCGTCGTCGTCAGTCCTCGCCGAGTGCGCTCCGACTCGGTCGTCGTTCACGAGTCGAAGCAACGAGCGCCATTGCGCGTTCGGCTCCACAAGAACGTACCGGTCACCGGCGTGGAACCAACGCTGGTGGCGTTGGCGGCGACGCTCGACGCCGAGGCACTCGAGATCGCCTGCGAGGACGGACGGCGACGACAACTCACATCCGTACCCGCGCTCCGCTCCTATCTCGACCACTTCCCCGGCCGACCGGGCGCCGCCACACTTCGCGACCTCCTACACCACATCGACGCGACACACCCGGCGCGGTCCGTCCTCGAGGTCAAAACCCGGCGGCTCCTCGTCGCGCACGGCCTCACCGACTTCGTACGCGAATTCCCACTCACCTGGAATGGCCGCACCTATCTGTTCGACTTCGCGTTCCCCCACCGTCGCACAATCCTCGAGACCAACGGCCGACGCTGGCACGACGATGCCACCGACTACGAACACGACAACGAAAAATGGAGCGTTCCCGGCCGCCACGGCTACCGGATCGTCTTCGCCACCTGGGACACGGTCACCACCAGGCCCGGCGCGCTGGTATCCGAGCTCGCGACGACACTCGCCGCTTAGCCGACCACCAGCGTCATCCGTTCGCCGGCCTCGCGGTGGCCCGGAACGGCGCAGTACATGACGTACGTGCCCGGCTCGAGCTCGACGTCCTTGGCGATCGTCTCACCCTCGACGTTCGCATCGACCTCGAACGCGGGAGCGCCGTCGATCCGAAGCACGTGACCGGCACCGCCGACATGGACCACGAAGCGGATGAGCCCGGGCGGGAGGCTGAGTGATGTCGCGGCGCCGGACACGCGTCCCGGGAAGGTGATCTCGAGTTGGTTTCGCGGGGCTTCGTCGACCTGAACGACGGCCACCGGGACCGGCGGTGCGGTCGTGACGGGAACAGTTGCGACGACGGCCGAGCCGTCATGGGGAAGCAGGCCGACCGCGATGACGCCGACGGCGACCACCACCGCAGCGCCGCAGGCCGACGACACGCGACGCGATCGACGGCGGCGCCGGACCCGGGCCGCGACTCGCACGCGGATGTCGCCGGGGGTGGCAAATTCCTCGGCCGCGGTTGTCAGACCCTCCTGCCAGATCCGGTCGAGCTCGTCGACGTTGGTCATGATCGCTCCTTCGTACTCGGCGCCGGCTCGCCCGAGAGCGTCTGGGCCAGTGCGGCTCGGGCCCGGTGCAATGCCGACTTCACGGTTCCCGACGGAATTCCCAGCTCTTCGGCGATCTCGCCGATGCTCTCGCCGACGAAGTAGTGCAGGACGACAACCTCTCGTTGCCGCCGCGACAGGAGCTGCAGCGCGGCGCGCACGTCGACGGCCGCGGCGGCATCGGTCGGCGATTCGGCGGCATCGGCGATCGCGGTCGCCAGCAAGCGGCGCCGGGCCCGGCGTTCCGACGTGACGCGGCGCAACCGTCCGAGCGCCACGTTCCTCGCCACGACGCGGATCCACGCTTCGAGCACGTCGATCTCCCGACCCCGACCGAGCCGCTCGACCGCACGGGCACACGCTTCGTCGACCGACTCGCGGGCAAGGTCCCCGTCGCCGGTCACGAACGCGAGCGCGGCGACCACACGGGGATACCCGAAGACGTAGAAGTCGTCGAAGCGGTCGTCGGTCACGCCCGAGGATGCTGGCACGGGCTTATGACGCGCCGGCAGCCCACCCGGTTGCACCGTGTCGGGGATTCCTCGAAAGATTCCCCGGAACGAGGGGAAAGGGGGGTTAGGCGAGGGTTAGGCGGGGTCGGCCTTCGCGAGCGGCCGGGTCACCGCGCGGGTCACGTCGCGAGCTCCTTGTCGAGCGCGTCGATCTCGTCGTCGAAGACCCGGTGCAGGGCCGCCTTCTCCACGGCATCGAGCCACGACGCGTCGACACCGTTGCGCACAAGTTGCTTCGCGGTCTCGGGCGGGTACTCGTTCTGACCGACGAAGTCGACGTATTCCTTGCCGATGTCGGTCCGGAACATCGTCGGATCGTCGGAATTGAGGTGCACCAGGAGGCCCGCTTTCATCATCCCGTTGATCGGATGCGACGTGAGGTCGGGCCATCCGTAGACGATCGCAGTCGAGGTCGGGCAACACGTGAAGTGGATCCCGTCCTCGACGCACCGCTGCACCACGGCGTCGTCTTCGAGGATGTGGTACCCGTGGTCGATCCGCTCGCATCCGAGCAGGTCGAGGCACGTCGACACGTTCTTGGCCGGACCGTCCTCGGCTGCATGACTCGTGAGGTGGAGTCCGGCTTCGCCCGCGGTGCGGAACGCCTCGAAGAATCGCTCCGGCGGGTCGGGAGCTTCCGCCGCGTCCATGCCGAGCCCGATGACCTCGTCGCGCCGGTTCGCGAGAACCTCTTTCACCATCTGGTTCGCGGATGCGGGCGAATCCTGGCGGTACACGTCGGCGATGAGCCGACACCGCACCCCGATATCTGCCTCCGCGGCCTTACAGCCTTCGATCAACCCGTCGATGATCGTCGACATCGCAACCCCGCGCGAGGTGTGCAGCGTCGGGTTGAAGAACATCTCACGGTATTTCAGGTTTCCGTGCCGGGCGCCGTCCTCCAGCGACTCGTACGCGATGCGCGCGAAGTCGCCCTGGTCGATGACGGTCGAGTTGACGAGCCGGAAGATCTCGAGAAACTCGTAGATCGTCTCATAGTCGTAGATGCGATCGACGTCGGTGGTCGGCAGCGTGATGTCGTGCTTGGCCGCGAGCTCGGTGACGGTCTGCGGGCGCAGGGTTCCTTCGACGTGACAGTGCAGCTCGACCTTCGGCAGCCGGCGCAGGTACTCGGCGTATTCCATCAAGAGCTCCTCATACGGGGGAAGAGGGTCGACGAGGCGGGCGTCGATGTGTTGGAAGGCAAGATAGGGCGCGTCGTCGCCCTCGACGTCGTCATCTCTCGAAACGAACCGGAACGCTCCAGGCTCGAGGTCGATGCGACCAGCTACTCCCCTGTTCCTCGTCAATCCCGGCCGGCGCCCAGACGAGAGCGCGGCTCTGCGCCGGGGTAGCGACGACGCGGCGCCCGCTCGGTTCCACCGGCGGTTGGCGGGTTATGAGCCCACGCGCGTCGTAGACGCGCCTGCGCTCGCCGCCGTACTCGGGCTCGCACGCGTGTTCGTGAAGGACGAATCACACCGCTTGGGGCTCCCGTCGTTCAAGATCCTCGGCGCATCGTGGGCCGTGTACCGGCTGCTCGTCGCCCGGCTTGGGTTCGAGCCGGAGTGGGACGATCACGTCGAGCTCCGGGCCGCGCTTTTGCCGATCGGGCCGCTCACCCTCGTCGCCGCGACCGACGGCAACCACGGACGCGCGGTCGCGCACATGGCGCGCCTACTCGGCTACGAAGCCCACGTCCTCGTTCCTGCGGGCACCGCCGCGGCGCGCATCGTGGGGATCGAGACCGAAGGAGCGTCGGTGACGGTCGTCGACGGCACCTACGACGATGCGGTGCGGGCGTCCGCGGTGCTCGCGGCCGACGACGTGCTCGTTGTGTCCGACACGTCGTGGGACGGGTACACCGAGGTTCCGCTGACCGTGATGGAGGGATACTCGACGATCTTCGCGGAGATCGACGAGCAGCTCGCCGACGCACAGCCGGACGTGGTCGTGGTGCCGATGGGAGTGGGCGCGCTCGCGGCCGCGGTCGTGCAGCACTACGCGGGGCGCGCCACGATCGTCGTGGTCGAGCCGCGATCGGCCGCGTGCGGGCTCCGCTCCGCGGAAGCGGGACGGCCGGTGGTGGTTCCCGGACCACACGACTCGATCATGGCGGGACTGAACTGCGGGACCGTCTCGATCGTCGCGTGGCCGATGGTCGCCGCGGGCGCGGACGTGTTCGTCGCGGTCGACGACGGCGCGGCCGAGCAGGCGATGCGCGATCTCGCGACAATCGGAGTGGTGGCCGGCGAGACCGGGGCGGCATCGCTGGCCGGCCTGTGCGCGGCGATCGAGACGGGCGCGATCCAGCTCGGGGGCCAGCGGGCGCTGGTCCTCTGTACCGAAGGGGCCACCGACCCGGTCGCGTACCGCCGCATCGTGGGTGCGAGACCGTGACCGGGCGTCCCAAGCCACCCGCCGCGCAACCCGATCCAGGGATTCCCCGAAGGAATCCCCGACACGGAGGATCAGGGGGTGGTGGCGCCGAAGAGGGCGCACACGCAGCGGCGGAACTGCGCAACGTCGACGCCGAGCGCGATGCGCCACGGCGCGAAGCCGCCGGCCGACGACTGCATCGAACCCTCGAGCGCCGCGAAGAACGGCGCGCGGAAGTCGACGACGGTAGCTCCCCACGCCGCGCCCTCGGCGCAGTCGACCGCAAGGGGCAGCTCAGGCGCGTCGAGGATGATCTCCGGCTGCGCAACCGCGAGCACGGCCAGCAGGTCGTGACATGGCGTGTCGGGCGCGGTGAAGGTCGACCCGAACTCCCGGTAGAAGCGAAGCGGCGCATCGAGAAACGCGGCCGCGGCGTTGCGACGCTCGGCCAGCAGTACGAACTCGCTCGACGTCAGCGTCGCCGCAAGCGTCACGTCGAGGCCGACGAGCAACGGCGGCCGCACCCACGGCGCGACCACCGTCCGCTGCGCGGCGACGGGATCGTGGGCGATATTCGCCTCCCCGTGGGGCAACGCGTTGCCACCCCTACGCGCCGAACCGCCCATCACCACGAGCTCGGCCACACGCGGGGCGAACTCCGGATACCGCTCGACCGCTTGCCCGATGTTCGTGAGCGGGCCCAGCGTGATCAGCGTCACCTCGCCCGGCCGCTCGCGCACGAGCCGGGCCAGCAGCGAGACCGCAGCCTCGTCGACTGCAGCGCCCGGCGCTTCCGGACCCGCCGCGTTCCCGAGCCCGTCGTCACCGTGGATGAACATGGCCGGTCGGAGGTCGGGCGCGGGCGCCAGCGCGTGCGCGGCGCCGATCGCGACGGGAACGTCCTCGCGCCCGGCCGCGTGCACCACCCGCAACACGCTCGCGGTCGCCGTCTCCACCGAGACGTTGCCCCACACGACCGTGATCGCAACGACGTCGAGCGCAGGATCGGTCAGTGCCCACCACAATGCGGCCGCGTCGTCGACACCACCGTCGGTGTCGATGATGATCGGACGAGGAACGACTGGACGAGGAACGACT
>JBEPUZ010000263.1:0-5628 GCA_041691275.1 Actinomycetota bacterium | reverse complement strand
CCGATGCGAGCGACTGGTTCGGCCGGGGCCTGGCGGCGACGGAGCGCACGCCCGAGGGAATGCAACAAAACGTTGCGAAGTTCGCGCGGGTCGAGCAGCTCGTCGAATCCGAAGGTCTGCGCCGATCGGAACGACGCCTCGTTCTCGTGCCGGCGCAGCATCGCCGCTTCGTCGTCGTCGGAACCCCTCGACCGGCTCATCGCGGCCGCGCCCATCGCGCCCATCGTCGCGCCGGGGAACGCGAACACGCCCGACTGACCGTCGAAGGGGATCATCCCCATGACCATCGAGCCGAAGCCGTAGGCCTTGCGCAACGTGACCTCGAACTTGGGCGAGGTCGCCTGTGTCTGCGCCGCGTACATGCGCGCGCCCTTGCGCAGGATCCCGGCCCGCTCCGACGCCGATCCCGGCATGACGCCTGGATTGTCGGACAAGAAGACGAGGGGGAGATGGTACGAGTCGGCGACCGTGATGAAGTGCGCGGCTTTGTCGGCGGCGTCGGCCGTGATGGACCCGGCCATCACGTGCGGCTGGTTCGCGACGACTGCGACCGGATGCCCGCCGAGGTGGCAGAGCGCGCAGATGATCGACCGGCCGAAGTCGGGTTGCACCTCGAAGCGGGAATCGGCGTCGAAGACGACGTCGGTCACATTGCGCATGTCGTAGATGCGCCGGCCGTTGTAGGGGACGATGTCGAGGATCTCGGGGACGCGGCGCGGTTCGATGTCGTCGCCGGTCGTCTGGAGCGGGTACTCCCAGGCCGACGACGGGAAGTAGCGCAGGTAGTCGCGCACGAGGTCGAGCGCGCCTTGGTCGTCGTCGGCGACGTTGTGCACGAGACCGCTGGCGAGCGCGACCGAAGGTCCGCCGAGGTCTTCCTTCGTGATGGTCTCGCCGAGCGACTCGAGCACGACGGGCGGGCCGGCCGTGAAGATCGACGCGTGCCGGCTCATCACGGTGAAGTCCGACATCGGCGCGACCAGCGCGCCGTGCCCGGCCGACGCGCCGAGAACCGCGGTGACGAGCGGCACGCGCCCGGAGCACCGGGCCTGGGCGAGCATGTCGGTAGGTGTTCGTGCGCCGTGACCGCGCCCGTCGGCCCGGTACCCCGCGCCTTCGAGCAACATGACGAGCGGCACGCGGTCGAGGACCGCGAGCTCCGCCACCCGGTAGCGCTTGGAGTTCGCGGCGGCGCTGATGGTGCCCGCCTTCACGGTGAAGTCCTCGGCCGCGACCATGACCGGTCGGCCGTGAATACGACCGGAACCCATCACCACCGCGTCGGCGGGCGCTTCTTCGCCGCCGACGAGTGTGCCCAGCTCCTGGAACGACTGCGGATCGAGCAGGTGATCGATCCGGGCGCGGACGTCGAGCTTTCCCGCGTCGCGGTGCTTGCGGAGGCGCTCCTCGCCCCCCATCGACCGCGACGCCTCACGACGGCGCTCCAGGTCGCCTAGGACTTCGTCCCAGCCGCCGGTCATTTCGGTGCGAAGCGCTGCCCGGCGTCGAGCCGGATCGTCGAGCCGTTCAGCATCGGGGTCTCGACGATGGCAACCACGAGGCGGCCGTATTCCTCCGGTCGTCCCATGCGCTTCGGGAACGCGGCGTCCTTGGTCAGCATCGCCGCGAACTCGTCGGGGATTCCCTCGGTGATGCCCGTGCTGAACAGGCTGGGCGCGATCGCCACCGCGCGAATGCCGAGGGTCCCGAGGTCGCGCGCCATCGTGAGCATCATCCCCGCGATGCCTGCCTTCGCGGCCGTGTACGCGACCTGACCGATCTGGCCTTCGAACGCGGCGATCGATGCGGTGTCGATGATGACACCGCGCTCTCCGTCCTCGGGCTCGTTGCGAGACATGTGCAGCGCTTGGAGCCGGTTGAGGTTGAAGGTCGCGATCAGGTTGAGCTCGACCACGCGGCGAAACTCCGCCAACGGATGCGGACCGTCCTTGCCGAGCGTGCGGGCCGCGGTTCCGCCGCCTGCGGTGTTGACCGCGATGTGGATGCCGCCCAGCGCTTTCGCGGCGTCGTCCAGCGCCTGCTCGACACTGTCTTCGTCGGTGACGTCGACGGGATGGAACGAGCCGCCGAGACCCTTCGCGACGTCGGCGCCGGCCGAAGTCGGAAGATCGAGGATGGCTATCGCCGCTCCCTTCGCGTGGAGGAGCTCGGCCGACGCGCGCGCCATTCCCGACGCGCCGCCCACGACGACGGCCTTCTTCCCCTCGATCTCCATGTTCCGGTTCCTCTCGGCGATGTCACGACTCGGTGGAGCCCGACGCTACGCACTTGGCCTCGCCGGGTTGTGAATTCCCGGAGCGCTGAATCCTCGGACGCTCCACGGGCGCTCCCGAGGCGGGGCTGCATAAACTGACGCCAGCGTCAGTTACGCCCGGCCGGGCGAGCCGGCATCGCACGAAAGAGGACGTCATGGAGCTCCCGAAGATCATCAGCGTCGACGATCACGTCGTCGAGCCCGCCCACGTCTGGCAGACCTGGTTGCCGGAGAAGTGGCGCGAGCGGGGCCCGCACGTCGAGCGCAAGCGTTGGGGCAAGTTCCGGGCCCGCCGCGGCGCCAAATACATCATGCCCGAGGATCCCGAGGGCGAGTGGGGCGACGCGTGGATCTACGACGGTCAGCTCATCTACGTGCAGAAGAAGTTCGTCGCGATCCCGAAGGACGCCACGCCCGGCGGTGATCTGACGAAGTTCAACAAGTCGATCATGACGATGTCGGCGACCACCTACGACGACATGCGCCCGGGTTGCTGGGATCCGCACGAGCGCAAGAAGGACTTCGAGCTCAATTGGGTCGACGGCTCGTTGCCGTTCCCGACGTTCCCCCGGTTCTGCGGGCAGACGTTCTACGAAGCCGAGGACAAAGAGCTCGGGTTGGCGTGCGTGCGCGCCTACAACGACTGGATGGTGGAGGAGTGGTGTGATCCCGCGATCGGGATCAACATCCCGCTCTGCATCATGCCGTTGTGGGACGTGCAGCTCGCAGTCGAAGAGATCAAGCGCAACGCGGCGCGCGGGGTGCGCGCGGTCGCGTTCTCGGAGCTGCCGACCCGGCTCGGGCTCGACAGCATCCACACCGGTTATTGGGACCCGATGTTCGACGCCGCGTCGCAGACGGGTACGACGGTGTGCATGCACGTCGGTTCGTCGTCGAGTGACCCGGCGTCGTCGAAGGATGCTCCTCCCGGCGTGGGCGCGATGGTGGCGTTCAACAACTCGATGGCTTCGTTGGGCGACTTCTTGTTCTCGGGGAAGATGGCGCAGTTCCCGAAGCTGAAGATCGCGTACTCCGAGGGCCAGGTCGGATGGATCCCGTACGCGCTGGAGCGCGCCGACACCGTCTGGGAACAGCACGACGCGTGGATCCACGCCAAGAAGCTGTGCCCGGAGCCGCCGTCGTCGTATTACTACGGCCGGGTGTTCGGGTGCTTCACGTGGGATCAGCACGGCGTGAACTCGATCAAAGAGGTCGGCGAGGACCAGATCTGTTTCGAGACCGACTACCCGCACACCGACACGACGTGGCCGAACTCGAAGGCGTACTGCGAGAAGGTGCTGGAAGGCCTCTCCGACGACCTCGCCTACAAGATCCTGCGCGGCAACGCGATCAAGATGCTGGAGCTCGACCGCGTCTGACCGCGTCTGACCCCCCCCACCCCCCGCAACAGTTGTGCGAGTTTTCCGCCCTGTGGGCGGTTTTCTCGCACAGCCCGACTGGTGATCAGTCCTTCGCGTCGGACCAGCGCGGGATCACGCTGATGTCGGCGACGAAGCGGACCGACGTGTCCGGCGCCCATCTGTGCGCCGCCTCCTGCAGGCCGGCCTCGAGCAGCTCCGCGACGCGGTCGCCGCTTTCGATCGGCACGTGCACCAAGAGCTCGTCGTGCAGGCACAACACGATGCGCGCGGCGAGCACCGACGCCCGGGCGCGCACTGTCACCGCCCAGGTCTTGAAGAGCTCGGCGGCGGCACCCTGGACGACGGCGTTGCGACCGTAACGGCCCTGCGCGGCGGCCCGGGCGCGCGTCTCGCGGTCGCCGGTCTCGTCGTCGGAACGCATGGGTTGCATCGAGATGTGCCGGCCGCCGTACGTGCGCAGCGATCGTCCCTCCTGCCCGGCGATGTCGGCCTCGAGCAGATACGCCATCGCCACCGGATACGCCGACTCCAGCCCGCGCAACGCCCGCGCCCCGTGCCCGGTCGTCTGGCCGTACATCGCACCCAGCACCGCGACCTTGGCCGTCGACCGGTCGACACCCAGTTGCCGCGCGACCGATGCGTACAGATCGTCGTCGACGGTCGCCCGCGCGAGCGCGGAGTCGCCCGACACCGCCGCGAGGACGCGAGGTTCGATCTGACCGAGGTCGGCGCGAACGAAGACGTGACCCGGTTCCGCCACGACCGCGTCGCGCATGTCGGCGGGCATGTTGTGGAGGCCTGCTGATGCGGTCATGCGACCGGCCGCGCCGTCGGATCCCGACCACGCGCCTCGCAGCCGGCCGTCGGCGGCGAGGTTCTCGTCGAGCCAGGTGTATCCGTAGGTCGTGTTGACCCGCTCCGACTTGCGCCACACGAGCAGCGCGCCGATCAGCGGATGGGTGTCTCGCAACGCCTCGAGCCTCGAAGCGCGGGTGTCGGGAACGTCGACGCCGATCCGTTCGAGCAGCGCCTTCACCTGCCCCGGACTCCGAAGGTCGCAACTGAAGCCGGTAGGTGCGTGCCGCATCACCTCAGCGTCACGCCGAGCGCGTTGCTCGGCCGCTTCCGCGTCGGAACGCGGCCGGTGACCGACGAGCGCGCCGATGATCCCTTCTGCGACCGTGCGGTCGACCGGGAGGCCGTCGGCCGAGAGCTCCGCGCACAGCAACTCGGCCGCCGACTCGGTGCGCACCGTCATCGCCGCGCGTCGCGCGTCGGGCCGCGTCTGTATCACCTGCTGTTGGAGTTCGGCCACGCGCGCCGCCAATCCCGCCCAGACCGACAACCGTTCGGTCGTGGTCGACCAACCCGCGCTCGCCCAGTCGGGCCGCAGGTAACCGTCGGGACGGATCGGGTCTTCGGGCGCGCTGTCGCCGCTGGCCGCGTGGCTGAACAGATCGGGTGGCCTGGCATCGGGGATGGTGTCGAGCGCGAGGTCGTGCAGCTGGGCCCATACGCGCCCCGGACCTGCGCGCCAACCTCCGAAGAGGAGTCGGTGCACGGCGGCGATGTCCCACGACGTCGCGACCCGCACGCCGGCATCGACGAGGACCCCGGCGGTCGCGTTCGACCACATGACCCATCGGGGCCGGAGCTGGTCCTCGACGCACTGCACCACGCGCGCGGGATCGTCGTTCTCCACCGCGACGCAGAACTGCGCGGCAGGTGTCGCCATCGCGGCGCCGACTCCGGGCGCCACGACCAGCGCGAGGAGATCGCCTCGGCCGATCCCCATGCGCCGGAGCCATGCGACTGCGTCGGTCCCCGGCATCGGCATCGGGCAATGTTCGCGCCCGTCCGGGCGATCGATCGATTCTTCCTCGCCCCGATATCGTGCGCGTGTGCGCGAGCGGACGTAGCCCGTGCGTTTCCTACGTGACCTCGGGATCGCCGGTCGGGCGGGTGCGCCGT
>JBEPUZ010000262.1:0-5652 GCA_041691275.1 Actinomycetota bacterium | reverse complement strand
GAGGTATTCGCAAGCGCCTGATTCGGAATGTCGGCCTGACGCCAAGTGGGACCCGGGCGCGTATCGCACTGGCCGGGCGATCTCCGCGTTCAGAGCGGCAGTTCGGTGCGCGTCGGTGAGCGACTACTGACCCCTCAAGCACTTGTTTATGGAGTCAGACTCGTCGGGCGCCCAGTACACGCCGCTGCGCGCGTACGAGACGTGATGGGAATTGCACCCGTCGTTCCAGGATCGCTCCGGCGGCCTAGGAAGGAACGCGAGCCGCGGAACCTCCTGCGGCCATATAAGAGACAACGAACCTTCGAGGATCAGCAGGGCTCCGAGAATCGCGGCGACGATTGTCAACGGTCGACGCTTCGATCAAGGGACCTCGCGCGTCTGGACCGCCACGAGCGCATATTGCCCGATCCGGCTCGCTCAAGCGAGTGCCGATCGGCAGATATGGCGCGGGCCGACTGCGCGTCATGGGCCGCCGCTACTCGCGATCGCGAGCGTCCCAGAACGGCACATCGGGGACGCCTCGCTGGCGCGAGTTCGGCCTACGACACGGGCGGTAGTGGGACGCCGGGACAGACGCAGAACTCGTTGCCTTCCGGGTCGGCCATTGCGATCCATCCTGGCTCGGGCCCTTGACCGATGTCGAATCGTCGGGCGCCGAGCTGTTCGAGCCGCCGAGCCTCCGCTTCGATGTCTGGGACTCGTAGGTCGAAGTGAATCCGGGCCTTTCCGTTCTTTGGTTCGGGCACACGTTGCAACATGACGGGTGGGTGTTCGCGCACGGTCGGGAGTAGGACGAAGTACGGATCGAAGAATCCGGCCTTCGTGTATCCGAGCGCTTCCGCCCAAAAGTCCGCGAGTGTCTCAGGGTCGACGCAGTCGATGACGATGTCCACGTTCGGTTCTGTCATCTTCGCATCTTCGTTGCCGGCGTCGTCTCGTACCACCGCGAGGCGCGGCTACATGCGTCGGAGAACGGCCCATGTGAAGGGTTGGACGATTCCGGCGGGCGTGATGTGTTCCTCGCGTTCGTTCTTGACCAGTGAGCACGAAGCCGCGAACGCGTCTTCGAGATCGTGGGTGGTGTAACGAGCGACGGGCAGCCCTGAACAGTGGGTCGGGCCGTCTTCGGCGAAGGTCGCGAGCACAAGGACGCCACCGTGGCGAATCGAGCGGGCTGCGAGGTCAACATACCGGTCGCGCGCCGAGGTGTCGGTGAGGAAATGGAAGACCGCGCGATCGTGCCAGATGTCGTATTGACGGTCGGGCTTCCATGTCAGCGCGTCTTGGTGCACGAACGTGACGAGCTTCGCACGATCGCCGAGCCGTTGTTGTACCTCCGTCAGCGCGTGTTGGGCGATGTCGAGCACGGTGACGTCGGTGAATTCTCTTGCCAGCAGCCGATCGACGAGCGATGACGTGCCCGCTCCGATGTCGATCACGGCAGCAGAGGGTTCGGACGTGATCTCCTTGATAAGCCGCAGCGAGGTGACAGGCTCGCGTTCGTACCAACTCAGGTCCATCGACGCCGCTGTCGTGTAGACGATCTCCCAATGATCGCCACGCGCGGGCGCGAATCCAGATTGCGCGTCCTGGTCGAAGCGCGGCTCGTTCATGCTCGATTCCTCGTTGCCGTCGGCGAACCGTTCGACCACTGGCTTCATCCCCACGGCGGGGGTTCAACATCTGATCGTCGTGGCGCCGGCTCGACGCTGCGTCAGTAGTTGAACGTCAGCGCCCCACCTTTGCTGAACTCATACACCGACGGAGCGCCCTTCACTTCCGCGCCCTTGACCCAGGCAGCCGATTCGAGCTTCCGAGTCTTGACACATACGGGACAGGCGAAGAAGCGTCCGCCTTTCTCCACGTATTCGGCGTGGAGATCCTTGATTGACGGCGCGTCGGGCACCGAGAGCCCATCGGAGTAGCCCTGGGTCGCGATGTGGATGCCGTCCTTGGTAAGCCACATGACGACCTCTTTGCCCGCGCGGAGGGCCTCGACCCCGAGGAGGTAACCGATCAGCACGCTTTCGGGATCGTCGGATCCGTGGGTTTGGCCGATCACAACCTTGTCGTCGGCTGCCATTTCACACTTCCCTTCTTGTTGAGAGATGATTCAGTTTCGTGGGTCTGCATCACACGTTCATGGGTTCGGCCCGGAAGCCAGAGCACAGCACGTCCAGAGCCTCAATCGACCCCGCGACGTCTGCGTACGCGTGTTGCTCGATGAGATGCCAGCCGTCGCCGATACCGAACGGCGCAGGACGGACTCGTACGCGCCACGACATGTGGAGCCGCCCGGCGACCTCGCCGATTGTCGCGTCGACGACTTCGAACTCCTCGGCCGACCCGAACCACGATTGCAGCGCATCGGCGACGGCCTCTGGCCCTCGCCACTCCGAAAGCCCTGGAGGAAGCAGCGCTCGGAACCGGACGTGCGGATCGAGCGTCGCAACGACGCGTTCGTAATCACGCACCGCGAAACCCTCTAGGAAGAGGCCCGCCAACGACCATCGAGCCGACTTGACCTCGCTGGTTGCATCCGTAGGTCGCATGGTGCCCTCCTTCGACACTGCAACGATACGGATCACCGTCGGTGCCGTCGTCGGGAGTTCACCCCACAAAACGAGTGGCAACACGCGCCGAGACCGCCTTCTACGCTGCTGTCATGCCAAGCGAGGACAACGGGGGCTTGCGTCTGGCCGAGTTGGTCGCCGCGTTCTCGATCGCGAGTGATCTAGGCCTCGGCCAGCCGATGGAACACGTGCTGCGGTCCTGGCGCATTACAGCTCGCCTCGCGGAATGGATCGGTCTCGACGACCAACAGCGCGCAGACCTCTACTACGTTGCGTTGCTCGCGTGGGTCGGGTGCGTCGCCGACACCTACGAGGTCGCGAGATGGTTCGGCGACGACATCGCCTTCCGTGCCGACAGCTACGAGATCGACCTCGCCGGGCTCCCGATGCTCGGGTTCATGCTGCGTCATGTCGGCGCCGGCGCGCCCGCGCTGCAACGCCTCCGGCTCGCAACCAGCCTCGTCGTCAGCGGAGGGCATGATGTCCAGCGCGGTCTCATGTCCCATTGCATCTCCACCGCGCGCCTCGCCGAACGGCTCGGTCTTGGACCCAACGTACAAGAGCCGCTCAAACAGATGTTCGCCCGCTGGGACGGCAATGGCGTCCCAGCGGGAGTCGGAGGCGAAGAGATCGCGCTGCCAATCCGACTCTTCCATGTCGCTGACGTCGTCGAGGTCTATTACCACCAACACGGCATCGACGCCGCCCGCGAGGTCGCCCGCGAACGACGGGGGAAACAGCTCGACCCGAACATCGTCGATCAGCTCTGTCTCCACGCGCCAGAGCTGCTCGAAGCCACCGACGGGGACGTCGATTGGATTGCACTCATCGAGAATGAGCCCGGCCTGCGCGCAAGGCTCGAAGATCCCGAAATCGACAACGCACTCGAAGCAGTCGCCGACTTCACAGATCTCCGCTCACCATTCCTCACCGGTCACTCCCGCGGCGTCGCCGACCTCGCCGCAATTGCCGCCACGGACATCGGCCTGCCCGCACAAGACCTCGTCGCGACTCGACGCGCCGGGCTGCTCCACGACCTCGGACGCCACGGCATCCCCGCCACCATCTGGGACAAGCCGGGACCGCTCACAACCGCTGAACGCGAACGAGTTCGGCTTCACACCTACTACACCGAGCGCATGCTCGCGCAGCCCCCCGCGCTCGCATGCTACGGAGCCATCGCGGCATCGCACCACGAACGACTCGACGGCTCCGGCTACCACCGCGCACTCGGCGGGCCCTCACTCTCCATGCCCAGCCGCCTGCTCGCCGCCGCCGACGTCTACCACGCCATGACCGAGCCCCGACCACACCGGGCCGCGCTGAGCGCGCCACAAGCAGCGAAGGAAATTCACGCCGAAGTACGCGCCGGTCACCTCGATGGCAACGCGGTCGACGCGGTACTCGCCGCGGCCGGTCAGAAGCGACGCCAGCGCCGCAGCGGACCCGCCGGACTCACAGCACGCGAGATCGAGGTACTCACGCTTATCGCTCGCGGCGCATCCAACCGCCAAGTCGCCCACGCACTCGGCATCACCCCCAAGACAGCCGGCACACACATCGAACGCATCTACACCAAGATCGGCGCGTCGACGCGCTCAACCGCCGCGCTGTTTGCGATGCAACACGGTCTACTTGACCCACTCTCCCCCCTCGAAGCATGACCGACTGCGGCCGTTGAGTCTGCGATCTCAAGTCTGGCCGAGATAGTCAATCGAGGACACCGCGAGGTGTTCCAGAACGCCGGGTAGGAGACCCGATATTGGCCTCGATCAACCGCCTGGGCTTGCAATCGCGAACCCGAGCAGAATGCCCGGTCTGGCGCCGTTATTCCAGCGCCCGATCGGCAGTCATGGGGTCGGGCGACGTGGCAGCGAAGCCCTTCTTCATCTGGAAGGGCTCGCTTCCCGCGCGGTCCTCGGTGACTAGTTCGTAACCGAGCTTTTCGTAAAACCGCCGGGCGTAGAGAACCGAGCCCACATGGATCTCCGCCGCGGATGTTCGGTCCCGGAAGTCGGACTCGGCGCGAGTTACCAAGCGGGTCCCGAGGCCTCCTCGTTCCGATTCCGGGGCTACATACACGTGTCGAAGGTACTCGCCTCGCCAACCGGCGCATCCAACGGTGAGTCCCTCGGTCTCGGCAACGAAGAGCTGCCGATCCTTGACCATGGCGCGAAGTTCGTCGAGGTCAATGTCATCGAGAAGCTCGCCGACTTCCCGCGGTGAGTACACGCTCGGCGCGCTGGCGGAGAGCGCGGCGTAGCGGATGGCCTCGACGGCCTCGATATCACCGGCTTCGGCGACTCTGATCAGCATCTTGATCTCTACCTTCGCGATCGAGGACCAGACACCCACGCAGAATGCCCGATCCGGTGTCGCTATGGCGAGTTCCGATCGCGCGGTTCCCGCGTAGGCGGCGAAGTGATCGCGGTCCGCGAACCGGTCGATGTTGCGTGTGTGGCCGATGACCATCGCGGCGACGACGGGCCCGACCCCGAAGATGTCGGTCACGGTCGTTCCCGACGCACGCACCGCGGCTTCGAGCCGCCGTTTCGACGATCGCATCTGAGCGTCGAGGTGACGAAGATCGTCGAGATGCTCGCACGCGAGATCGTGACGGATCTGCGCGACCGGGTCCGTGGGCGTCACACCGTCGAGGAGCTCTTGGACCGCGTTCCGGTGATTTCCTTGGAAAGACCGCCCGCGACGAGCTCGATCAGCAGCGCGTGCACGCGTACTCGTGACGCCAACGTCGGCGGCACATCCAACACCTGCTCGCCCGAGCCGACGAGCTGCTGCGCGAGGAGATAGCCGAGCCCGCCCGCCGACTCCACCGCCCACGTCCGTTCACCGAACTCGGCTGCCCAAGCGAGCAGCTGCTCGAGTTGACGCGGGCCGGAACACACCTGGATCTTCGCGAGCTGTTCGTCGTTCGCGTCGATCGCGACGGCCGTGTGCGACCCCTTGTGCGGGTCGATACCGATCATCACCATCATCGATACCTCCCTGAAACGCGCGTGTGCTGTGAGCGTCAGGGTGGGCACTCCTGATTCTGGAGGATCGTGCTCGCGCACCTCTT
>JBEPUZ010000261.1:0-5685 GCA_041691275.1 Actinomycetota bacterium | reverse complement strand
CGGCTCGCGATCGCGGAGTATCGCGACGGGCACGTCGCCGACGCGCTCGGCCGCTACGACGAGGCCGGCAAAGTGGTCCGTTCCCGCACCGCGGGGGAGTCCTTCGACGCGATCGTCGCGGACTGGTACGCCGCCCGGCTGCACGAACAGGTCGATCCGATGATCGCGGGCCCGAACTCCACCCGCCGTGCGCTCAACGACCGCGCCCGCGCGCTCCTCAAAGCGAACGGTGAGCTCTCGGGCGAACCGCTCGTGATCGCAGGCCGCGAGTTCATGGTGGGCGACGAGGTCGTCGCCCGCCGCAACGAACGCCGCCTCCGCGCGCCCGGTGGACGCGAGTCCGTCAAGAACGGCAGCACCGGAACCATCATCGAAACCGACGCCGACCGCCACGAGCTTGTGGTGGCGTTCGACCGGGAAGGCACGATCCGCGTCCCGAACACCTACCTCATCGCCGGCCGACTCGAACACGGCTACGCCCGCACCAGCTACGGCGTCCAAGGTGCAACCCATCAGGTCGCCCGCTACCACCCGACCGACCTGTCCTCGTTCGAGGAGGGCTACGTCGCGCTCACCCGCGGTCGCCTGAGCGCCCACATCTACATCGTCGACGGCAACCATTCGGACAACGACAACGAACTCGCCCACACGCCCGCCGAGTCACAGCCGTTCGGCATAAGCGACATCGCCCACGCCCTCGGGCGGCGACGCAGCGCGCACATGGCCGCCGACGCATCGCCCGACCTCGACGTAGTCGCCGCGACGCTCGCCGGCACCACGCTCGCCGAACTGACCGCAAGACGGCGGCAACTCGACGCGCAGATACGGCGGGCGCCAGCCGACATGACCCAGGCGATCCAGAAAGATACCTACACGATCGAGTCCATCCGCGCTCGCCAACAGGCCTGGACCGAAGCGCGAAACATCGACGGCCTTGTCGAAACCGATGCGCCGAGCGAACGCGAGAAACAGAAGCGAGGACCGGACCGAGCCCGCACCGCGCTCCGGGCGCTCGACCGCGCGCTCACCCACACCTCCGCGCGTCTCGCCAACCATGAAGGTCTGCAGGCGGTCCGGCATGACTGGCTCGAAGCCCACTCCGACCTCGTCGCCGAACACCAAGTCGTGCGGCGCGCCGAACGCGCGCGCGAGACCCAAATTCGCGTCGCCGCCGTCAACAACCCCGACACGGCGGTCCGCGACGTCCTCGGTCCCGAACCGACGCTCCAACGCGACCGGCGCGCCTGGCGGCACGCCGTCGCCGCGACGGCCGTCTATCGCGCTCGCAATCCCGGCGCGTTTTCGGATGAGGACAGCCAGCGCGCACGACTCATCGGCGAACGGCCCGCTCTGCGTGAAGCGGCCCGTGAATACGACCTCGCCGCGTCTGCGATCAACGCCGTCGTCGCTACGGGCGCCACAACGCGCCGCGAGCTGGACGCGGGTGTCGAGCTATGACGGTTCCCGGAAACGATGATGTGCGGACTGCATCGAAATGCCGAACGCCGCACCAACGTCTTCCCACGTCACCTCGTCGAGCTCCCGGGCCAGAGCGACGTGATCGCCCGCCAACCGTTCCATCACGTGGCTGAGCTCAAGCGCCAAAACCGCGACATCGAGATGGCGCGGTGCGTCCAGAGTCCCCTTCGGTTCACGCCGAGTCGATGCCGGATACCGCACCCGCGGCAATCGCAACACTCGCGCCGCCTCCAGCAGTGCCCGACGCGCCGCCTTCAGAGTCGCCTGATCGAACTCCGTCGGCTTCGCCGGACGTCCCGGACCTCGTGCCACGGGCCGCAGCCTAACCGCGCGACTCAGTTTCAATATGAACTCATTGACTGCAGCAAAGGGCATCCGGGTGCGAGAGGCTCGCGCAGCGCCGGACTGGGACCCGTGCGGCGGCCGGCGTCGCCCGTTCACCCATTCTTTGCGCCTACCCGCTTCTTGCGTGCCGGAGCGACCTTCTTCGTCGTCCTGATGCCTCTTCTGGTTCGCCGCGCGCGCCGCGCGAGCTTTGATCAGATTCTGTGCGAGCTTGGCCCGAGTCTCTGGCGAAACGTACCGGCGCGTGTCAGGCTCGCTCGATGCGTACGCGCACCGCCGTTGCCGGCGCCGGCGTCCTTCCCGTCGTCGCCGCCACTGCCGGGTATCTCCGGTTGGCCCAGCGGCGGAGCCGGGTCGATTGGACAGCACCAACCGACGCGGTCGAGGACGGCCCGTTGGCAGTCCGCAGCCGGGGCAGCGGTGGCGTCCCGATCTTGTTGTTGCACGGCCTTGCCGCCTCGAACGGGTATTGGGGCGCAGTCTTCGACGGGCTGTCTGTGGAGGGTCGTCTCGTGGTCCCCGACCTCCTGGGCTTCGGCGCGTCGCCGAAACCCGCTCACGGCTACGGGCCCGACGAACACGCCGACGCCGTTGCTGCCTGTCTGCGCGAAGCGTGCGGTTCGGACACGGCGGCTGTCGTCGGTGCACATTCGACCGGGTGCCTGGTTGCGCTGCACCTCGCTCGACGACATCCCGAACTGGTGCGTGCCGTCGTTGCGTTCGCACCGCCCCTGTACGCCAACCGGGAAGACGCGCGTGCTCACATCGCCAAGCTCGGTCTCATGGAACGGCTCTTCGCGCTCGAGACGCCGCTTGCACACTCCGTCTGCCGATGGGTGTGTGACCACCGGTCCGCTGCCGCGCGGCTCGCCGTGTTCCTCCGCCCCGATCTCCCCGGCGCGGTTGCGCGCGACGCGGTGCGTCACACTTGGGCGTCGTACTCGGAGACCGTCCGGGATGTCCTCCTCGGCGGAAGCGGCATCGGCGTGCTCGACGAGCTCACGGTTCCGGTCCGCTTCGTCATCGGTCTCGACGACGCAATTCCCGACCGGAGGCGCCTCGAACGCGCCGCTGCGACGCACCCGAACGTGTCGCTCGCAGAATGGTCGGGCGCGGATCACCAGTTACTCCTCACGAACCCGACGCGAGCCGTGGCCGAGCTCCGGAGCGCACGCGACTCCGTCCGGGTCGATCAAGGATGAACGTCGCCTGCAGGCCCGCCAAGCGCTTCTGTGAGCCACGAGACCGTGCGTTCAGTCTTCATGGCGAGCGCGAGGATCAGGTGAGCAACCGACGGGCCAACAGGCGAATCACGACCGCCGGCACTCTCAGCGATGTCGCCACCAAGGCGCAGGGCGGCGGCGCGCGGTGGGAGATGCATGAAGAAGACTTCGGACCAACTTGTCGACGGTACGTTCGCCTATGTGATCTCCACGCGCGGACGAGTGGGAACCGCCTGCGAGGGGAGACCGCGCTCTACTTGACGCCGGTGTCCGGAGCTGGGCTCGAGACGGTCGCGGCGGTTGCACCGGAATGTGGATCTGCGACATGCGTTCGCCGCAGTCGGTTCGCATTCGTCACGACGGAGAGCGACGAGAGGGCCATAGCCCCGGCCGCGATCATCGGCGAGAGCACGATCCCGAAGAACGGGTACAGCAGGCCGGCGGCGACCGGGATGCCGACGACGTTGTAGCCGAAGGCGAGGACGAGGTTCTGGCGGATGTTGCGCATCGTTGCTTTCGACAGCGAGATCGCCTCGGGAACGCCACCGAGAGAACCGGACATCAGCGTGATGTCAGCGGCCTCGATGGCGACATCGGTGCCGGTTCCGATGGCCAGGCCGACATCTGCCTTGGCGAGCGCAGGAGCGTCGTTGATTCCGTCACCGACCATTCCGACCCGCCGCCCCTCGGCCTGCAGACGCGCTACCTCTTGCGCCTTGTCCTCGGGCCGCACCTCGGCGAGCACCGTGTCGATGCCGACGCTGCGCGCTACCGCCTCGGCAGTGCGTCTTGCGTCTCCGGTCATCATGACGACGCGCAGGCCAAGCTCATGCAGAGCGGCCACCGCCTCGGCAGAATCGGTCTTCACAGGGTCCGCGACGCCGATCAATCCGGCCGCAGCGCCGTCGATGGCGACGAGCATCGCCGTCTTTCCGTCGCTCGACAGCGTCTCTGCGGGTTCGACAAGGCGACCCGGATCGATGCCTGATGCCTGGAGGAACCGCGCGTTGCCGACCAGGACGACCCGACCGTCGACGGTGGCACGAACGCCCTGACCCGTGACCGACTCGAAGGCGGTCGCCTTGAGTGGCGCGATCCGCCGCTCGGCCGCGCCGTCGACGATTGCCGACGCAAGCGGATGCTCGGAATCGGCTTCGGCCGCTGCCGCAAGGCCGAGCATGAGCTCCTCATCGACGCCATCGAGAACGATGACATCGGTCAGCGCCGGATGCCCGGCCGTGATCGTGCCGGTCTTGTCGAGGACCATCGTGTCGAGACGTCCGGCAGTCTCCAGCGCCTCGGCTGAGCGAATGAGGATGCCCGATGTCGCTGCCT
Source organism: Actinomycetota bacterium (assembly GCA_041691275.1). Taxonomy (GTDB): domain Bacteria; phylum Actinomycetota; class Acidimicrobiia; order IMCC26256; family PALSA-610; genus PALSA-610. Next base: position 1,303 of record JBEPUZ010000261.1, on the reverse strand, counting down.
TGCCCGTCCCCACCATCACGGTGAGCGGCGTTGCGAGCCCCAGGGCACAGGGGCACGCGATGACGAGCACCGTCACGGCGATGATCAAGGCGTAGGTGAACTGCGGAGTCGGACCGGCCACGAACCACACCGCAAACGCACCCAAGGCGATGAAGATGACGGCCGGGACGAAGACGGAAGAGACCTGATCGACGAGGCGCTGGATCGGGGCACGGGACGCCTGGGCGCGTCGCACCATGTCCACAATCTGCGAGAGCACACTGTCGGACCCGACACGTGTCGCGCGAATGCGCAGCGATCCGGTGCCGTTCACCGTCGCGCCAACGACCTGCGTGCCGGCATCCTTCTCGACCGGAATCGATTCCCCGGTCACCATCGACTCGTCGACCGCCGAGTGACCATCGACGACCTCGCCGTCGACGGGGATCTTCTCGCCCGGACGAACCAGCACGACGTCGCCCGGAAGGACGTCCTCGATGGGAAGCTCGCTCTCCACGCCGTCTCGAACAACACGCGCTGTTCGAGCTTGCAGACCCAGAAGCGCACGGATGGCTTCGCCGGTGCCCGCCTTGGCTCGCGTTTCGATGAGCCTTCCGAAGAGGATCACCGTCAGGATGAACCCCACTTCCTCGTAGTAGACGCCGCGCAATTTCACCGGGGCCAGGGATGGAGCGATCGTGATGACGAGGCTGTAGAGGTATGCCGCGAAGGTGCCGAGGGTGATGAGTGAGTTCATGTCGGGGCTGCGGTGCGCCAGCCCGAGCCAGCCTGTGCGGTGGAGAGGCCAGCCCGTGTAGAGGAACACCGGCGTGATCAGCGCCAGGGCGAACCACGGATTGATGAGCAGGCTCGGCAGCCATGTCGCGTGCAGAAAGTCGTCCACCATCACACCAAAGAGAACCGGAATCGTGAGGACGGCGCCGACGGCTACTCGGCGGCCAAGGTCTGCGATCTCGGCGTTGCGTTCGGCCGCCTCGTCGGATCCAGCGCCGGTCTTCGGACGAGCAGAACCGTCGCGCACGACGGCCGGAACGACAACCGGCGTCGGCCGGGGCGCAGGTGTCGCGGCGTCGACCGGAGTCGCGGTGGTCGCATCGGCCGCTTCTGACACGTCGATCTGTCCATGCACCATCTGCATTCCGCACGAGAAGTCGTAGTGGCCAGCGTCGAGCGATGGGAGGTCGACTGTTGTTTGTGCGTGGGCGGCCAACGACGCGTCAATGCCGAGCGCCGGCACGAGCACGCGGTCGGTGCAGGCGCCCTCGTCGTGTCGGTCGAAAACCAATCGCAGCGGCGCTCCCGC
>JBEPUZ010000260.1:0-5693 GCA_041691275.1 Actinomycetota bacterium | reverse complement strand
TCTGCCGGGCTACACCGTCGTCGGGCTGCCCGACGCCGCCGGACGCGAGTCGAGAGAACGCGTGCGCGCCGCGTTGCTCTCGTCCGGGCTCGAGTATCCGCAGCAACGCGTGACCGTGAACCTCGCGCCCGCGTCGGTCCGCAAGACCGGTGCCGGGCTCGAGCTGGCGGTCGCGCTCGCATTGACGTGCGCGGCCGGAGGATTGCCCGCGGGCGTGCTCGATCGCGTCGGTGTGCTGGGTGAGCTCGGGCTCGACGGAGGTGTGCGGCCCGTCGTCGGCACCCTCGCCCTCGTCGACGCACTCGTACGAGCCGGCGTCGACCACGTCATCGTCCCCGCCGCGAACGCGGCGGAAGCGGCGCTGGTACCCGACGCGTTGGTGCGGGTGGCGCGCACGCTCGGCGAGCTCCACCTGTGCCTGAAAGGCGAATCCGCGTGGCCCGATCCGCCCGATCCCCCGCCGATGGAAACAATGCTGCGCGAGGGCGACGAACCCCTCGACCTCGCCGACGTACGCGGTCAACAGCAGGCCCGGCACGCTCTCGCCGTGGCCGCCGCGGGATCACACCATCTGCTCATGGTCGGTCCGCCCGGCGTCGGCAAGACGATGCTGGCGCGCCGGCTGCCGACAATCCTGGCTCCCCTCGATCGGGCCGAGGCGCTCGAGGTCACCAAGATCCATTCCGCGGCGGGGAACCATCGAGGCCCGACGCTTCGGATCGATCCGCCCTTCCGCCAACCGCACCACAGCGCGTCGATGGTCTCCCTCATCGGCGGCGGCTCGAGCCGCGTCCGGCCCGGCGAGGTGAGCCTGGCGCATCGCGGCGCGCTGTTCCTCGACGAGATCCCGGAGTTCCCCGTGCACGCGCTCGAGTCTCTGCGCCAACCTCTCGAGGAGCGCGTCGTGCGCGTGAGCCGGGCGTCGGGAACGATCGAGTTCCCGGCCGACTTCTTGTTGATCGCCTGCGCCAATCCGTGTCCATGCGGTCGCCTCCCCGACACGTGCAAGTGCGGCGACGTACAACGCATGCGGTACGCCCGCCGGCTCTCGGCGCCGCTCCTCGACCGATTCGACCTGCGGGTCAAAGTGGAGGCCGAAGCCGATCCCGAGCCCGGCGAATCGTCGGCGATCGTGGCCGCGCGCGTGGCAGCTGCGGTCGCCCGGCAAGGAGTACGGCTGCGGGGCACGAACTGGCGTCGCAACGCGCACATCCCCGCCGGCGCGCTCGAGCGCTACACCCACCTCAACGACGACGCCCGCCAGGTGTGGCTCGACACCTGCGTCATCCGCGGTCTGACCGGACGAGGCGCGGCCCGTATCCGCCGGGTCGCGCGCACGATCGCCGATCTCGACGACTCCATCGAAATCGAAGCCGACCACGTCGACCGTGCCGCGTGGATGCGAGAGGACCTCTGGTGATCCGCAGCCCACACCGCTGGGAACGCGGCGACGATTTCCCGATCCGCGACGCCGACGAGCTCGACGACATGTTCGACGCCAGGATGCCCGAGGTGCTCCTCGGAGAGGGCGAGCGCGCGGATGCGTTCGCGGCGGCGCGCATCGCGATCGTCGGTACCCGGGCCGCCACCCCGATGGGTATCGCCGACGCAACCGAGATCGGCGCGTTCTGCGCGCGGGCCGGGATCACCGTGATCAGCGGGCTCGCGATCGGCATCGACGGCGCCGCCCACAAGGGCGCGCTCGACGCCGGTGGCCTTACCGTCGGCGTCGTCGCGACCGGGCTCGACGTCGTCTATCCCCGTCGCCACGCCCGGCTCTACGAGCGCGTCCGCGAACAGGGCGTCATCGTGGGCGAAAACGAATACGGCACCCAGCCGTTGCCGTGGCGCTTCCCGATCCGCAACCGCATTATCGCAGCGCTCGCGGACGCTGTTGTGGTCGTCGAAGCGACGCTCACGGGCGGCACCCGAATCACGGCCAACGATGCCCTGCGTTTCAACCGCGACGTCTACGTCATGCCCGGTTCCCGCCGGAATCCGGCCGCGGCGGGCTGCAACGCGCTGCTGTTCGACGGCGCCAAGCCTCTGCTCGACCCCTCCGACGTGCTCTTCGCGATCGGCCGGGGCGGCACCGTCGAGGGCGGCTGGCGGGCGCCACCGACTCCGCTCGATCCCGACCAACACGCAGTGTTGCAGACGCTCGCGGGCCATTCCGCGACCATCGACGAGATCGAGCGCAGGGTGGCGATCCCCGCCCGGCGCCTCGGCGCCGCCCTTCGAGCGCTCGAGCTCGGTGGTCACGTCGAGCGCAAACGCGGGCTGTTCTGGCCACGCTGAGTGTCAACTCTCGTCGATACCTGCCGAAAGAGACATGTGGAACTCACGCAGTGCCCCTACGACCATTCCTCGATCGAGGCCGAGATGTTTTCGGGCGGATCGGTCATCTTGACCTGCCCGGCATGTGACGCGGCGTGGGAGTGGCACGGCGCGTGGCTGCGCCGCGTGAGGGAGCCCGACCGGGCCCGGATGATCGAGGCCCGCGCCAATACCCGGTCGGCCCAGCCCACCGCCTGACGGAGATCATCGCCTCCGTTTACCGGGACGGACACAGCCGAGCGCGGCGATACCGTTCATCGCACTATGGCAACGCACCGATGGACCGACGACCACAATGACGTCGACGTGCGCCACGTGCAGCCCTACCAGGCGGAGAAGATCTACCGCTGTCCCGGCTGCGACCACGAGATCCGCCCGGGGGAAGGGCATGAGGTCGTGGTGCCGAGATCCGATCCCGACGCACGGCGGCACTGGCACAGCGGATGTTGGTACCGCGCGACGCGGAGCCCGAAGCCACGCGCCCCCCGGCCGTTGCCGCGCATCCGCCGGCGCTGAGTCGCACCCATGCACATCGATAGGCGCGGCCGCGTAGCGCTCAGAACGCGGCTTCGAGCACGTCGACCACCCACGAGCCGCGCCCGTCCGGCTTCACCGACGCCACATCGAACCGCAAGGTGTCGGCGCGCTCGTCGTTCTCGCCCAACCACTGGACCGCGAGGCGGCGCAACCGGCTCTGCTTGCGGAACGTCACCGCTTCCGCAGGCGTACCGAACGCATCGCTGCGACGCGTCTTCACCTCGCAGAACACGAGCGTCGTGCCGATGCGCGCGATGAGGTCGATCTCGCCGGCACGTACCCGCCAGTTGCGGGCGAGCACGCGGTAGCCGAGCTCGTCGTACCATCGCGCCACCGCGTCTTCACCGGCAGCGCCGACCTCGCGGCGCTCGTCGGTCATCAGAGCTCCTTGCCGGGGAGCTCCTCGATGTTGACGTCCTTGAATGTGACGACGTGCACGTCGGCGACGAATCGTGTCGGCCGGTACATGTCCCAGACCCACGCGTCGCGCAGTTGCAGCTCGAAGTACGTACGCCCGTTCTCTTGCTTGGCGTCGAGCTTCACGTCGTTCGCGAGATAGAAGCGACGTTCCGTCTCCACGACGTACTGGAACATGGGCAGCACATCGCGGTACTCGCGATACAGCTGCAACTCGATCTCCGTCTCGTACCGTTCGAGGTCCTCGGCGCTCACCGGGCCAGTGTACGGCCCCCGTGCGACACCTTCGGTGGCCGGTCTCGACGGCTAAAAGGCCAGGTCAGAACGGTCTAGTACCGCTTTTCCTTGATCTTTGCGGCCTTTCCGATCCGATCGCGCAGGTAGTACAACTTTGCCCGGCGGACGTCACCGCGCGTGAGCACCTCGATGCGGGCGATAATCGGCGAATGCACCGGAAAGGTGCGCTCCACGCCGACGCCGAAGCTGATCTTGCGCACGGAGAAGGTCTCCCGCACGCCTCCACCTTGGCGGCGGATCACCGCGCCCTGGAACACCTGGACGCGCTCGCGGTTGCCCTCCACGACCCTGACGTGCACCTTCAAGGTGTCGCCGGGTCCGAAATCGGGGATGTCGTCGCGCAGACCGGCGCGGTCGACGAGATCAGTGCGGTGCATGAGGGGGCTCCCGTGAAGCGCGCGCCCGGGCGAGCGCGACCCGAGAGGTTAGCCGGACGGCCCGCTCGCAGGGAACTCCGGGGTCTCCCCCTCTCCGGGAAACTCAGCCAGGAGCGCCGCGTCGCCATCGCCGAGAGGGTCACCGACGAGGTCGGGGCGGCGCACGAGTGTCCGTCGCAGCGCCTGCGCCGCCCGCCAGCGGGCGATCCGGGCGTGATCCCCCGACCGCAGCACGTCGGGCACGCCCCAACCCCGGAACTCGGCGGGGCGGGTGTACTGCGGGTATTCGAGCCGACCGTCGGTGAACGACTCCTCGTCGGCCGACAGCTCGTTGCCCATCACGCCCGGCAGGAGCCGGGCGACGGCTTCGATCACGACGAGCGCGGCGCCCTCGCCGCCCGCGAGCACGAAATCGCCGATCGAGAGCTCACCGTCGCAGAGGTGATCGGCAACCCGCTGGTCGACGCCCTCGTACCGGCCGCAGATCAGCGAGAACCCGTCGGCCGTGCCGAGCTCCCGCGCGTAGGCCTGGTCGAAGCGACGACCGCCCGCCGACAGCAACAACAACGGTCGTGCCGGCTTCGCGGCTTCGACCGCGGCGAACAGCGGCTCGGGCGTCATCACCATGCCTGCCCCGCCCCCGAAGGGCTGGTCGTCGACGCTTCGGTGGCGATCGGCCGTGAACGCGCGCGGGTCGTGCAGGCGGACGTCGAGCACACCGGCCGCCCGCGCCTTTCCGAGCAACGACACCTGCAACGGCGCCTCGAGGTAGTCGGGAAAGATCGTGAAAACGTCGATGCGCACGGTGCGGATCGCGCCTAGAGGTCGAACAGACCCTCCGGCGGGTCGATGACGACGACGCCGGAGTCGGACGAGACGACGAAGACCATCGGCACGAGCGCGCCGCCTTCGAGCACGAGGAGGTCGTGCGCGGGGTTGGCCTCGACCGACACGACCCGACCGCGCTCGACCCCGGACTTCTCCCGTACCTGCGAGCCGATGAGCTCGTGGACCCAGAGCTCGCCGTCGGGGGCGTCGGGCCGCGGTTCGGCCTCGACGATCTTGCCCCGGAGCGCCTCGGCCGCATCGCGACCTTCGACGCCTTCGAAGCGCACGACGAAACGATGTTGGTTCGGGCGCGACATGGCAATAATCAACGGCTCGTCGTCGACCCACAGGGTCGAGCCCTTGGCAAACCGCTCCGCGATGTTGCTCACGGGTGTAACGACGACCTCGCCCTGCAACCCGTGGGCGCGTCCGATGCGTCCCACCTCGAGCCGGGCGCCGACGCCCACCGTGCGCTTACTCCGCGACGTCGACGGAGACGCGCACGTTCTCGGTAGCACCGGCCGCACGCGCGACCTGGCGCACCGCCTGGATGACGCGCCCGCGCTTGCCGATGATGCGACCGAGGTCGCCGGGGCTCGCGTGCACGAGGAGGGTGACGTTGTCGCCGCGCTCGTTCGCGTCGACGAAGATGCCGTCGGGATCGTCGACGAGGTGGCGGGCGATGTGCTCGACCGCGGCGCGCGCCCGGGCACCGACCACACGGTTGCCTTCGGGTGCGACGTCGTCTTCGAAGTCGTCGTCGTCGTCGCCTTCCTCGAAGTCGTCGAAGTCGTCTTCGACCGTCGTCTCGTCGTCACTCATGCGGCTTCGCCTTCCGGCCCTCTATCTCGATGATGTGTCGGTGCTGCACCCGGGCCTGCAGGCTGCGCCTGGCCACTC
>JBEPUZ010000259.1:0-5699 GCA_041691275.1 Actinomycetota bacterium | reverse complement strand
ACGTCAAACGCGCCCGCCACCGACACTGGCCCCAACCCACCGGACCCCCAACGGCAACCATCCGAGCGCCTAACTGAACGGTATTGGCGCTAACCGTCCTTCCCGAGCAGGTCGAGCGAGCGCGCGCCTTCGGTCGCGAGGAGCGCGGCGATCACGAGCGCGGCCACCGCATCCGACCACCACCACCCGAAGGCGTCGTCGAATCCGAGCGCGACCAGTGTCACGAGCGCCAGCACGGCGCCCGCCGCGGTGAGCACCGCGTCGCCGCGTAACGCCCGGCTCCCGAGTCTCGCCGCCAAGCGCAACTTCACCCTCGCGACCACGGGGAGCACCAGGATCGAAGCGATCGCGATCGCGTCGCCGACCGCCGTGTTGCTCGGGTCGGCGTGGGTCGCCAGCGCCCGGACCGATTCGACCACGATGTACAGCGCGATGACGAGCAGCGTCGCGCCGACGACCCGGGCCGCGACCCGTTCGACGCGTTCGGCTCGCTCCGGGTCACGACTCTCGACCCCGAAGCGCCACACCAGCACCACCGACGCCGAGCTGTCGATGACGGAGTCGAGCCCGAAGCCGACCAGCGCCAACGAACCGGCGACGAAGCCACTCGCGAGAGCGCCCGCGCCGATGACGATCGACCAAAGCACCGAGAACACGGACACGCGCACCGCGGCGCGGAGCAGCACCCGTCGCATCGCATCATCCACGGCATCTCGCCGCTGTCGCAGTCCGGTTGAACACGGTGCTCCTCGGGAATTGGTCGGACGATTGCCGACCAGGCTTCCCGGCGCACCGAAACCGACAATACCGGGACCGCGCACCCTCACCCGCCTTCAGAAAAGCGTCATAAAGACGTGTGGGTTTACGTCGCACGATCGCCATCCTGGAAGCGGGCGATCATCCCTAGGATGACGGATCATGCTGCGAGTGGATTCTGGGCGGGAAGGCGTCGCAATCGCGGCCCGCGCGCGCCTACTCCTCGTCGGGGTGATCGGTTCACTCCTGGTGCTCGGCGTCCAGAGCACGGCGACCGCCGGCGCGTCCACGGCGCAGAACCAGCCCGGCGATCGCGGCTCATACGTCGTCCACCACGAAGCAACGGTGGTCTCGAGCGCCGGCAACACGGCTCGCTCGCATCGTCTTGTCGTCACCGGCATCTTGCTCGTGACCATGACCCTCGCCGGAGTCGCGGCGCAGGGCGTGGCGTCGCGCAGTCGGCGCACCTCGCGCCGTCAGGCCGAACAGTTTCACATCCGGCGGCGCGGTCCGCCACTCCTCCTCGTCGCTCACTGAGCTGACCGCGCCGGCGTCGACCGGCCGACATGGAGGTATGCAACATGGAGCTACTCGATGCTCCGTTCGAGCGCACGTTCGATGCGCTGGCCGAGATCGACGGCGTCGTCGTCGTTCATTGGCCCGAGGATGCCGCGCGCGCGGCCGAGTTGGCGCGCGCTCACACCCCCCGATTGTTTCTCGTCGCGACCGAAGCCGAACCGCCGGAGATGTCCGACGATCTGTGCGCGTGGATTCGTCTTCCGGCGAATGAGCGTGACGTGCAGGGACTCATCGTCGAGTTGCGGAGCCGCGCCAGCGTGGCCCGACCCATCCTCGGCGACCATGGGCTGTTGTGGCGGGGCAAGCAGTGGGTCGCGCTCTCGCCGATCGAAGCCCGCCTCACCGCCGCGTTCATCGCGCGGCCGGGACGTGTGCTCTCGCGTGCCCGGCTGGAGAAGACCGGCTGGCCCGAAGGGAGCCCCAACGCCCGCTCCGTCGACGCCCGCATCAAGGCGCTCCGGCGCCGGATCGCTCCCATCGGGTTGCGCATCCACACCGTCCGGGGTCAGGGCTACATCGCCGAGATCCAGCCGATCGCGACGGAGTCGACCGCGTCGCTCGACGCGTAAGACCCCACGCGTACGCAGAGGCGCGCGCGCACGGCACATGCACGAGGGGACCGGCTGCGAAGCCGGTCCCCTCGTTCGTGCAACAGGCAACAACACCGGTTCGTTGCCACCGGGCGAGGCGGCCGATGACGCCTCAATGGTGCATCGAGGTGAGCGCCCCCAAACTGTTGTCGGACTATCCGGTACATGGCGCGGAGAACTCCGACAACTGTTGGGGGGTGCGCGGCGAACGAGTCCGCAAGCGAGTCCGAGTCGGAGAAGGAACTCGGCGAGAATGCGCGCGATCCGATTCCCGCGCTCTCGATCGCAACGGAGGTCGATCTGTGACCGGCGAACCGATTCCCGAAGGCACGAGCCTGTTCATGCGCGCCGCGGGTCTGCACTTCGACGAGATCGGTCCGAGCGCGGTGACGGGCTGGATCGACCTCGACGCCGAGCATCACCAACCGTGGGGCCTCGTGCACGGCGGCGTCTACACCACCGCGATCGAGAGCGCCGCGAGCGTGGGTGCGTCGACGGCCGCCGCCGCGCACGGTCTCGTCGCGGTGGGCGTGAACAACAACACGAACTTCGTCCGCTCGATGGTCGGCGGCCGGGTTGCCGTGCATGCGATCGCGATCCAGCAGGGACGGACCGCGCAACTATGGGAGGTCCGCGTCACCGACACCGACGATCGCCTCGTCGCGATCGGTCAGGTTCGGCTCCAGAACGTCACCCCGCGAGGCTGAGCCTCTACTGGTCGACGTGATCCTGACCGACGCCGCCGGCGACCGAAACATATTTTCATCCTGTGCGCAAACTCATGAAAACGTGCGCCCCCGCAAGGGGTAGTCCTCGCGACGAAGCGCCACCATGCCGGCGACGCCCATCGCGCCCGACCCCGCTATCTCCACGAGCACGACCGTCCACGACAACCCGGTGACGCCGGTGCCGTGCGCACCGAGGAAGGTGTCGCTGAAGGCGCTCCACTTGGGCAGGAGGTGAACGGCCGCGACGCCGAGCGCGACGGGGATGCCGGTCGCGGCGGCGAGCATCGGCGCATTCCGGTAGCCGACGATCACGAGCACCGCGACCGTGATTCCCACGACCGTGGACAGGTTGCCGATCCACAGCACCTCCGGCGTGACCGCGTCGAGACCACGGCGCAGGTGGTCGGCCGTGTGCAGCGCCAGGCCCAGCGCGTAGAAGAGAGCGCAGTATTTGAGCCCCGGACGGTCGTCGGTGAAGTGGTCGTCCGGCATCACGCCTCCTGAAGGGCCTGGTCAGCGAGTCTTCGGCGACGAGATAGATCGCTCTAGTGAGTAGAGTAACGGGCCATGGCGACAGTGACGGAACCGGGCCCTACGAAAACGCGCATCCTTGACGCGACCGCGGCGCTCTTCATGCGTTACGGGTACACGGGCACCGGTCTGAAGCAGATCGTCGCCGACGCGAACGCCCCGTTCGGCTCGCTCTACCACCACTTCCCCGGCGGGAAGCAGGAGCTCGGCGTCGAGGTGATCCGCCGTTCGGGCGCGATGTACGGGGAGCTCGTCATGAGCGTCTTCGACGCCGCGCCCGACATCCTCACCGCGATCCACGACTGCTTCTCGGGCGCGGCGGCGGTGCTCGCCGCCACCGACTACGCAGATGCCTGCCCGATCGAGACGGTCGCGCTCGAGGTCGCGAGTTCCAACGAGCCCCTGCGGGAGGCCACCGCCGAGGTCTTCGAGAGCTGGACCCAGGCGGCGCGACGGCGATTCGAGGCCGCCGGGCTCGCACCCGACGTGGCTCGCCAGGTGGCCATCGCCACGATCTCGTTGCTCGAGGGAGCGTTCATCCTGTGTCGTTCGACGCGGACGACCGAAGCGCTCGAGGTTGCCGAGCGTTCCGCGACGACGGTCGTCGAAGCTGCGCTGCGCGCCTCGTACTCCCGCAGCCGCTGATCCGGCGGCCGCCTAGTGTTGCGACGCGGTGCGTTGCGCCCGCGGGTGTAGCTCAATGGCAGAGCCCCAGCCTTCCAAGCTGGCCATGCCGGTTCGATCCCGGTCACCCGCTCTCCGAGAAAGTCCTGATCAGCCCACCTGTACAGACCTTGACGAGAGTCTGCACCGACGGGGCGAGCGCCGTTCGTGCCCTCCACGTGCCCTTAGCGGCCGCCCTACCCTCGCGACGATGGTCGACCTTGACCGCGAGAACGCGATCCTTGACGCGGCGCTGCCGCACCTCGGGCCCTTCGCGACGCGACCGCGACACGTGCGGGAGCAGGTCGACCCGGAGCACCCCGGGCACACGTTCGATTTCGCCGGCCAGCGGCCAGACGGACAGTGGGTCGCGATCGAGATCACTGAGGCAACCTCGCGCGAGTTCCGACAGGACGGAGACGCGCTGGAGCACTGGCAGGAAATTATCGAGAAGGCTCTACGCGGCGGGCGCGTCGGCCCGGGCACTTACGCCCTCTCGACGCAGTCAGGAACATCGCCACGAATGAAGGTCCTCGTCGATCGGATTGTGAGCTCGGCGGCGACGATGCCCGACGATTCCCACACGGAGATCGCCCGCGACACGTGGCTACATCACACGACCGGCTCGGACGAGACAATCCGTTTCGTTTGGATGCCGGGAACTGCCGGAGGTTTCAACGAGGTCAGCACCGAGTTGCTCGGCGACGCAGTGCTTGATTGTTCACGGAAGCTACGGACCGCGAGTGCCGACGGATACGAAACGATCCTGCTGATCGAGCCCTTCTGGCTCGGTTCAGTGCATTCTTGGCAGACCGCGTTCAGCGAGCTTGGCAAGGCCGGAATACTCGACGACCTCCCGGCACAGGTCTTTGCCGTGAGCTTCACGGACGGGGTGACACGGCTCCACTGACGTCAGCGATGAGGCTGCGATCGGTGGGAAGAAACGCGTCTGATCCAGGCCTACGAAGCCAAGAGCTGCTGGACGCGTTGGTGGGAGATGCCGAGGACGTCGGCGGCGTCGCGGCGGCTGAGGCCCATGCGGTCGAGCTTCTTCGCCGCTTTCGCGGTTGTCGATCCGGCGGTCTGCACGGACTTCGAGGCGGCCGACCGGGCTTGCGAGACTGCGCTTGCCAGCATCGCGACTTCCGTCGGCCACTGCGGCGTGATCTCCAGGCCGTCGGGTTGGCGGTGGAGCCAGAGCGCGAGCGCTTCGCGGATGCGGGTGTCAGCTTGGCGCAGAGTGCGGCCGTAGGTCTGGCAGCCCGGGATGCCCTTGATGCTGACGAGCCAGGCGTCGCCTTCGGGATCGCGCTCGTAGACGGCGACGTAGCGTTTCGTTCTGGTCATCGCAGCCATCCCTCTCCGAGGCACGGGCTCAGCAATCGCTCGATGCTCCGGAGCGTGCCCATCGCCACGTCCTGGCCTCGGTGAATCGGGATCACGGTCTGACATCCTCCTGGACAACGCACGATCACGTGCGAGCCGCGCTGACGAACGCGCCCGCATCCGAGTCGCTCGGCTCTCCGCAGAACCTCGCTCCCCTTCATTCGTCTATCTCACTAGACACTCTAGCAGGTGCCGCCTCGATCAGATCGCTCAAGGCCGCGGCGATGACCTCGTCCCGCTCACGCGTCGCGTGCTGGTACCGCAGAGCCGCACGGGGCGACGCGTGACCCATGCGGTGCATCAGCTCGCGGGTGCTCGCGCCGGTCGCGGCGGTGAGGGTGTTGCACGTGTGGCGCAGGTCGTGGAGGCGAAGACCGGGAACCCCGACGTTGTCCGTCGCCTTCTTCCAGAGTGGTCGCCGAGCGCGGGGACGATGTGGCGCTCGAGCAGAGACTCGTACAGGTCG
>JBEPUZ010000258.1:0-5743 GCA_041691275.1 Actinomycetota bacterium | reverse complement strand
GCTCGCGGATCGCGAGCTGCGCGAACCACGACTTCGGTAGCGCGGGAGCATGCTCGGCCCGACCCTGCCCGGCCAGCAGCGCAGACAGCCGGTCGACTTGATCGGCGGTCGATCCGACCACGTTCGCGTCCCACCGCCCGACCGCGACCCATCTCTCCGGGCCCGCGTTCGCACCGCGCAGCCCCATGAACCCGCACCACTCGATCGCGAGGCTCGAGAGTGTGTCGCCCCGTCGTTCAAAGTTGATCGCGACTTCGAAGCCGGGACCAAGCCAGAGGGGCAGGACCAGTCGTCCTCCCTCGCGCAGCTGCGTGACCCATGCGGGCGAGAGGTCGGACACGCCGGCCGTGACGACGATGCCGTCGAATGGGGCTCCGAGCGGATCGCCCTGCCATCCGTCGCCGACGACCGTGCGCACGCCGGACACGCCGGCCGCGCGCAAGTGTGCCTCGGCTTCCCGCGCGATCACCTCGTCGATCTCGATGGAGCTCACCGATCCGTCCGGACCTACCAAGTGTGAGAGGAGCGCGGCGTTGTATCCGGTCCCGGTCCCGACCTCGAGCATCCGATCGCCGGCGCGGCAGCCGAGCCCTTCCAACATTCTGGCCATGATCGCCGGCGCGCTCGACGAGCTGATCGAGACTCCGTCGGAGCCGAAGTGGGTCGGGATCGCCACGTCGGGAACGTAGGCCTTCGCTGTCGGCACGTTCGGGACGAAAACGTGGCGCGGGACCTCGAGGAACGCGTGCTCCACCGACGAGCTCGTGATGGCATTTCGGGCGACGAGCGCTCGCACCATCTCCTTTCGCGCCGCGGTCGCGTTCACGAGAGTGCCCGGCTTCTGACCCAGGCCGCGAACGACTCGGTCGCACTGATGACCGACTCGTAGCGGAGAGAGTGGAACACGTCGAAACCATGCTGGGCCCACGGCAACTCCGCGTAGACCACGGGAGCGGCGGATGTGCCGCGAAGGTGCTCGACGAAACGACGCGCGCTCCCGACGGGGACTAGAGCGTCGTGATCGCCGTGCGCGACGAAGAACGGAGGCGCCGCGCTCGCGTCCCAGGCCGTCGGCCCCGACCGCGGTATCGATTCTTCGAGCGTGCCGTAGTAGCCGTAGAACGAGATCGCGCCGGCGACCGAGGTGTCGGCGAGGGCGCGCGGCCGGCGTTGCGGCGCCAACGCGAGGAGCGTGCACAACGCCACGAACGTCGTCGAAACGAGATAGCCGATGGGCATATAACGCACCTGTCTCGTGATCCGGGCTCTGACGGTGGCCGCGCCTGCCCCTCGTGCCGGCGCGCCACAATGCATCATGCTCGAAGTCGTCCTGGTCGAACCCCAGATCGCCACGAACACCGGCAACATCGTCCGGGTCTGCGCGAACGTCGGCGCCCGCCTGCATCTGGTCCGTCCGCTCGGCTTCACGCTCGATGCCGCCGCGCTCCGCCGGGGCGGACTCGACTATCACGAGCTCACCGAAACCCAGGTCTGGGACACGTGGAACGACTGCCGCGATGCGATCGGGGCGGAGCGACGCTGGTTCGCGACCACGACGCGCGATCCGCATCGTCGGTACGACGACGTGGACTACAGAGTCGGTGACGTGGTTGTCTTCGGCTGTGAGTCGACCGGTCTCGGTGAGCCGTTTCTCGGGGAGTTCTCCTCCCGGCATCGGCTCCACATCCCGATGCGTCCCTCGAACCGCAGTCTCAATCTCGCGAACGCGGTGAGCGTCGTCGCGTACGAAGCGTGGCGGCAACGCGACTTCGAGGGTGCGGCAACGGGGACGTTCGAGGAGTCATTGCGCTCCGACCGCTGACGGCTCCGCGCCTACCAGCCCGTGTTCCAGGCCGAACCGGCGAGGGTGGCCGGATCGAGCGAGCCGCAGGTCAAACCCTTGTTCTTGTATGTGCCCGCTTGGTTGCCCGCCGCGACGTCGGCGATGTTGTACGTCGCGCCGCTTCGCGACCTCTCGGTCATGCAGACGACGGCGTTGTCGCCCGCGACGACGTCACCGACCGCGACGTTCAATGCCGGCCGGGACGAGTCCGCTCCGCCCCAGTTGAGGGATGCCTCGGCGCCCTTCAGGCCCGCGGTCGACGTGTCGGACGAGTACGCCTTGTCGCCGGCGTACACGACCTTCTCGGCGGTGAGACCGTTGCGCAGCTCGGCCTGGGCCGCGCGGTCCTGGGCGCGCGATCGCGCGCCCAGGAAGCTCGGAACGGCAACCGCGATCAAGATGCCGATGATCACCACGACCACCATCAACTCGATGAGCGAGAAACCGTGCTCGGCCCGATTTGTCGAGGCGTTCGTCGTTGCGGTGATCCGCACGTTCAGACGCCGAAGGAGACTCATGCCAGGCCTTTCCGAAACTGTCATCCGAGGTCGTTTCCGGGGTGTGGCCCCGGGTGCTGCTGGTCCGGGTGTAGTTGGTCCGGAGTGCGGCAACTCGATCCGATGCCGAGCGCGGCGTGTGCAAGCCATCGGTCGGGCCCGATGACGACTTGAGCGCCACGCCAACCGTCGAGTGACGCGATGTCCGGCGAAGGATGCGCCCTGTACAGGCGGTTTGTCGGGTTCGTTTGCCGTCGTGCATACCGGGAACCCTTCCTCCATGCGAGGAGACAACGGACGACGTGCGAGTCGACGGCAGGTCGTGCTCGTTCGCCGCGCGGCACCGAATCTCGATTCGAGATCCCCCTCTACGATGCGCAGCCGCCGATCGCCGACCGCCGGACTCACGAATCCCGATCGGCCGACGCCGGTCCGCTTCTCCGGGTGGGCGGAGCGAATCGAGCATCGTCCTTCGCATTGACACCCGGCGCGTTGGCGCCAAGGGTCAGGAATTCGTCCTCACACTGATGGATATCTGCCCTCCCGGTCGCCTGGATGCCGTAAATCTGCCCGGATGTGCCGTCCGGGCAGTCGCCGTGCGAACATCTGCGTCCGTGCTGCATCCCGCGCTCGGGACCTCTGATCTCGGTCTGCGGGTGACGAACGTGGGGTGGCGATGTCGGAGGGCGCGGACAAGGAGTTCGAAGCATTCTCCCCGTTCCTTCCCCGCCTCGTGCACGAGTGGCTCGCGACCGAGCCCGAACGCCGGTGGCAAGAGGTCGATGCGACCGCGGTGTTCGTCGACATCTCGGGCTTTACCCGGCTCTCGGAGCAACTCGCCCGGAACGGTCGCGTCGGCGCCGAAGAGCTGACCGACGTCATCGGTTCCTGTTTTGCCGAGCTCCTCGCGGTGGCCTACGCCGAAGACGGGATGCTGCTGAAGTTCGGCGGCGATGCGCTGTTCATCCTCTTTCGTGGCGACGATCACGCCGGCCGCGGATGTCGCTCGGCCGCAGGCATGCGTTCCCGGTTGCGCGCCGTCGGTCGCATCGAGACTCCGGGCCGGGTTGTTCGGTTGCGCATGTCGGTGGGTGTGCACAGCGGTCGCTTCCTGCTCTTCCTCGTCGGAGGTTCGCATCGGGAGCTCGTCATCACGGGTCCGGCCGCGACCGAGACGGTGACGATGGAAGGAACTGCCGACGCGGGCGAGATCGTCGTGAGTCGCGCGACCGCCGCGCTTATCGACGCCGGGTCGCTGGGCGAGGCCAAGGGAACGGGCGTGCTGCTCCGGAATGCACCCGGTCGGCCCAGCGACGACGTCCCTCGTCCCGTCGACGCGAAGGGAGCGCGGCTCGCGGTCGGCCTTCCGCCTCGACTGGGCGACTATCTACTGGCCGGCGGTGACGATCCCGAGCACCGCGTCGCGACCGTCGCGTTCGTACACTTCGACGGGGCCGACGAGCTCGCCGAACGCGAGGGTCCGGCGGCGCTCGCCGAAGCACTCGACGAGCTCTTTGTCGACGCGGGCGCCGCGGCCGAGGAGCACGAGGTCACGTTCCTCGGCACCGACGTCGACCGCGACGGCGGGAAGATCATCCTCGCCGCGGGCGTGCCCCGGGCCGCGGGTCAGGACGAGGAGCGGATGCTGCGGTCGCTGCGCCGCATCGTCGAGTCCAAGCGCATGCTCCCGGTGCGGATCGGGGTGAACCGGGGGCACGTGTTCGCCGGCGAGATCGGACCGCGCTACCGGCGCACCTACACCGTGATGGGTGACACCGTGAACTTGGCGGCTCGGCTCATGGCCGCGGCGGCGCCGTCCCAGATCCTCGCGACGCACGGCGTGCTCGACGAGGCTCGCAGCCCGTTCGTCACCGAGCCCCTGCCCCCGTTCATGGTGAAGGGCAAAGCCCGACCGGTCCAGGCGTTTGCGGTAGGGGGAATCCAGCCCGTTGCCGCAGGTGAAGATGTCACCCACGCGCTGGTCGGACGCGACGAGGAGTTCGAAGCGTTGCGGGACGCGGCCGACGCGGCGCGCACGGGTTCGGGCTCGGTCGTCGAGCTGCGCGGTGAACCCGGGATCGGCAAGTCGAGACTCGTCGAGGAGTTGCGCCGGAACGCGGCAGACCTGCAGTGCGTGCGGGTCGCGTGCGCGCCGTACGAGTCGGCCAATGCGTACTGGGCGTTCCGCGAGATCCTCCTCCAGATCATGGGGCTCGCGAACACAGCCTCGCCGGCGACGATCGATCAGGAGCTGCGCGAGCGGGTCACTCGCGACGCGCCCGAGCTCTGGGACCGCTTGCCGTTGCTGGCGACGCCCTTCGCGCTCGGCATTCCCGACACGCCGGAGACGGCCGCGTTCGAGCGCCGCTTCCGCAAGCGTCTCGTCGAGGAGACCAGCGCGTCGTTCGTCGGCGCGATGTTGCGCACGCCGACGCTCATCGTGCTCGAGGACGTGCACTGGATGGACGAGGCTTCGATCGACGTGCTGCGGGAGGTCGAAAAGGGGATCGCGAACGGACCGTGGCTCGTCTGTCTCACCCGCAACGACGACGAGTCGGGATTCCATATCTCGGAGCCCGAATCGCGAGTGCTCCGGCTCGATCCGCTCTCCGAGCACGATGCCGCCGAGCTGGTTCGGGGCGCGACCGATGCGGCGCCACTCCACCCGCACGAGATCGCCCAGCTGATCAAGCGGGCGGGCGGCAATCCGCGCTTCTTGAGTGAGCTCGCGCGCGAAGCGGGCGCCGCGGGGGGCGTCAGCGGGCTTCCCGATTCGATCGACTCGCTGGTGTCGGCGCAGATCGACCGGCTCCCGGCCGCGACGCGTCGCAGTCTGCGGCTGGCCGCGGTCCTGGGTCATGCTTTCGACGAGTCCTTGCTCGCTGCCGTCGTCGATGCCGGGGGCGGAATTGCTCCCACCGGCCTCGACGGATTGCTGGTCGCCGACGGTCCGGGCCGGCTGCGGTTCCGTTACACGTTGCTACGCGACGTCGCGTACGAGGGCCTTGCCTATGGCACCCGGCGCACGTTGCACGAACGGGTTGCCGAAGTACTCGAAGCGTCGTCGGAGCGACCCGAGGACCACGCAGAGTTGTTGTCGTTGCATTTCTTCCACGGTGATCGGCCCATGGAGTCGTGGCGCTACGCGCGCATAGCCGCGGAACGCGCCCGCGCCGACTACGCAAACGTCGAAGCGGCTGAGCTCCTGGAACGCGCGCTGGCCTCCGCTCGACGCGTCGACGGAATCGACGCGGTCGAGGTCGCGGTCGTTGCCGAGGATCTGGGCGACGTGCGTGACCAGATCGGCATCTACGACGGCGCGCGCGCCCCCGTCCCCGGCGCCCGCCCGCTTGGGGGCGCCCCGCCGGGGTTCGCCCCCCCCCGCGGTTTTTATGGGGGGCCC
>JBEPUZ010000257.1:0-5858 GCA_041691275.1 Actinomycetota bacterium | reverse complement strand
AGGTACGCCGCGCCCTCGAACGGGTTGCCGATCCACAAGTTCTGGTTATAACTCGTGTCGCAATTGGAGAGGACCGACAGTGCGCCTTGGCGACTGACGTCGCTGCAGTGGACCGCTGAGAGCTCGTCGGCAAAGTGCGCAGCGACGGACGGCGCCGCGGGGTGTCGGAGTGTCGCGACGACGGTCGGTGCGGTGTGAAGAAGCGACGCGAACTCTCGTTTTGAGAAGGCGAGCACGCGTGCCTCGGAGACGACAACGCCGGAAACTTCTTCAGCGGAGAGACGCGCGAGCAGAGCGGCATGTCCGAACCACGTCCCGGGCTTCAGGGCAGCGACGTGCTGACCGGCGCGACTGACTTCGATGCGACCTTCGAGCACCACGATGAACTGAGGTTCGGTACGGCCCTCATCCCACACGGGCCTACCGGGCGGTAGCGAGAGTTCGGTGGCGAGTCGGTCGATCAGATTGATTTGGTCCGCGCTGCAACCTGCGAACAGATCAAGTGACGCCAGCCGGCGATGTTGTCGGCTGCGAGTGCGCATCATGACGGTCCCCTCTCGAGCTTCGGCCCGGATGTCCTGACCGGTGTTGGTCGTGATGCGATGACCCTGCGCTTGGCCACTGCAGCCTCGCTCCAGCGACGCTCCAACCTGACTCAAATCGAGGCCTGGCTACGCGAAGCCGCATCGCTCTTGCTCTGGTCGGCCGCAATGGAAACCGCACCGGCCAGAAGCGAGTCCTACGTGTCGACGAGCGGAGGAACTGATCCGCACGTCTGGCTCGGATGCTTCGACCAGTAGAAGGGTCGCGCTGCTGGTGGCGCTATTTGGTCGCCACCGAAGCGTCCGAGGGGACGTAACCGGACCGATCGGCACGTATGAAGAAGTGGGGTCGGCTCGACAGTCAGGGGCTCGGTCTTGTTATTGGCGTGGTCGTGGTGTGGCCGCGTGAGGTCAGCGCGACGGGGTGGTCGCGGTTGATCGGTTCGTCGTCGACTCCGCCCCAGCGGGGCGCTCGCATCAGGGGTCTTGCGGGTGCGTGGTGCGGACAAGCTCGGTTGCCGAGGCATGTGACTGCGTCAGGCTGTCCGCATGATGCGATCGTGGGCCACGGCTAGATCGGGCTCGATCAGGTAGCACAAACTTCACCAATCCTCGACGACCGAGGCATGTCAATGGCCAGGTCGGGGGCGCTTCTCTGACCAGCACTTTTGGACCTCGGTGTTCTCCACGGACGTGCCGGATCGGGGCACTTGCCCATCCACCGGCGGGGGCGTCCCAACGCGGTCGTGGTTGCGGCGGGCAGCACCTCCCGACCGTTGAGCGCTCCCGCCAGCGGCAGCGTCTCCGCAATGCGCCCCATGGCGAAGTCGCCAAGCACGATCACCTCGTCCGTCGAGTGGATGGTGCTATCCACCGCTCGATGAGCGCGTCGTTCATCTCCTCGGCATCACGAAACGGCCGGCTGCCGTAGTCGATGATGTTCCGATGGCCGAAATGAAGATCGGCCGTGAAGATCGGGCCACGGACTCACGGGTCGCAGGTCCTCTTCCGCACTGGGAGAGATTTACCTGCGCAAGAGGCTTTCGAGGACGTCGACGAAGAGTGCGCCGACGGTGTGGAGATCATCGACGGTCACGGCAGCCATGTCGGGTGATCCAATGGCAAGCCAACGTCGGGTTTGACTCGCGTTCGTGTCGAACACCTCGCGCGCTCGGGTGATGCACCATGCGCCGAGACCGTCGGGCGCGGTTGCGAGCTCGCGGGCGATGCTGCCGTCGCGATCGTGCGCTGCGCGCAACCGAAAGCCGTCGTACGCGTCGGATGCCCGCTTGTTCAGCGCGTTCGCGCGCCGCTGTTGCATCGCGCGCAGTTTCATGGCGACAAGTGCGCCCGGCGTCGAGACCCGGGACGTCGCCCGCGCCACAAGGTTGCCGCCGGCGTCGCGCGCCTCAATAGTCAGCAACGTCGCCGACGCGAGACCGTACGCGTGAGCGATCACGAACATCGCGTCGTCGACGTCGTCGGGAAGTCGCGCCGGTTCGTAGTCGCTTACGGCGATGAGGTCGATGTGGACGTCGCCGAGGTCTACGCCGTTGCGACTGCGCGTTGCTCCGTGCTCGAGCAGCACCGCGATCGTGGCGTCCGGCGTGCCGTCTGCGGACCACACCACCGCATCGAGATCTTCGGTGACCCGATGCGCGGTCGCGAGGCGGACCATCACTGCGAAGCCGCCGATGAGCGCATGGCGACCGATCGACATATCGGAGAGCCGCTGGAGTGCCGCCGTATAGCGAACCAGGTGGTCGTTGGCACCGGAGCGCAATACGACGTTCGGTGCGACGTCGCCGTTCACCATGAGCGGCGAAATCCGTCCGGGCCCGAAGGCTCCCAGGCCTCGAGTATCTCGGGCCCTCGTGAACGGTCGCGAGCGATCGCGAGCGCGATGTACAGGGGATGAGTCACGAGCCAATCCGTACCCGGCACGTCGAAACGGCGATCGGTTGCGAACGGCACCGGCGCCACCGCGACGGTCGCCGCGCGCGCCGTGAAGTCGTCCGCGGTTCCCAAGACGTGCACTGCACGATCGACATCTCGCCGGGACGGGAGGTAGAAGTCGAGTGGATATTCAGCGGTGATCGCGATGTGTGCGCCCCAGGCGATGGCACCGAGCGTGTCGGTGAGCGCCCAACCGTGCACGGTCGGATCGTCCTCGTGCAGTCCGAGGATCTCAGTCTTCTCGGCTGGGGGCATTGCCGCGAGCGCGACAACTTCGGGAGTCCACGATTCGGCCAGCGCCTCGAAGCTCACCGACTCGAGTGGACGTCCGTTGTCGTCGAGGATCCCGGCGTCAGTCAGCGAGACGCGGGCGTTGGACAACGCGACATGACTGAGTCCGGCGCGTCGCGCAACTGCGCGTAGCACCGGCGTTTCGTCCGGTCGTTCGAGCGCCGCTGCGAGATACGCGATCCCGGCCCGGCTCCGGATCGGTCCCTTCGCCCGGTCGCGCGCCGGACCGCGACGACTGGCGATTTGGCTGCGAATCAGGTAGTTGGCGCCGACCCGTACCGCGAGCTCACCTCTGCGGTCGAGCCAGCCCCAACCCGCGTCGTCGAGCCGCGCGCGCGCGTCGCGACTGATGCGGTCGGCGACGAGGAAATGCAGCTGCGCCGGCCGCGCGTCGGCGATACGGGCTCCGACCGACGCTGATGATGCGACCGCCATCGAATGGAGGTCCACCGGAACCCGTCGCTTTCCCACCCGAATCGCGAGCCCGTCGTCAGAGGAGCGATCGAACCGAACGCCCAACTCGTGCAACGCGTCGTCGAGGTCGTCGATGGCAGCGGCATCCTGGTCAACACTCGTCGTTCGCAAGATCCGGGCCCTTTGGTAAGTGCTAATGAACACGTTACCACTTACCAGAGGTCGTAGTGGCTCCGGTTCTTCACTGACGACTCGGCAGCAGGACACCCGGCGGCGGAAGCGTGCTCGCGTCGACACGGGCTACGTGACCCTTGCGACCGCCTCGGACACGCGAACCTCGATGACCCTCGGTGTGTACGCGCACTTCGTCGAAGCAGCCGACGCCGTCGGCCGGACTGGCGACAATCGATTTCGGCGACGTGACCGCTGAGGGAAGCACCGAGTGCATGCTTGCGGATACTCCGTTTACACGCATGGTTCGCCGCAATCTCGCACTGCCATGACCGTAATCGTCGCGTTCGACGCTGTAACCCTTCGAAATCAAGTCGCCGCGGCGTCCCGTAGTCTGCGGGCGTGAACAGCGACGGCGCGCTGGGAGACGGGCACGACGATTCGACTGGTGCCGTCCCTCCTACCGACGATGCGCTGATGCCACCGTGGGCCGTCGGGGAGGTCTTGCTCGAGGCAACCAGGCAGCTCCTCTGGATCAAGTCGCCCGTCGACGCGAGATCCGTGGCGCGCGAACTCATCGCGGCGCTGGGAGGTTCGACGGTGTTGGCGAAGGACGGTGCAGCTGACGCGCTTCCGATCGACGTGTCGTTCGGCGCCGGCGAACCGGAATTACCGTTCGCGGCGCGGTCGAGTGTCGCGATGATGTTGCTCGAGCGGCACATCGCCGCGTTCGTCGAGGACGCGCATCGAGCAGTCGCGCTGGCCGGTGAGACAGAACGATTCGCCGAGGACGCCGCGATCGACGTGTTGACGGGTCTACCCAACCGCCGCAGTCTCGGGCGCTTCCTCGGGCGGCTCGTCCCCGGCGACGCTGTGATCATGCTGGATCTCGATTTCTTCAAACAGGTCAACGACACCGAGGGCCATGATGCCGGCGACCGAGTGCTGCGCGCATTCGGTAAGACGCTCTCCGCCCAGGTCCGCGGGCGTGATCGGGTCGGACGCTGGGGCGGCGAAGAGTTCGTTGTCGTGCTCTCGGGTGACCCGGACCCCGCCGTGTTCCTGACGCGCCTCCGTTCCCAGTGGGAGCTCGGTCGGCCCATCGAGATCACGTTCTCGGCCGGTATCGCAGTGGTCGAAGCGGGTCGCGACTCCGCGGCGACCCTCGCGGCGGCCGATCGCGCGATGTACCAGGCCAAGAACGCCGGACGAGACCAATGGTGTCGGGCCGGTGCTGAGGACTCCGGGCCCGGGTGAGCGCGACTCCGGCCGAGTTGGTGGCTCCGTTCCTCGACCTGGCGCACGCCGGCGACACAAAGGCGGCGGTGCGAGTAGTCATGGGCTTGCTCGACGCCGGGCTCCCGGAACGAGTGATCCTCGTCGACCTCCTCGCCGCGGCGCAGCGCGAGGTCGGCGAGCGGTGGCTCCGAAACGACTGGACGGTCGTCGACGAGCACCTCGTCAGCGGCGTCATCGAGTCGGCCGTGCATGCGCTCGAGACGCTCGACTCGAGCGTCACCCATGAGGCCGAGCGCGGTTTCGTGGTCGTTGCGTGCTCGGAGGGCGACTGGCACTCGCTTCCCTCGCACATGTTCGCGAACATGCTCCGCGACCAAGGGTTCGCCGTCTCCTTCCTGGGCTCGTCGACGCCCGCCGAGCACGTCGGACGCTTCCTCGCCCGCCACCAACCGGACGCGCTGGCAGTGTCGTGCACCGTTCCGCTCGCGTTCAACGGTGTCGTACGGCTGAGTGATGCGGCCCACGCCGAAGGCGTTCCGGTCATCGCCGGCGGTTACGCGCTGGGCGACACTCCGACCCGAGCGACGCGGCTCGGGGCCGACGCATGGGCGCACGATCTTGCCTCCGCCACATCGGTGTTGAGCTCTTGGCATGAACACGGGACCCCAGCGCTCAACTCGGTGACCGTTGATCACGTCGCCCTCGACCTCGACGCGCGCGCTCCCGAAATCGCCAAAACCGCATTCGTTGAACTCTCGGAACGGTTTCCCGCCATGGCCGCCTACGACACGCGTCAGCTCACTCGGACGCGCGAGGATCTCGAGTTCATCGTGCGGTTCGTGGCGGCAACTCAGCTCGTCGACGATTCCTCGGTGTTCACGGAGTTCCTCGCTTGGCTTCGGACTCTCCTGGCCGCGCGTGATGTCCCGCCCGCGGCGATCATCGCCGGTCTGCAAGCGCTCGCGGTCCAGGTCGATCAGATGTCGATACTCACCGCAGGCATCCTCGCGCTCGGGCTGAACTTCCTTCGCGCTCCCGACCCGCGCGACGAGACGTCTCCGTAACGACCGAGCGGGTCGGGACAGTCCGACCGCGCTCGAGCCGGCGTCGGGTACATCGACTTCGAGAGAAATCGGTCGCGTTCCCAGTCCGGGATGTCGCCTTCGTTAACCTCGGCAGGATGCGTGTACAGGCAGGTGTCGTTCTCCTCGTCCTCGCCGCCCTAGCCTTCCTGCCGAGTTGCAG
>JBEPUZ010000256.1:0-5898 GCA_041691275.1 Actinomycetota bacterium | reverse complement strand
TTCGCGTCGCGAGCCAGCTGCTCGACCTCGTACTCGGCCATGTACCCGTTGCCGCCGAAGAGCTGGACCGCTTCGAGCGCGACCTCGGTCGCGGCGCCGGCCGAGTAGAGCTTCATCGCCGAGGCCTGCGCGAGGGTCATCGGCTTGCCCGCCTCCGACGACTCGAGTACCCGGAAGACGAGGTTCTCGACGTTGAGCCGGGCGACCTCCATCTTCGCGAGCTTCAGCTGGATCAGCTGGTACTCGCCGATCGGCCGGCCGAACTGCTGGCGCTCCTTCGAGTAGTCGATGCACTTCTCGAGACAGCGCTCGATGATGCCGAGCGCCATCGCGGCGACGCCCGAACGCTCGATGACGAACGTCGCCTTACTTGCTTCCCGTCCGGCGCTGCCCTTGAAGGCTTCCTCGCTCTCACCGAGCAGACGGTCGCGACCGACGCGCACGTCGTCGAGGAACAGCATGCCGGTGGGCGACGAGTGCAGACCCATCTTGCGGAGCGGCTTCGACTGCTCGAGCCCGGGCATGCCCTTGTCGAGGACGAACTGCAGAACCGTGCGCTCGGCGGGTGGGTTGCCCTCGTCGAGCTTGCAGATGAAGACGATCGTGTCGGCGTACGGACCGTTCGTGATGAACGTTTTCGAACCGTTCAGCACGTACTCGTCGCCGTCACGGCGCGCGGTCGACGCCATCTGCCCGAAGGCGTCGGATCCGGAGTTCGGCTCGGTGATCGCCCACGCGCCGATCTTGTCGAGGGTCATCAGATCGCGCGCCCAACGTTTGCGCTGCGCGATCGTTCCCTTCGAGTTGATTGCGGCCGAAGTGAGCCCCATCGAGACACCGAGCGCGGTCACCATCCCCGGCGAGCACTTGCACAGCTCGATGATCGGCAACAGCGTGAAACCACTGCCGCGGGATTCGTCGGATTCCGACGGCTTTGACGCGGACGCAGTGTCGCCTCCGGCCGTGGCCGCCTCTTCGGCGGCGATGCGCTTGTCGAAGCCGTCGGCGGCCATCTGGTCCATGCCGAACGTCTTGAACATCTTCCGAAGGAGGTCGTATGGAGGCAGGTCTCCATGCTCGAGCTCCTCTCGATGCGGACGAATCTCGTTGTCGACGAATTGGCGCACGGCGTCGCGCACCATCTGAAGCTCTTCCGGCCATTCGAACATTCCCGGGATCGTACGGGACGCCGCGGGGTATGGCACCGTAGGTATGCCGTCACACCACCAGAACAACCCGGCTCCCTGCTCCCGAGCCGGGGGTTCAGTCGGCCGCTCGGCACGCCGATGCCTCTTTCCGAGGGAACGGACCCATGGAAGTCGGTCCGGGGGAGGGAACGGGATGCATCCCGGTGGCATCAGCGTGGAGCGAGACTTGCCGATCGACGGAGCGCTCCTGAGTGACGTGCTGCTGCGGCTCCGCCGCGACTCCCCCGCGTCCGCACTGCGATGGACGCTCGGAGATCGGGGCGCGGCCGAGGTCGAGGTCGCGTTCGCGTCCGTCGGGCCGTCGTGGACGACCCGAGCGCGACTGTGGAACTACGCCGGCCTCGGGATGACTACTGCAACCGTCCGCCTCGAGCCCGTTGCCCCCGACACGGTGCGCCTCACGTTGGAACCGACGATCTCGGCCGGCTCGCCCACCGGCGACGACGAGCTCTCGATGTCGGATCTCGGCCATGCGGCCGTCGACGAGCTCGCCGAAGAGCTCCTGTGGCACGCGACGCGTGCCGGCCTGACGTTTCGCGACTGACGGGTCGGCATTGGTCGCGACTGACAGGTAGCTATCGGGCGCAGAAAGCTGCAATCTCGGGTTCATCTTCCCGACGCACAGACGCCGAGTGCCCGAAACGCGCGTCCTCCATGATGGTGGTGCATTGCTCGGGCCGTCCGCCGCGCTCCCCCCGGGGCGGACGGCCCGGGGACAATGCACGATCGCCGATCGCCGATCAGCGCATAGGCCATCAGCGGATCGCTGCGGTCTCCCATCGGAGATCGCCGATCGCCGATCAGCGCATAGGTACGGCGTCGGGCGTGATGGGCGACGGGAGCAGCGTCTCGCCCATGAGGAACTCGTCGACCGCCGCCGCGCACGAGCGGCCCTCGGCGATAGCCCAGACGATCAGGCTCTGACCGCGGCCCATGTCGCCGCAGACGAACACGTTGTCGAGGTTGGTGCGGAACCGCTCGTCGCGAGTGACGTTGCCGCGCTCGTTGAGCTCCACCCCCAACTGCTCGAGCAGCCCCGGACGTTGCGGCCCGACGAAGCCCATCGCCAACAACACAAGCTCGCATTCGAGCTCGAAGTCGGTGCCCTCGATCTTCTCGAAGGTCATGCGCCCGTCGACCGTCTTCTGCTCGACTTCGTGCGCCCGCAGCGCCCGGAGGTTCCCGTCGTCGTCGCCGAGGAAGCACTCGGTGTTGACCGCGAAGACGCGCTCGCCACCCTCTTCGTGCGCGGACGAGACCCGGTAAAGCATTGGGTAGGTCGGCCACGGCATCGACTCGACCCGGGCTTCGGGGGGCCGGGGCAGGATCTCGAACTGGTGGATCTTGGTCGCGCCCTGACGGATCGCGGTGCCGAGGCAGTCGGCGCCAGTGTCGCCGCCACCGATGATCACGACGCGCTTGCCCGCGGCCGAGATCGGTGCATCTTCGATATCGCCCTGCTGCACGCGGTTGCCCCACGGCAGGTACTCCATCGCCTGGTACACGCCGGTGAAGTCGCGGCCCGGAACCGGGAGATCACGCCAGGCCGTCGCGCCGCCGGCCAACGCGACCGCGTCGAACTGCTGCAGGTCACCGACCGGCACGTTCTCCCCGACGTTCGCGTTCGTCTGGAACCGCGTGCCCTCCGCCTCCATCTGCGCGATGCGGCGGTCGAGATGGCGCTTCTCCATCTTGAACTCGGGGATGCCGTAGCGCATCAACCCACCGATGCGGTCGGCCCGCTCGAAGACGGTCACGTCGTGGCCGGCCCGCGTCAGCTGCTGCGCGGCTGCGAGCCCGGAAGGCCCGCTCCCGACGACGGCGACCCGCTTGCCGGTCTTCTTGTCGACGAGGACCGGCTGGACGAAGCCCTCTTCCCAGGCCCGATCCGCGATCTCGACCTCGATCTGCTTGATCGTGACCGGCGGCTCGTTGATGCCGAGCACGCACGCGGCTTCGCACGGAGCGGGGCACAGCCGTCCGGTGAACTCCGGGAAGTTGTTGGTGGCGTGCATCCGGTCCGACGCGGCCTGCCAGCGATCGCGGAACACGAGATCGTTCCACTCGGGGATGAGGTTCCCGAGCGGGCAGCCGGTGTGACAGAACGGGATGCCACAGTCCATGCAGCGTGCGCCCTGGGTGCGGGCCTTGTCGGCGGGAAAGTCCTCGTAGACCTCTTGCCAGTCCATCACCCGCACCGGGATCGGGCGCCGCTTCGGCAGCTCCCGGTCGTACTTCATGAACCCCGTCGTTTCACCCATGCTTCTTTGTCGCCTTCACTCGAGCTCGGTCGTCACGCACGGGCCGCCGCCATGACCGCTTCGTCGACGTCGAGGCCGCGCTCGGTCGCGTCGCGCTGGGCTTCGAGCACCCGCTTGTAGTCCTTCGGGAAGATCTTCGTGAACAGCCGCACGTTCTGCCACCAATTCGACAACAGTCGTTCGGCGACGGACGAGCCCGTCATCTCGAGATGCATGGTCACGATGTCGCGCAACCAGCCCGCGTCTTCTTCGTAGTCGAGGACGTCGAGGTCGACCATGTCGCGGTTCATGCGGAGGAACAGCGAGCGATCAGGGTCGAGCACGAACGCGAACCCGCCGCTCATGCCGGCCGCGAAGTTGCGTCCGGTCGGCCCGAGGATCACGGCCCGGCCGCCGGTCATGTACTCGCAGCCGTGGTCGCCGACGCCTTCGACGACCGCGGTCGCGCCCGAGTTGCGGACGCAGAAGCGTTCGCCGACCTTGCCCCGGATGAAGACGTTCCCGGCAGTGGCCCCGTAGAGGATCACGTTGCCGGCAATCACGTTCTCCTCGGCGACGAACTTGGCGGTCCGGTCGGGCCGCAGCACCAAGGTGCCGCCCGACAGTCCCTTGCCGAAGTAGTCGTTCGCGTCGCCTTCGAGCCGCAGCACGATGCCGCGCGGCACGAACGCGCCGAAGCTCTGACCGGCGGAGCCGTTGAACGTGAGATCGATGGTGCCGTCCGGCAGCCCCTCGCCACCCCAGCGCCGCGTGAGCTCGGAACCGAGCATGGTGCCGACAGTGCGGTTCGTGTTGTGGATCTCGTACGACTTTTGCAACTGCCCTTCGCCGGTGTCGAGCACTGCCCGCGCGTCGGCGATCAGCTCCTGGTCGAGCGCACGATCGAGGCCGTGGTCCTGTCCCTTGGAGCAGTACATCGTCTGCTCGTACTTGTTGACGGGGGCGGCCAGTATCGGCGAGAGATCGAGGCCGCGCGCCTTCCAGTGATCGACGGCCTGGTGCACGTCGAGCATCTCGACGTGACCGATCGCCTCTTCGATCGAACGGAACCCCAAGGCTGCGAGGTGCTCGCGCACCTCTTCGGCGATGAACTCGAAGAAGTTGACGACGAACTCGGGCTTGCCGTTGAACTTCTTGCGCAGCTCGGGGTTCTGGGTGGCGACGCCGACCGGGCACGTGTCGAGGTGGCAGACCCGCATCATGATGCAGCCGCTCACGACGAGCGGCGCGGTCGCGAACCCGAACTCCTCGGCCCCGAGCAACGCGCCGATCACGACGTCACGACCGGTCTTCAACTGCCCGTCGACCTGGACGACGATGCGGTCGCGCAACCCGTTCAACAACAACGTCTGTTGGGTCTCCGCGAGCCCCAGCTCCCACGGTGCACCCGCATGCTTGATCGACGTGAGCCGGGCCGCGCCGGTGCCGCCGTCGTGGCCCGAGATGAGGACCACGTCGGCGTGCGCCTTCGACACTCCCGCGGCAACGGTGCCGACACCGACCTCGGCGACGAGCTTCACGTGGACGCGCGCCCGGTTGTTCGCGTTCTTGAGGTCGTGGATCAGCTGCTTCAGGTCTTCGATCGAATAGATGTCGTGGTGCGGCGGGGGCGAGATCAGCCCGACACCCGGGGTCGAGTGCCGCGTCTGCGCGATCCACGGGTACACCTTGTGGCCGGGGAGCTCGCCGCCCTCGCCGGGCTTGGCACCCTGCGCCATCTTGATCTGGAGATCGTCGGCGTTGACGAGGTACTCGCTCGTGACGCCGAACCGGCCCGACGCGACCTGCTTGATCGCGCTCCGGCGGGAGTCACCGTTCGCGTCGCGCACGAACCGGTCGGGGTCCTCGCCGCCCTCACCGGTGTTCGAGCGCGCACCGAGCCGGTTCATCGCGATCGCGATGTTCTCGTGCGCTTCCTTCGAGATCGAGCCGTAGCTCATCGCACCGCTCGAGAACCGCTTCACGATCGCCTCGACCGGCTCGACCTCGTCGATCGGCACCGCCGGTCGCGTGTCGGTGCGGAACTCGAACAAGCCGCGCAGCGTTGCGTGCCGGCGCGCCTGCTCGTCGACGAGCTTCGTGTACTGCTTGAAGACGTCGTAGCGACCGGAGCGGGTCGAGTGCTGCAGCTTGAACACCGTCTCCGGATTGAAGAGGTGATACTCGCCTTCGCGCCGCCACTGGTACTCGCCGCCGACGACGAGCTCACGGTGCGCGAGTTCGGCAGGCCGGTCGGGATACGCGACCGAGTGCCGGCGCCCGACCTCCTGCGCGATCACGTCGAGGTCGATGCCTTCGATGCGCGACGCGGTTCCCGTGAAGTACTCGTCGACGAGACCCCGCTGAAGGCCGACCGCTTCGAAGATCTGCGCGCCCGTGTACGACGCGACGGTCGAGATGCCCATCTTCGACATCACCTTGAGGATGCC
>JBEPUZ010000255.1:0-5944 GCA_041691275.1 Actinomycetota bacterium | reverse complement strand
CGATGACCGCTCGCAAGCCGATGATGGCCGGCAACTGGAAGATGAACCACAACCATCTGGAGGCGATCCAGGTGGTGCAGAAGCTCGGCTTCCGGCTCGAGGCCAGGGACTTCGACAATGTCGACGTGGTGGTGTGCCCGTCGTTCACCGCGCTGCGTTCCGTGCAGACCACCATCGACGGTGACCGCCTGAAGATCGGGCTCGGCGCGCAGAACTGCCACTGGGAGAACGCGGGAGCGTTCACGGGTGAGGTCAGCCCGCTGATGCTCGCCAAGCTCAACGTGCGGTTCGTGATCGTGGGCCACTCGGAACGGCGCGAGATGTTCGGCGAGACCGACGAGATCGTCTCCAAGAAGCTCCGGGCCGTGCTCGGGGCCGGGATGTCACCGATCCTCTGCGTAGGGGAGACCGAGGAGGAGCGCGAGCAGGGCACCACCGACACCAAGGTGAAGGGCCAGATCGAGGCCGCCTTCGCCCGCCTGCCCATCGAGGACGCGGCGCGCTGCGTCGTCGCGTACGAGCCCATCTGGGCCATCGGTACCGGCAAGAGCGCGACCCCCGACGAGGCCAACGCGACGATCGGCGTGATCCGGGAGCACCTGCGGGTGGGCCTGGGCGATGTGCTGGCCGACGGCTTGCGCATCCTCTACGGCGGGAGCATGAAGCCCGGTAACGCGGCCGACCTGATGGCGATGCCCGAGATCGACGGCGGCCTGGTGGGCACCTCCTGTCTCGACCCCGACGACTTCGCCCGGATCATCCAGTACGGCACCCGCTGACCGGTGGATGAGGCCGCGGTGACGACTCGGGCCGGCGGTCGCGTAGACTGCTCGGGTTCGGGAACGGTCGACCAGGAGACGTCTCGGTGCTGTTTAACTCGGTGATCATCGGGGTCCACTTGGTGGCCTCGACCGTCCTGATCGTCTTCATCCTCCTGCACGCCGGCCGTGGCGGCGGGCTGTCCGACATGTTCGGTGGCGCCGGCGGCGGAGCGATGGCCGGATCGACTGTCGTGGAGAAGAACCTCGACCGCTTGACGGTCGTGGTTGCGCTCGTTTTCACCTTCACGAGCATCCTGCTCAGCATGCGCCTGGACTGACGGGGACCATGGGTCGACCGAACGGTCCCCGCCCCTCTGAAGCCATGCCGGACGGAGAGTCCGGTTACTTCTCGGTATCGCTTTTACGCGCACCTGTGAATTACCCTTTGTTTATTCAACCAATGCATAAGGTCCGGACCGGTTCTCAGGGTTGTAACGCGAATAACGGGACAAACCCCGCTGTTCGGCGTACGTTCACCTCATCTTGAGGTCAGTGCAGTCGTATGAGGTTCCAGATCTAGTGACTGGACCGGGGAGGTCTCGTGAAGTTCAGGCGTAGCGGTTTGGTGCGCACAGCTGTGGTCGGAGTCGCTTTGGCGATGGGGCTTGCAGCGTGTGGCTCCAGCAGTAAGAGTTCGAGCAGCGGGAACACCGGCAATTCCACGGCGGGACCGACGGGCTCCGTCGTGTTCGGCGCCGAGCAGTTCCCGGACTGCATCAACCCCATCAACCAGTGTGCGAACTCGTCCTGGTTGCAGTGGCTGGTGCCGATCCACGTCCTGCCTCGCCTGGCTGAGCTCGACGCCAAGAACAACTTCGTGGCGTCGCCGCTCCTGAAGGAGTACCCGACGCTCGACAACGGTGGCGTCAAGGGCTCCGGCTCGACCTTCACGGTCACGTACCACCTGAACCCCGACGCGAAGTGGTCGCCGGACGGCACCCCGATCACGTCGGCCGACGTTGTGTTCACGTGGCACGCCTACCTAGAAACCACGGGCAGCCTGAGCACGACCGGGTACGACCAGATCTCCAGCATCGACACGCCCGACGCGCAGACCGCGGTCGTGCACTTCAAGGAGACCTACAACGACTGGCCCGACGTCATGGGCGGCTTCTCGGGAGTGATCCTGGAGAAGGCCAAGCTTCCCGTCACCGGGACGAAGATCGACGTCGGCAAGCTGATGACGACGGCGATCCCGTTCTCGGGTGGTCCCTGGACCCTCACGTCGTTCTCGAAGGACAAGGAAGTCCTGACTGCGAACACGAGCTACTGGGACAAGGACCGCATCCCGAAGATCAAGACGGTCACGTTCGTGCCGTTGACGGAGACCACCAAGGAAGTCCAGGCCATCAAGACCGGCCAGGTCTCCGCGATCTATCCGCAGCCGTCGACCGACAACGTGCCCCAGCTCGTCGACAGCGCAACGCTGAAGTCGACCTTCGGTGTGACCACGCAGTACGAGGCGCTGTGGCTCAACCAGAAGGCGGGCACGCCCTTCAACGACAAGAACCTGCGGGAGGCGTTCTCGTACGCGTTCGACCGTCAGCAGCTCCTGAACGACGTCATCAAGCCGTTCGACCCGACCGTCCAGCAGCTCAACTGTGCTGTGTGGGTGCCGGGAGTCGGCAAATGGTGTGAGAACACCGCGTTCGCCAACCTCAAGCCCGACTCGGCCAAGGTTGCGAGCGCAATGGCTGCGTCCGGCTACGCCAAGGACGGGAGCGGTGTCTGGGCCAAGGGCGGCAAGCAACTCGTGATCCACTGGATGGAGAACACCGGCAACAAGCGCCGGGAGAACATGCAGGCCGAAGAGATCCCGCTGCTCGCCAAGCAGGGCTTCAAGATCGTGGTCGACAACTCGAGTGCGGACACGATGTTCCAAAAGCGTCTGCCCGGCGGCGACTTCGACATGGCCGTCTACATCCAGGTAACGAGCCCCGACCCGTCGGTCACCTCGATCCTGTCCACTGGGCAGATCCCGGGCCCGGCGAACAAGGGCCAGGGTCAGAACGACACCTGGTACAGCAACCCGGCCGCCGACGCGCTGATGAAGACCGCCGACGCCGAGCTCGATCAGACCAAGCGCGCCGACGAGGTGCATCAGCTCGACAAGCTCCTCGCGGCTGACTATGTGAACTTGCCGTTGTACGCCTTCCCGTCGATGCTGAGCGTTCGCACCGACCTGATCAGCGGACCGACGAACGACTTCATCAACAGCCCGGAGAGCAACTTCTGGAACATGTGGGCGTGGACCAAGAAGTAGCTGTACCGAACGATGCGTTGACGTGAATCACTGAGGTTGTGGCCGGGGTCTCCAAGCCCCGGCCACAACTCGACTCAGGCGGATCAGGCGGATCAGGCGGATCAGATGCTGCGGTTCATAGTGCGGCGAGTCTTCTGGGCCCTCCCGGTGTTGATCGCGGGCAGCTTCGTGCTGTTCGTCGCGTTGCACCTCACGACCGACCCCGTGAAGGCGGCTATTCACCACAACGTCTCTACCGAGGCACTCATCAAGTTCAAGCACGACCTGGGGCTCGACAAGCCGCTGCTCGAGCAGTACTGGGTGTTCCTGTCGCACTTCTTCCGGGGTGATTTCGGGACGTCGTACACGTCGCAGGCACCCGTGTGGCCTCCGTTACGTACCGCGCTTGCCAACTCGTTGGTGCTGGGCGCGTTCGCGGCCTTGTTCTACATTGTCGTTGGCGTCGCGGTCGGCGTGATCTCCGCGGTGAAGCAGTACTCGTGGTTCGACAACGCGGCCACCGGCATCTCGTTCTTCGGCCTGGCGATGCCGCCTTTCTTCTTCGGTCTTGTCACCATCGTGCTCGTCGGCACGTTCTACGAGACTCACTTCCATTCGAGCACTCCGTTGCTGCCGTTCATCGGCGGCATCTATTCGCCGACGACGACCGGCTTCAACGTCGTCGACCGGTTGAAACATCTGATCCTGCCTGCGCTGACCTTGTCGGTACAGGAGGTCGCGGTCTACAGCCGATATATGCGCACCGGCATGTTGGAGACGCTGAACGCCGACTACATGCGCACTGCGCGGGCGAAGGGCATCTCCGAGCGGCGCGTCATCTGGCACCACGCGTTCCGCAACGCGCTGATCCCCCTCGCCACCTTCTCCGCGATCGACATCGGCGCGGTGGCCGGCGGCCTCATTATCACGGAGCAGATCTTCGGATACCCGGGGATGGGCTTCTACTTCCTCGACGCGTTCCACAACGCCGACTACCCGTCGCTGTTGCCGTGGATGATGATCGTGATCGCGTTCGTCGTTGCGTTCAACCTGCTCGCGGACCTTTCGTACGCGTGGCTCGACCCGAGGATTCGCGTTGACTAGCACCCGAGATCCCGCTCCCGCGGCCGCCGACTCGACCCCGAGCGCGTCGACGACTACCGCCGCGCTCGGCATGGGCGAGAAGCCGCTCACGCCGTCCCGGCTCGCCTGGCGCCGCTACCGCCGGCACAAGCTCGCGATGCTGAGCACTTTGGTGTTGTTCATCATTGCGTTCATGTGCGTGTTCGCGCCGCTGTTCACGAAGTATCACCCCGACACCCAGATCCGGGCGAACGGCATCCTGCAGACCTTCCAGCATCCGCAGAGCGGGCACTGGTTCGGTACCAACGACAAGGCCCGCGACATGTGGGCGAACGTACTGTACGGCGGGCGGATATCGCTCGAGGTCGGCGTCGTGGTCGCCTTGTTGTCGACGTTCGTCGGCACGGTCGTCGGTGTGTTCGCCGGCTTCTACGGCGGTTGGCTCGACAACCTGTTGATGCGGTTCACCGACCTCTTCCTGGCGATCCCGTTCCTGATCGGCGCGATTCTCCTCAGCCAGCTCCCGACCACGCAGTCGTGGGCCCGAACCATCATGGGCCCGGCACAAAGTGTGCGGGCGGTGATCTTCGTGATCGGCATCTTCTTTTGGATGCCGGTGGCGCGAATAATTCGAGGGTTGGTCTTATCGCTGAAGGAAAAGGAATTCGTGGAAGCCGCGCGCGCTGCGGGTGCGTCGGACGTCCGGATCATGTTCCGCCACCTGGTGCCCAACTGCACGGGGCAGATCATCATCAACACCACGCTGGCGGTTGCGGCCGCGATCCTCACCGAGTCGGCGCTGTCGTTCCTCGGCTTCGGGGTGGAGGCGATCTTCACGCCGACGTGGGGAAACCTGCTGAGCAACTCGCAGGACCTGCTCGACTCGTACCCGTACCTGGTGTGGGCGCCCGGTCTTGCGATCGTGATCACCGTGTTGTGCGTGAACTTCATCGGTGACGGACTGCGCGACGCGCTCGATCCGAAGCAGCTGTCGGTGTGACGAAGGACGCGACGGTGGCCCGCGATTCGGTGAACGTGCAGATGGTGTCCGGTCAGGCGACGACGGAGACGCGTCCGGTCTCGGGGGAGCCCGTCCTCGAGATCCGCGACCTGCACGTCACGTTCAAGACCGAGGACGGTCCGGTCTACGCGGTGCGGGGTATCGACCTCGACGTTGCCGCGGGTGAAGTGCTCGGGATCGTCGGTGAGTCGGGTTCGGGCAAGTCGGTGACGATGTTGGCGACGCTCGGGTTGCTCCCGAAGACGGCGAAGGTGACGGGGTCGGCGAAGTTCCGGGGCGAGGAGCTCCTGGGCCGCAAACCCAAGGACCTGCAGCACATCCGGGGCGCGCGCATCGCGATGATCTTCCAGGATCCGCTGACTGCGTTGAACCCGGTGCACCGCGTCGGCAAGCAGATCACCGAAGCCATCAGGGCGCATCGCACCGACATGAACGAGAACGAGGCCGAGGAGCGCGCGATCGAGCTGCTCGACCTGGTCGGCATCCCGCGTCCGGAAGTGCGCGTGCGCCAATATCCGCACGAGTTCTCGGGCGGTATGCGGCAGCGGGCGATGATCGCGATGATGATCGCGAACGATCCCGACGTGTTGATCGCCGACGAGCCGACCACCGCGCTCGACGTGACGATCCAGGCCCAGATCCTCGAGCTGTTGAAGTCGATCCAGGAGCGCACGAACACCGCGGTCGTGTTCATCACGCACGACCTCGGTGTGATCGCCCGGGTCGCCGACCGCGTGCAGGTCATGTACGCGGGTCGGGTCGCCGAAGTGGCGTCGG
>JBEPUZ010000254.1:0-5948 GCA_041691275.1 Actinomycetota bacterium | reverse complement strand
GCACGTACGACGTCGAGAACTCCGGCATCGGCGGATTCGCATCGTTACGGGCCATGTCGCCAGCCTAAACCCGGGATTCGACGCCCAGATCCCCGGCTTCCCCAAACCCGTGTTGGGGAATCCCTCGAGGAATCCCCGACACGGATGTGCGGGATCAGATGTGCGGGATCAGATGTGCGGGATCAGATGTGCGGGATCAGTGGTGGGTGGCGCCGGTGTCGACGGCTTCGAACGCCGCGCCCGGCACCGTCTTCAGCTGGTTCAGGTCGTCGTCGTTCCAACGGGTGTCGGCCGCGCCGCTGATGTACCACGACGACCCGTTGTCGGCCACGATCATCCCGTAGGTCTTGAGCGCCTGCAGGATCACCAGCGACTCGCCGTGGAAACCCGCCAACGAGAAGCCCGACTTCAGCCGGAGCCGCAGACCCATCGGCGGGAGCGCCGCGCTCGTCGACGACGAGGCGAAGTGCGTCGCCGGAAGGATGTATCCCGCCTGCGACTTCGACACCGTGAAGCGCACCGCATGGTCGATGTGACCGGCCGCCACCTCGTCGTACCGCACGAGTCCGGGCAGGATCGGGAGCCCGGCCGCATCCGCCGAGGTCCAACCCTCGGGCCGCAGCGCGTTCGAGTTGAGATCCCAGTTGACGCCGACATCAGCGTTCCAGTGGTTGCCCGCCCAGAACGCGCGCCCGAGCTCGTAGAGGTGACACGAGCCCTGCTGTACGACGAGCACATGGCGGTCGCCGGCGCTCGCGCTCCCACCTTCGACCGGCGCGGTGCCGGGGATCGGGAACGGACCCGGATCGCTCTCGTCGCCGTACGCGGTGTACGTGATGGGCACTTTGGCCTGGCTCGAAGGCACCACCGCGAACGGGATGCCGTATTCGCCGTTGCCGCCGAAATCGGGGTGGAGTTTGGTCTTGCCGGCCGCGCTGATGCTGGCGATCAGGGTCGACGAGTCGGGGCGCACCGCGTTCGACGTCACCGGCGTGTTCCAGGCGTTGCTCGCCGGCAGCATCGGGCAACCGGCCAGGCTCGGCCCCGTGACGGGAGAGGTGGGATCCCCGGGAGGAACGTCGCAGGCGGCGCCGAAGACCGCGACCGCGCCGATGACCACACTGAATGCGAAGATTCGTCCCCTCATGGGCATTGCATCGGCCTCCTGCCGTCTTCGACTTGAACCGTCATAACATCGAACCGTGATGCTGGCGTTCATCCCGAGTCCGAAGAACGGCATCCTCCACCTAGGGCCGCTGCCGCTGCACGCCTACGGCCTGATGCTGGCCATCGGCGTACTCGTCGCGGCCAAGGTCGCGGAGACGCGCTGGATCCGCACCGGCCGGGACGCCAAGGACTTCAGCGCCATCGTCGTCCCTACCGTGATCGGCGGTGTGATCGGTGCGCGCGTGTACCACCTGTTCACGGGCTACAGCTGGGACGCGGGTGGGATCAAGGGCGCGTTCGAGATCTGGAAGGGCGGGCTCTCCATTTGGGGGGCTGTGCTCGGCGGCCTCATCGTGGCGCTGGTGCTCGCGCGTCGCCGCCATCTGCCCGCGTTGGTGCTGATGGACTCGTGCGCGCCGGGCATCGTGCTCGCGCAGGCGGTCGGGCGTTGGGGCAATTACTTCAACCAGGAGCTCTTCGGGCGACCGACGACGCTTCCGTGGGGTCTGAAGATCGACATCGCGCACCGGCCGGCCGGGTTCACGCAGTACGCGACGTTCCATCCGACGTTCCTCTACGAGTCGTTGTGGTGCCTCTTGGTGTTCGGCACCATTGTGTTCGTCGAACGGCGCGCGACATTGAAGGGCGATTCCCTGAAGCGCGGGCAGGTATTCGCGTTGTACGTCGCGATGTACTGCTTCGGCCGCATCTGGTTCGAAGCGCTGCGCATCGACAGCGCGGAACGTATCTTCGGCATCCGCTTCAACTTCCTGCTCTCGATCGTGTTAAGCGTGTTCGGCGCGGTGTGGTTCGTGTGGCTCGGACGCAGACCGCAGCGCGCGGCGAGCGACGCGCCGGGCGTGGCCGAGCCCGTGAACGTGTCGTCCGACGAAACCGAGAGCTGAGATCGCCTCGGGGAAAACCCCGATACAACTCTGCGGTCTCTCCCCATAAGGTGGCCGACGTGACGACCACTATGCCCCCCACCAAAACGGTTGCCGCGCGCGCAGTGGCGGCCTCGAAGATCTACGGAACCGGCGACACCATCGTGCGCGCGCTCGACTCGATCGACGTCGAGTTCCCACGCGCGGAGTACACCGCGATCATGGGCCCGTCGGGTTCGGGCAAGTCGACCCTGTTGCACTGTCTCGCAGGCCTCGACTCGCTGACCGAAGGCCACGTGTACCTCGGTGACATCGATCTGAGCACGCTCTCCGACAAGGAAGTCACGCGCGTCCGCCGCGACCGCATCGGGTTCGTGTTCCAGACGTTCAACCTGATCCCAACGCTCACCGCGCTTGAGAACATCACGTTGCCGTCGGCGCTCGCGGGGAAGAAGGCCGACCAGGAGTGGCTCGACCGCATCGTCGAGACCGTCGGCCTGCGCGACAGGCTGGAGCACCGGCCGTCGGAGCTCTCCGGTGGTCAGCAACAGCGCGTCGCCGTCGCGCGTGCCCTCGTCACCAAACCCGAGATCGTGTTCGCCGACGAACCGACCGGGAACCTCGACTCCCGCGCCAGCGCCGAGATCCTCGGGTTCATGCAACGGGCGGTCCAAGAGTTCGGTCAGACCATCGTGATGGTCACGCACGACCCCATTTCTGCGTCGTACTCGAACCGCGTCGTCTTCCTCGCCGACGGGCACATCGTCGACGAGTTGCAGAGTCCGACCGCCGACGCGGTCCTCGGCAAGATGCGCAACCTCGGGGGCGAGTAACTCATGTGGAGGGTCACCCGTAAAGGGCTCGCGGGGCACAAGCTCCGCTTCTTGTTGACGGCGCTCGCGGTCGTGCTCGGCGTGTCGTTCATCGCCGGAACGCTCGTGCTCACCGCGACGATCCAAAAGACCTTCGACGATCTCTTCGCCGACATCAACCGCGGCACCGACGCGGCGGTGCGTTCGTCGAACGTCATCACCGGCAACTTCGGCAACGACACGCGCGCCAACGTTCCCGGCTCGCTCGTGGCCGTCGTAGAGAAGACACCTTCGGTCGAGGCCGCGGTCGGCAACATCCGGCCTTACGCGCAGGCGATCGACAACAACGGCAAGTCGATCGGCGGGAACGGTCCGCCCACCTTCGGGGTCGGTTGGGATCCGAATCCGAAGTTGAACCAGTTCCACGTCGTTACCGGGCACGCACCGGAAGCCGACAACCAGATCGTCGTCGACAAGGGTACGGCCGACAAGGGGCACTTCAAGGTCGGTCAGCAGGTCACGATCCTGACCACCAAGGCTCCGCAGAAGTATCAACTCGTGGGTATCGCCCGGTTCGGGACCGTCGACAGCCTCGCGGGCGCGTCGATCATCCTGTTCACGCCCGCGCAGGCGCAGGTCGTGGCGAACGTGCACGACGAGTTCTCCCAGATCTCGGTCGTGGCCAAGCCCGGTGTGTCGCAGACGCAAGTGGAAGCGGACATCGAGCGCACGCTGGTTACGAACGGGGGCGCCAACCAGTATCAGGTGATCACCGGCAAGGCGCTCACGAAGGAGAACCAGGACTCCGTCCACAAAGCGCTCGGCTTCATCAGCACGGCGTTGCTGGTGTTCGCGTTCGTCGCGCTCATCGTCGGGATGTTCATCATCTACAACACGTTCTCCATCGTGGTCGCCCAACGCATGCGGGAGATGGCGCTCCTGCGCGCGATCGGAGCGTCGAAGCGCCAGGTGCTTTCGTCGGTCATCGGCGAGTCGGTGGTGGTCGGCGTCCTTGCGAGCGCGGTGGGAGTGATCGCCGGCGTCGGATTGTCGATCGGGCTCAAGGCCGTCATGAACGCGGTCGGGTTCCAGATTCCCGGCAGCGGTGTGGTGCTCCGGCCCAATGCGATCATCATCGGGTTGCTCGTGGGGACGATCGTGACGATCGTGTCGGCAGTTGTCCCAGCCCGCCAGGCCGCCCGCGTCCCGCCGATCGCGGCGATGCGCGCGGTCGCGCTCGAACGCCCGATCAACCGGGTCCGCCGTTTGGGGATCGGTGGCCTCATCCTGGCTCTCGGTGTCGTGTCCCT
The DNA here is from genome assembly GCA_041691275.1 of Actinomycetota bacterium. GTDB lineage: Bacteria > Actinomycetota > Acidimicrobiia > IMCC26256 > PALSA-610 > PALSA-610. The sequence goes on along the minus strand of JBEPUZ010000254.1, from coordinate 1,775 downwards.
CTTCTTCGGGCTGTTCGGCAGCGGGATCTCCCTGGTCGGGATCGGCGCGCTGCTGGTGCTCGTGGGCGTGTTCGTGGTGTCGCCGCTGTTCGCGCGTCAGCTAGCCCGGATCATCGGTCGCCCGCTCACGCGGTTGCGGGGCATCGTCGGCAACTTGTCTCGGGAGAACGCGGCCCGGAACCCGCGTCGGACCGCCACTACGGGTGCGGCGGTGATGATCGCGGTCTCGCTCGTCGGATTCATCACGATCTTCGCGGCTTCGGCCAACGCGTCGATCGGTTCGGCTATCGACCAACAGCTCAAGACCGACTACGTCGTGACGCTCAAGGGTGGTGGCGGTCCGGGTGGCGGCGGGATCAGCCCGGTGCTCGCCGACAAGATCAGGGCGCTTCCGGAGATTGCCGCGTCGACACCGATCCGGCTCGGTGCGGCCCGTATCGGCACGAGCACCACGTTCCTCGCCGCGGCCGATCCGAGCACCGTCGGCCAGCTGTACGACTTCGGTGTTACCCAGGGATCGGTGTCGGCCCTGTCGGCGCCCAACTCGGTTGCCGTGTCGTCTCGTAAGGCCGACAGCAAGCACCTCAAGGTCGGAGACGCTCTCCCGGCGCGGTTCGTGCAGACGGGCGAGGTGCCGCTCCGGGTCGCGTTCATCTACAAGAACAACACGCTCGCGGGCGACTACATCATCTCGCTGGCGACGTTCGAGAAGAACTTCGGGGCCCAGTTCCAGCTCGACACGCAGATCTTCGCCAAGCTCAAGCCCGGTATCAGCGTGGCCAAGGGCCGCGAAGCCATCGAGCCGCTTGTCGCGCCGTACGCCAACGCCGAGCTCAAGGACAACGCGGAGTACAAGGCCGACCAGAAGAAGCAGGTGAACCAGGTCCTCGTGCTCGTGTACGTGCTGTTGTTCCTCGCCGTGATCATCGCGTTCATCGGCATCGTGAACACGATGACGTTGTCGATCTACGAACGGACGAAGGAGATCGGACTGCTCCGCGCGGTCGGGACCAGCCGGCGCCAGGTGCGTTCCATGGTCCGGTGGGAAGCCGTGATCATCGCGTTGTTCGGAACGTTGCTCGGTATCGCGATCGCGCTGTTCTTCGGCTGGGCCGTCGTCGACTCACTGCACGACCAGGGCTTCACCAAGTTCGAGCCGGCGATCAAGTCTCTCGTCTTCATCGTCGTCATCACCGGACTGGCGACGCTGCTCTGGGCGAGTCTTCCCGCCCGCCGAGCCGCCCGGCTCGACGTCCTCCGAGCGATAGAGCAGGAGTAGCAGCGACCCGTACTAGCGATCGCGCAGCTTGGCGTCCTTGTCCCGCACCTGCTGGGTGAGGTCGGCCTGGTAACCGACCATCGCCGCGCGCAGCTTCTCGTCGTGGTTGGCGAGGATCCGCACCGCGAGGAGACCCGCGTTGCGGGCGTTGCCGATCGCAACGGTGGCGACGGGGATGCCCGCGGGCATCTGGACGATCGAGAGCAACGAGTCGAGCCCGTCGAGCTGTTTGAGCGCGACCGGGACGCCGATGACGGGAAGCGGCGTCAGCGATGCGGTCATGCCGGGTAGGTGGGCGGCGCCGCCCGCCCCCGCGATGATGACCTCGAGCCCCCGGTCGGCGGCGCCCCGGGCGTATTCCAGCATCTCCTCGGGCGTGCGGTGCGCAGAAATGATGCGGGCTTCGTGGTCGACGCCGAACTCGACCAGCACGTCGATCGCGCCCTGCATGACCGGCAGATCGGAGTCGCTGCCCATGATCACCCCAACGCGCGGG
>JBEPUZ010000253.1:0-6001 GCA_041691275.1 Actinomycetota bacterium | reverse complement strand
CAGACTCAACGGAAAGGTCAACGAGACCGGCGACCGTCGTGAACTCTTCGGGCTCCGCGTCGAGCGCGGCGAGGGCGGCCGGGGTGGGCGGCGTCTCCCATATGCCGTCGCCCAGCAGCAGGCGTCCACCTGAGCGCAGTAGCGGCCGGAGCGCGTCGAGTGCCGGTCGCATTCCGCCCCAGGCATGAGACGCACCAATCGCGATAGCAATGTCGACGTGCCCGGACCAAACTGTTGCGTCGGCACATTCGAGACGGACGCGATCGCTGAGATGACGCGTATCGGCGTTTGTTCGGGCTCGGGCAACGGCAACTGGGTCCAGGTCGATGCCGACTCCTCGTGCCGTTGCGTCATCGCCAAGGAGCCGAAGCAACAGCTCGGCCCATCCACAGCCCAAGTCCACGATTTCTGCGTGCGCGAGGGGTTGAAGGGTGGCGATGAGTTCGCTTGCGTGAAGGTCGGAAAGCGGGGCGTTGAAATCGAGGTCGGTATGTCGAGAAACAGGTTCCGATTTCATTTGGGCACAGTCTTCCAGGCACTCGACGAAGGGATGAGTTCATGTGGGCGCAGCTGATTACAACTCGGCTCAAGGCAGGACGCGAGGGTGACCTTGCGCGTTTGGAGGAGCAGATCCAGAACGCCGAGCAGCCGGACTCCGGTCTGATCCGCTCGTTCATGTTGCAAGATCAGAACGATCCGAGCCGGGCGTACATGCTGGTCATCTTCGAGAGTGAAGAGAAAGCGAGAGCCAGGGAGAGTGATCCACGACGCCAGGAGGGACTGCAGGCTGCACGGAAGACCATGGCCGAGATCTTCGAGGGTGCACCGGAGTTCGTCGACCTCACGGTCGTCGAGGAGTTTGCCCCGTAGTCGACGCGCGCCAGATCTGTAGATACTCCGGTGAGAGAGGATGCGCGTGGCCGCAGAGGCCGGCGTTGCAGAGAAAGTCGTTTGCGCGATACGTCACGCGGTCCGATCATGTGCGCGTGACTCCGACTGTCCGTCGTGTTGAGAGCGATGAAGGCAGCACATTGAAGGAGACACGGCTCGCCGCGCTCGAGGACTCGCCGTTCGCGTTCGGCTCGACGTACGAGGCCGAGGCACGCATGACAGATCCTGAATGGACGCAGCGAGCAGCGCGGGGCGCGGACGGGATTGACCGAGTGACGTTCTTTGCTGTTGTCGATGATCGGATCGTCGGGCTCGTCGGAGGCTTCGTTACCGAAGACGATCGATCGGTCGTGGAGCTCGTCTCGATGTGGACGTCACCCGTGACGCGTCGATCGGGTGCCGGTCGAGCGCTTGTCGGCGCCGTCGTTCACTGGGCACGGGAGGTCGGTGCTACCGCCGTTGAGCTCTGGGTCACCCGCGGCAATGAGCCCGCGCAGCGGCTCTACGAGTCGGTGGGCTTCCGAGAGACAGGCGACGCTCACCCGCTGCCGTCCGAACCGTGCAAGGACGAGCGACGCATGCACCTCGCGCTCTGACGCCGCAATGCGCCCGCTCCAGTGAGCACCTCCCGTTCGTGGCGGAGGGACTGGGATTTGAACCCAGGGTGACTTGCGCCACAATGGTTTTCGAGAGCTAGGCCCCGTGTCTGCGCAGTGTGCAGGCGTCGCGTTGTGCCTGGTCAGAGCCCATGTCGAGTCTGCGGAGGGGACCCGTTTCCACGCGTTCAACTGGCGGTTGCATGCCAAATGCCATGCCAAATCCGGGCCGCTGACCCGGCCGGCGACGCCTTCCGAGAGGCCGGACTACGGCACCGGTCACGCGCCCGGCGGAGTTCCCGGGTGACGTCTTTCGGCTTCGCCTACAGTGGGACTACCAGTGGGACATACGCGAATCGAAAGGACGGTCGTTTGATGGCACGCACCCACGTGGTCATTGCCGACGAGGTGGTCGATGCCATGGATCGGCTCGTCGGAGCGCGCGGGCGGAGCCGCTTTCTCGAAGAGGCTGCACGAGAGAAGCTCGCTCGGCTCGAGCTCGAAGCCGCACTCGAAGAAACCGCCAACACCGTGAACGGCGCGCGACACCCCGAGTGGCGCAGCCGGCGCTCGACCGCGGAATGGGTGCGCACGACGCGACGGACGGAAGCATCCTGAGTCGGTACCTGCTCGACACGACCGTGCTGATCGCGCACTTGGGGGGCGACCGAGCGGTCACTGACGCGCTGCTCCAGCGTCTCGGCGAAGGCCACTCTCTCGGCACGACGTGCGTCAATATCGCCGAGATCGAGCGCGGGCTTCGGCCGGCGGAACGCAAGAAGGCCCAGGTCCTGCTCGACCGACTGGCCTTCTTCGATACGACCCGCGAGGCGGCCACGCGCGCCGGTCGCTATAAAGCCGACTGGGCGCGGCGCGGACGAACACTCCATACGCCGGACGCACTCATCGCCGGCACGGCACGCGCCCATGGCGCAGTCCTGGTAACCGACAACCTCGACGATTTCCCGATGCGCGACATCCGCGTGGAATCACTCACAGCCGATTGATGTCGCGCGACGACGAGACCACCCGATACCGGCTAGATCAGTGTCGAGCCGACGAGCCCTCCGTCTCGCAACCCTCGGACATGGCTGCGCGTGCTCCTGCGGCCGAGCCCGATCGCGAACTCGCGCCCCCGCGGCTGCCATGTCGGATCTTGACCCGCAAACTTCCGCACACCGATGCATCGTCGATGCGGGACACGGCGCGCGCCGGACGTGCCGTTCGCTTGGAGCGCTCGCGACGGTCGGCTGGCGCGCAATGGCTGATCCATCGAGGTAGGCGCGAGTCGTTGCTCGTCGGCGTCGGAAACGGATAGGAGCGCGCGCCCTGGACGAATCAGCCTCGCCCGAACCTCTGTGCAACACCTCTGTGCAACTGGACGAGGCGAGTGTCCGAGCCGGCGATCGCCCGGTCCGGGACCGGCTCACGTGCCGCGCTGAATGTTGAGTCACGTGCCGCCGCTTCTCGCGGCGTTCGCAACGGTTGCCAGTCGCGTCGCGGGAACGGGGGTCGCATCGCGGACGTCGCCATCGACAGCCGACGTTTTCGGTAGGGGAGCCCGGAGAGCGTCGCACGGCTCGCGTGACGCCCTGCGGGCAATCGGCCGAACCCCGTTGCGCACGGTGATAACGCGTTCGCCCGCGTCGCCGAACACAAGCTCGGCGACGACGTCTCGACCCCGTCAGCGAATCCTCCACGTCTCGCCCCTCAACGACCGTGCTGCCGTGCAGCGAGTGCTCGAGGAGCACTTCCCCGAGCTCGGCAACCGACGCAGTGGGACATGACCCTACGCCGTGAAACACCCTCCAACTTCCGGCACAGAGTTGCCGCTTCCGCTATGCGGAAGCAGCAGAGCTTGTCGGCGCGTCGCGAAGCCTCGTCGACGTCGACCGCGACGCGCATCACGCGGACTGGTCTCGAGCGCGCGGGAGCATGCGACCGTCCGATGACTGCCGAAGACCCCTCACCGAAAAGCTGCACGAACTTGCATTCGAAATGCGAGAGCGAAACCGACGCCGGGCCGGCGCGGCGAGAGGTACCGATATTGCCGTCACCGCGACGCGTCGTCGATGAGTTGATCGATCGCGCGGCGGGGCACGACGACCCGCCGTCCGAGCCTGATGTGTGCGAGCTCACCTCGCGCGACGAGCTCGTACGCGTGCGCTCGCGAAATGCCCAACAGCCTCGCCGTGTCGCCGACTGACAACACCAGCGGTCGATCGGCATTCGTACCTTGGCATTCGTACATGAATTGTCCTCCTTCAGCGTTCAGGTGGGGAAGCGAATCGCGGTGGTGCGTCCGTGCCGGTCACGCACGTCCGCACGCACGGCCCCCGTCAAGAAGGAATGGCGCGCCAGGTCCGGCGATCGCGACAAGAAACCTCAGGAGCGACGGCCGACAACCTGCGTTCGCACGTTCACGAGGCTCGGTACAGACCCACCGTGCAGACCTTTGGTGCAGACGTTCGTGCAGACGACCATCCGGGCGCGACGCTCAACCGATGCCGAATCGGCAGCGCTGCCAAACGCGGCCGCCGAACCTCCGAATGCCGGCTCGCGAGCCCGACCCCGTCATCTCATCCGACGCGCTCGCCCGACCGACCGCGTAGCGAACGCCAAATAACCGAAGTCGAGTCGGCGCGCTCTGCGGGAACGCATCGGAAGCGAACTCGGCATCTCGAGTCAAGCCGTACGGCAGTGCTTCGGAGCCTCTACGGAATCGCCATGGCCGTCCTCCGTACGCCCCAACCCGGCTGCACGTCGCGAACCAGAGCAGGGATATCCCGGTGATCCGACCGCTCGTAGCCGAGATATTCCGTTGATCGCACTCGGGAGCATCCATCCCGTCGAGCGGATAGCGGCAGTTCTGTGCGCCGTTACTGGAGAGCCCAGGTGACGACCACGCGGGCCGTCACGTTCTGACTGCCAGGGGTCATCGGCATCGCGGGTGCCGACATCTCTCGGGCTCCGCCGGACACGGCGCGGCCCACCCATCCCGCAGTCATGCCCGTCCCTTCATCGATCCCCAATATCTCACCCAGTCCCACACCGGCTGCCTCAGCCAGTTGTTCGGCCCTGACCCTCGCGTCCACGACAGCTTCCCGCCGAGCGGATGCCAACAACGCCGTGTAATCCGAGTGTCCGAATCCAATCGCCTGAATCTGGAGTGCGTCACCCGCAGTCTCGGCCAACACACCCACGACCGACGAGACCGCGTCGAGGTCCCGGACCGTCACCGTGAGCGTGTACATCGCTACGTGTGCCGTGACCCGTTGCTGTTCACGGTCGATCCAGTCCTGGACGTGAACGTTCTGCGTCCTCACGTCGGACGCATCGATTCCCGCTTCTCGGACTGCGATGGCCGCCGCGTCAGCAAGAGCAGAGACCCCGGCGATCGCGCCCGAAACGCTTTCGTGCATGAGCCGCAGGGAAATATGAATCGAGCATTGATCGGGAGCCGCGCTCACATCTCCTTGACCAACTACAACGATCATCCTTTGCGGCTCACCCTGCACGCACGCATGACGCCCGATCCGTGCCGACGCGGCGAGCACAGATCGGCAGATATGGCGCTCGCCAGTCGTGCGCCGGTGACATCAATCAGCAGGGCTCCGCAGGTGGTCCGTAGGGTCGCAAGTCGTTCGTTCGTCGGGTGTACGCACGAAAGGTGATGTGCGACACGGTGGCGCTCGGATCGATGGCGGCGGGTTCAGTGAGGTCTTGTGCGCCTGTGCTGTTGGTCGTGAAGCCGACCGTGCCGAGGACGTGGACAGGCGTCACGGTACTGCCGAGGAGGTCCGCCTCGACGTAGTCATTTCCCGGAAACCCGACAACGTGGCCGCGGACCTGTCCGCCCCCTAGGAGTGCTGGTCCCGGCGTGTAAAAAAGTTGCCCGGCGAGCGGCGACGACAGGCAGTATCGGTACGAGCGTGAAGGCGCGCGGACCGGACTTGGAGAGGTAGACGGTCCGATCTGTTGCGGCGCACGCGTTCGAATGCCGACGATCGTGCCGACCGCCACTTCCTGTCCGGCGCTAGGTTCCTGCGCGAAGACTCGCGATTGCTGGGTCAGATAAGTATCGACGCTCCCCGCGAGTCCCCAACGTGCGAGCACCGCTTGGGCATCCCACGGCGTCATTCCGATCACGTTCGGCACGACGACTCTTTGCGACACCTGCATCGGCAGGTCGCGTCTAGTCGCGGGTCGGCTTGCCGAATGAACTTGCCATCCGACGCCGCCGCCGAGGAGCGCGCCGAGGACCAGCGCAGCGACGATCTGGAGCAGCGACTTCACCCGCGATCTGCCGCCCTGCGTCGAGGTTCGTGCTGGTCGTCCCACTCGGGGCCGTGATGGCGGACTACGGCGGGTCGCCTCAGGCCCTGCGCTCGGCGCGAGTGTTTCGAGTTCTTCGACGCTTCGCGGATCGTCTGATCTCGACACGGGGTCATGATCGCTCCGTGATGGACAAGCGTCCAGGAGTCGCACAGATTGCCCGCTCTGGCGCATTTATG
>JBEPUZ010000252.1:0-6175 GCA_041691275.1 Actinomycetota bacterium | reverse complement strand
GTCGTAGTGCTTCGAGAGCCGGAACATCTCGGTTGAGCCCAGCTCCTTCTCCGTTGCGACCATGAACTGGTTTCGCGCCGAGAGGTGGATTGCCCGTTCTCGCACGGAGATCGGGTACCCGAGGTGATCGCGCTTGAGCTCGCGTGGCTCCGGTGCTTCAGCGACGCTCCGAAAGCGGCTGGGATCGCCCGCGGCCGTGGCGAGGATCTGCACCGCGAACGCGTTCAGCGAGCAGCCGGCACGATCGGCGGCATCTCGCAGTGCTTGACGGAGTTGCGGCGACATGCGCAGGAACAGAACGGCTGCTCGTGATTCGGTCGACATGCGGGCAACGTAAAGGCGTCGTGAGACAGGTACGCGTAACTGGGTAGCTAGCGCCCGCGCTAGCACCGGCGCTAGCGCGGGTGCTAGCACGACAATTACGCGATGCTGGCGTGCCGGGCTCTCAGATCACGGACGGGTTGGGCCGCTTGAGCACTGCGTATCCGCGTGCTTCGGCCGCGGCGACCACCTTGCGTCCGCGCCACATGGTGGTCAGGAGATACGACTTCCCGGTGCGGAGGTCGCGTACCGACACGCCGTGCAGGCGAGAGCCACTGAACTCGGCCGCGTGCTTGCGGATGTGATGCGTGCGTAGGAGCAATCGGATGTCGACGCCGTTGTCGTCGAACGCGATCGACGTGGCTCGCCGCGAGGCCAGCCGGAGCAACTCGACCGAGCCGATGCCGGCGAACGACAGCAACGCCCACCACGGAAAGAAGACGTGCGAGACGAGCACGGTCGCCACGATCAGGAAGAGGGTGCCGTAGCTGCTGAACGGGAGACGAAACCGTGCGACTTCGACAGACGGCACAGCGGGAATGGTAGCGACAGGTCGGACAGAGCGGATTTCCGCACCGTAGGGTTGGCGGTATGCATGACTCCGTGACGGTTCATATGGCTGCGCCGGCCGAGAAGATCTGGGATCTCGTGAGCGACGTCACCAAGATCGGGCGGTACAGCCCGGAGACGTTCGAAGCGGAGTGGCTCGATGGGGCGACGGGGCCCGCGGTGGGTGCCAAGTTCCGGGGTCACGTGAAACGCAACGGCAAGGGTCCGATCTACTGGACGACGTGCATCGTGAAAGCGAGTGAGCCGGGCAAGGAATTCGCGTTCGGCGTCGGGTCGGCCGACAAACCGCTGAACGTGTGGCGCTACGTGCTCGAACCGAGTGGCGACGGAACGAACGTGACCGAGTCGTTCGAGCTCGCACCCACGCTGCCGCTGAAGATCTACTGGACGCTGTTCGGCTGGTCGCGGGGCAAGACCAACCGCAACGGCATGCGCACCACCCTCGAACGCATCAAGGCCGAGGTCGAGTGACCGAGATCGAAGTGGTGTTGTTCGACCTCGGGGGCGTCCTCGTCGACCTCGGCGGCGTCGGTCCGATGAAAGAGCTGTCGGCCATCGACACCGACGACGAGTTCTGGGACCGCTGGCTCACGTGCCGGTGGGTGCGCGCCTTCGAACGAGGTGAGTGCACCCCCGACGAGTTCGCGGCGGGAATCGTCGAGGACTGGGGTCTCACGGCCGACGCGGCCGCCTTCCTCGAGGCGTTCCAAGACTGGCCCGGGCGCCTGTTCCCGGGCGCGGAAGCGCTCATCGAACACGTGCACGCCAAGCTGCCGATCGGGTGCCTCAGCAACACGAACGCGCTGCATTGGGACCGGCACTTCGGCACGTGGCCGATCCTCGAGCACTTCGACTACCGCTTCTTGTCGTACGAGCTCGGCGTCGTCAAGCCCGACAAGGAGCTGTTCGAACACGTCGTCGAGGCACTCCCGGCGGCGGCCGAACGCGTCTTGTTCCTCGACGACAACCTCGTCAACGTCAACGGCGCGATCGACGCGGGCCTCGTCGCCCGCCACGTACGCGGGGTCGACGGCGCGCGCGCCGCGCTCGTGGAGACCGGCGTCCTCGACTAGGACCTAATTGTCGAGGTTGGCTTTGGCGAACTTCGCCAGGTCGGCCGCGCCCGTACCCGTCGCCTTGATCCCGCGGGCAACGATGCTCGTGTCCCAACCCTCCGCCTGGCGACGCAGAGCGCCAACCGTGCAGTTCTCTTTGCCGAGAATCGAGAACGGGTCGTAGTTGTAGAGGTTCATCGCGTTGGCGTGCGAGATCTTGTCGGTGTCGATGTCGGAGCAGTTCGAAGCCTGCATCTGCTTCATGAACTGCTCGGGCGACTGCGGCCACGTCGAGTCGGAGTGCGGGTAGTCGCACTCCCAGCAGATCTTGTCGATGTTCATCTTGTGCCGCATGTCGATCCCGACCGGGTCGTCGATCCAACAGCAGATGACCTGCTCGTCGAACACCTGGCTCGGCAGGCGGTCGCCCATGTCCTGACCGGTCCAGTAGCGGTGCCGGTCGAACGTGTAGTCGATGCGCTCGCGGAAGTAGGGGATCCAGCCGATGCCGCCCTCGCTCAACGCGTACTTGAGCTTGGGGTACTTCTGGGCCGAGGCCGACCACACGAAGTCGGCGGCGGCCTGAACGATGTTGATCGGCGACAGCGTGATGAGCACGCTCATCGGCGCGTCGTCGGCGGTGATGACCATCTTCGACGACGACCCGATGTGCACGTTCACGACCGTGTCGACCTCTTCGCACGTCGCGAAGAACTTGTCCCAGTGGCCGGAGTGGATGCTCGGGTAGCCGAGGTGTACCGGGTTCTCCGAGAACGTCACCGCGTGGCAACCCTTGTCGGCGACGCGGCGCACTTCGGCGGCCATCTTGTCGACGTCCCACATCATCGGCAGCGCGAGCGGGATGAAGCGCCCCGGGTACGCGCCGCACCAACTCTCGATGTGCCAGTCGTTGTACGCCTGCACCAGCGCAACCGCCAACGGCTCGTCCTTCTTCGCGGCTCGGGCGAAGAGCTGGCCGCAGAACTGCGGGAAGCTCGGGAAGCACATCGAACCGAGCAGGCCATTCGCGTTCATGTCTTTGACGCGGTCGTGGATGTCGTAGCAACCGGTCCGCATGTCGTCGAACGACTGCGGGTCCATCGCGTACTCCTCGGGCGGGCGGCCGGCGACCGCGTTCAACCCGATGTTCGGCAACTCCTGGCCCTGGAACTGCCACACGTCGATGCCGCTGTCCTTGCGGACCAGCTTCGGCGCCATGTCGACGTACTTGTCGGCCAGGCGCCCCTCGAACAGGTCGGGCGGCTCGACGACGTGGTCGTCGACGCTGACGAGGACAAGGTCTTCGAGCTGCATGTGTTCCTCCTCGGAACCGAACCTGACGTCGGCGTCAGTGTACGACCGGGAGCGCCCGCCCGTCACGCCCCTGCGCGCCGGGTGCTCACGCCTCGACGGCGTGCGCCTTCAAGTCGTCGAGCGAACACCACTCGATGGCGCCCACGTGGGTCGCTTCGAGGTGCACCCGCGGCGCGGCGCCGGCCTCGAACGCCTCCTGCCAGCGGGGCGCGCAGAGGCACCAACGGTCGCCGGCCTTCAGGCCCGCGAACCCGTACTGGGGCATCGGCGTGACGAGGTCGTTGCCCGCTGCGGTCGAGAACGCGAGGAAGTCGTCGGTCATCTCCGCGCAGACCAGGTGCACGCCGACGTCACCGCCGTGGGAGTCGCAGCACCCGTCGCGCGCGAAGCCGGTCAGTGGGTCGAAGCTGCACGGCTCGAGCTCGGTGCCGAGCACGTTGCGAGACATCGAAGCGCCCTCAGTCCCACACGACGGGCAGGGCGGCCGGGGCGCGGAAGATCGCACCGGAGATCGCGGGTGGTTCCGCGTCGGGGTCGAGGCGGACGTTCGGCAGCCGGTCGAGCACCTGCGCCAGGACGACGCGCGTCTCCATGCGGGCGAGGTGCAGCCCGAGACACATGTGCGGACCCCACGCGAACGCGAGGTGCTGCTTCGGCGGCCGGAACATGTCGAACTCTTCCGGGCGGTCCCACACCTTCTCGTCGTGGTTCGCAGAGCCGATGTTCACCGCGACCATCGAACCGGCGGGCACGTCGACACCTTCGACCACGGTGTCCCTGGCCGCCGTGCGCAGGATCCCGATGAGCGGCGCTTCCCAACGCAACCCCTCTTCGATCGCCTGCGGCATCAGCGCGCGATCGGCCCGCAAGCGCTCGAGCTGGTCGGGGTTCGTGAGCAGACCGACCAACAGGTTCGACGACGAGCGGTACGTCGTCTCCGCGCCCGCCGGCAACAGCAACCGGAGGAATGAGCAGATCTCCTCGTCGTCCAGGCGCACGCCCTCGAGCTCGGCCTGCACGAGTACCGAGATCACATCATCGGCGGGATGCACGCGGCGCGCTTGGATGATGCCGCAGAAGTATTCGAACAACGCCTGCGATGCGCTCTCGGCCCGCTCGATCTCGAAACCGGCGCTGATGACCTCGACCGCGCGGCGATGGAACATCGGCAGGTCTTCTCGCGGGAGACCGAGCATGCGCGCGATCACCAACACCGGGAACGGGAACGTCAGCTCGCGAACGAGGTCGGCTTTCTTCGCGGGCCGGTCGACGAACGCGTCGATGTACTCGTCGACAACGTTGCGCACGAGCTCGCGCTCCCACGTCTCCATCGCCTTGCGGCTGAACGCCTGCTGCACGAGACCGCGGTAGAGGTGGTGTTCGGGCTCGTCCATCTCGAGGATGGAGTGACCGAGGACCTTGCCCATGATGTCGGCATAGCCCGCCGACGAGAACGAGTCGCCGTCCTTCAACACCTGCTGCACCGCATTGAAGCTGTACGCAGTGAAGAGACCGATCTCGGGCACGAAGTTCATGAGCGCGACGTCGGAGTCGCCGGGGACCAGCGCGGGTGCGTCGTCGCCCTCGCGCTTCATCGGGTGCTCGGGCCGCACCAACGCAAACATCGGGTAGGGGTTCTCGACCACGCCCATTCCGGCGCTGCGATTGAACTCTTCGAACGGGTCGTAACCATCGTCGGGGCCGTCGCCGAGATCCGGACTCACCATTGGGCGACCGTACTACTGTGCGCGCCCATGGCTCTCGACCAGGTGAACGTCGGTCTGCTCATACTGCGAGTCGTGGTGGGCGCCACGATGATGATGCACGGCTACAACCACGTGTTCCGGGGCGGGAAGATCGCCGGGACCGGACGCTGGTTCGAGAGCCTCGGCATGAAACCCGGCGTCCTGCACGCGTGGCTCGCGAGCGGCACCGAGCTTGCAGCGGGAGCCGGCCTCGTGTTCGGACTGCTCACGCCGTTCGCGGCGGGCGCGTGCGCGGGCGTGATGCTCGTCGCGCTGATCACGAACCACCGTAAGAACGGCTTCTTCATCTTCCGGCCCGGCGAGGGCTACGAGTACGTACTGAACCTGGCGATCGCGTGCTTGGCGATCGCGTGCATCGGCCCCGGCCAATGGTCGATCGACGACAAGATCAGCTACTACGCGCACGGGTGGTCGGGTCTCGTCATCGCGTTGATCGTCGGCGTCGGCGGCACCGTCGCGTTGCTGGTGACGTTCTGGCGGCCGCCCGCCCCGAAGCCGGCCGAGTAGCGCTCAGGCCCGAGCCGCGCGCAACTGCTCGACGAGCAGCGGCACCACTTCGCGCCAGTCGCCGACGATCCCGACGTCGGCCGCGGCGAAGATCGGCGCCGTCGGGTTGTTGTTGATCGCGAGCACGGTGCCCGCGGCGCGCAGGCCGACCGTGTGGTTGAACTTGCCGCTCGCGCCGATGCTGACGAACAGGCGGGGCGCGATCGAGCGGCCGGTGATGCCGATCTGGCGGGCGCGCGGCAACCATCCCTTGTCGGTGACCTTGCGGGTCGCCCCGAGCTGCGCGTCGAGCAACGTGCAGAGCTCGTCGAGGTCGTCGTACGCGTCGGGCGGTACGCCCTGACCGAGGCCGATGACCGTGTGCGCCTCCGCCAGCACGTCGAGGTCGTCGTTGCGCGTGCGGGCGAGCACGCGGACGCGGTGGCGGCCCCATGTGGGGAATGGGATCTCCTCGACCGGGCCGGACGGGCGCGGCACGAGCGTCGGCAGCACGCCCGCACGCACGGTCGCCATCTGGATCTCCGACGAGCAGTGAATGGCGGCGACGAGCTGGCCGCCGAACGCGGGCTTCCACGCGACCAGGCGGTCGTCGACGCGTTCGAGCTCGACCGCGTCGCCGGTGAGGCCCGAGCCGAGCCGGGC
>JBEPUZ010000251.1:0-6182 GCA_041691275.1 Actinomycetota bacterium | reverse complement strand
GAAGCGCAGGCGAGCTCCCGAGGACGGGACCTGACAGCACCGGACCGATCGCCGGCGGCGGAGCACTGCTGCTCGTAGGACTACTTTTCGTGCAGGGCGCGCGACGCCGACACCCTCCGCACGCGGAGCGTGAGTGATGCGCATCAACTCCGCGATCGCAGCGCGCGTCGGAACCGCGCTCGCGCTTGCGCTCTGTTCGTTGCTCGTCGGTGTCCGTCCTGCCGCGGCCGTCGACCAGAGCAAGGGGACGCCAGGGATGTGCCCGACCGCGGTCGGCGTCACCGTCGTCGTCGATTTTCAACAACTCGGTGGCGAGACGATCGTTCGATGCTTCCCGAGCGCGTCTCCCGACACGGGTCTGGATGCGCTCAAGGGCGCCGGCTTCCAGATCGAAGGCACGCAACGGTGGGGCGAAGCATTCGTCTGTCGCATCGAGAACCGACCGTCCGCGGTCGAAGCCGTCCCCATCGCCGGCAACCCGGGGTACAAGGAGCGGTGCATCGACACTCCGCCCTCGTCCGGCTACTGGTCCTACTGGTCGGCGGGAAACAACTGCGCGTGGCGCTACAGCCAGTGGGGAGTGAAGAACCGTAGCTTTGTTCCGGGCGGCTTTGAGGGCTGGTCGTTCTCGCTCAACGCGACAGCGAGCACCCTCCCGACGCCGCGCGTCACCCCGACCCGACCGGGAACCGGAGGCGGATCGTGCACAACGGCAGGTGAGGCTGCGCCGCCGCCGAACGATCCCGGTGCCACGATCCCGCCGGGAACCACACCTAAGACCACCGTGCCCCGGCCGCCGGTGCAGACCACGCCTACCGGCGGAGGCGCGCCCTCGGCATCAGGCGACGCGCCACCGTCGGGAGCGTCGAACAACGGAAACGCAGCGTCGACGTCGGGCCCACCCGATGCGATCGCCAATAGCAAATCGTCTTCGGCGAAATCGACGACACCAACGTCGTCGGTCGGCGCATCGTCGGCCGGAAAGGGGGCAGCGGTCTCCGACTCTGCGCGCACGTCCGATTCGCCGCGCGCCGCGAGCTCGTCGGGCATCGGCGGGACGACCGACAGCGCGTACACGGGCGGCGAGAACGCGGCCGACGTGAAGACGCTCGTGCGGCACCAGTCGAACGCGAGTCCGATCGCGAAATGGGTCGCGGCGGGACTCGTGGCGGCCCTGATCGCCGGTGCGCTCGTCACTGCACGTCGTCGTCGCGCGATGAGGAATGCCTGAGGTGGTCGCGCGTCCGCTGTCGACCTATTTCCTTCCTCGCGATCTCCATCCCGCGGCCTGGTGGGTCTGGGCCCTCGGACTCGCCGTCGCCGCGAGCCGCACGACGAACCCGTGGCTCCTCCTCACTATCTGCGCCGTTGCCGGCTACGTCGTCGTCGCCCGTCGGTCCGATGCTCCGTGGGCGATGTCGTTTCGCATGTACATCTTCCTCGCCGTCTTCGTCGTGATCATGCGGGTCGCATTCCGGGTCGTCTTCGGCGGGGGCGAAGGATCGACGATCCTCGTCCATCTGCCGGAGATCCCCCTGCCGGCGTGGGCCGCGGGCATTCGCCTGTTCGGCGCGGTCTCGGCCGAGTCGCTCCTCGGAGGCGTGTACGACGGGCTCCGGCTCGCGACGATGATCATCTGTGTCGGTGCGGCGAACGCGCTTGCCAACCCGAAGCGCTTGTTGAAGATGCTGCCGCCGGCGCTGTATGAAGCCGGCACCGCCGTCGTCGTGGCGCTCTCCGTCTTCCCGCAACTCGCCGAGAGCGTGCAGCGCGTCCGCGCCGCGCGCAAGCTTCGAGGCGACGGCGGCGCGCGACTGACCGTGCGCAAGCCCAACTCGAGAAGGTCGCGCGTACGCGGATTACGTGCAGTCGTGATACCCGTGCTCGAAGACGCGCTTGACCGGTCGCTGCAACTCGCCTCATCGATGGACTCGCGCGGATACGGACGTTCCGGTCGGGCCGGACGGCAGGCGCGCCTGGCGACCGGTGTGCTCATGATCGCCGGGCTGTCGGGAGTGTGCGTAGGGATCTACGCGACGCTCGACGGCACGACTCCCCGGATTCTCGCGGCCCCCATGTTGGTCGTCGGCCTGCTCGTCGCCGCGGTCGGGTTCACACTCGCGGGTCGACGCGTCGAACGCACCCTTTACCGTCCCGACCGTTGGCACCTGGCCGAGCTCGTCGTCGCCGCGTCGGGAGTCGCTGTCGCCGTCGTCATGTTCGCGAGCTCGAACATCGATCCGACCAACCTCAATCCGTCGCTGTCGTATCTGTCGTGGCCGGAGCTGGCCTGGACGCCACTGATCGGCGTGCTGCTGGGACTGATCCCCGCCTACCTCACGCCGCCCGCCGAGCCGCTGTACGCCTCGATGGAAGACGACCCGACCGTGCAGATCGACCTGGTCAACCTGGCCGACCTCGTCGAGGCGGAGTCGCGGTGATCCGGCTCGAGCAGGTGAGCTTCTGGTACGTCGGCCACAACCGCGCGACGATCCGCGACGTCAACCTCTTCATCGACGAAGGGGAGCTCGTCTTGTGCGCCGGACGTACCGGCGCAGGAAAGTCGACGCTCCTCGGCACCTTCAACGGGCTGGTCCCCCACTTCACCGGAGGCCATCTCCAGGGCACGGTGGCGATCGACGGGGTCAGCACCGAGAAGCGTGCACCGCGCGAGTTCGCGCATATCGTCGGCGTCGTCGGACAAGACCCGCTCGCCGGTTTCGTGACCGACACCGTCGAAGCCGAGCTCGCGTACGGGATGGAACAGCTCGGCGTCAGTCCCTCGGTCATGCGCCGCCGCGTGGAGGAGACGCTCGACCTGCTGGGTATCGTCGAGCTGCGCCGCCGACCGTTGCGCACGCTGTCAGGCGGACAGCAGCAGCGGGTCGCGATCGGCTCGGTGCTCACGATGCACCCGAAGGTGCTCGTGCTCGACGAACCGACCTCTGCGCTCGACCCGACCGCGGCCGAAGAGGTACTGGCCACGCTCTCGCGCCTCGTGCACGATCTCGGCACCACGGTCATCATCGCCGAGCACCGCATGGAACGCGTCATACCGTTCGCAGACCGGATGTTGTACGTGACCGACGAGGGAACGGTCACCGACGGCACTCCGCCCGAGCTGCTGCAGAGCATCTCCATCGTCCCGCCGATCGTCGAGCTCGGTCGCGCTGCCGGATGGGATCCCCTCCCGATGACGGTGCGCGACGCGCGTCGACTCGCGACGAACCTCCGCGCGGCGCTGGTCGGCCAGGAGCCCGCGCGCCGTGTTCTCGGGCCCGACCGCGGCGCGCCGGCACTCGCCGCCTCCGGCGTGGTCGTCCGGTACGGCCCCAAGGTCGCGGTTCGGGGGGTCGACCTCGAGCTGTACGCGGGCGAGGTGCTCGCGATGATGGGCCGGAACGGCTCGGGTAAGTCGTCGCTGCTCTGGGCGCTCCAGGGCGCAGGTCCGTGCCAAGGAGGCTCGGTCCGGGTCGGAGAGGTCGATCCCAGGAACGTCCCGAGCGCGTCGGCGCGGCGGCACGTCGGGTTGATCCCGCAGACGGCGAGCGATCTGCTCTACCTCGAGACGGTGGCCGAAGAGTGTCTCCAGGCCGACGCGGAGTCGGGCTCGACACCGGCAACGTGCCGGACGATTCTCGATCGGCTCGCACCGGGCGTCCCCGACGGCGTGCATCCCCGTGACCTCTCGGAGGGTCAGAAGCTCGCACTCGTGCTGGCCGTGCAACTGTCCGCCGCGCCGGCGGTGATGCTGCTCGACGAACCGACCCGCGGTCTCGACTACACCGCGAAGGCGGCACTCGCGTCGATGATCGCGGAACTGACGTCCGACGGCTGCGCAGTCGTCGTGGCGACGCACGACGTCGAGTTCGTCGCGACCATCGCGGATCGGGTCATCGTGATGGCCGAGGGTGAGATCGTCTCGGAAGGTCCGTCCGTCGACGTGCTGGGAGGCTCTCCCGCGTTCGCGCCGCAGGTCGCGAAGATCCTCGGACCCGAGTGGCTCACACCCACCGACGTCGTCGGCGCGCTCGCGGTCCCGCGGTGAACATGCGCCGATCACCTTTGAACGACACGGTACTCATGAAGGACGCGGCCGTCGGGCGACACACCGTGTTCCGGCTCGGACTGCGCTCGACCGCGGTGCTCTCCATCGCCTCGCTCGCGGGCCTGATGATGTTCGTGTGGCCACTGCTCGTACGAGTGAAACCTGCGAGCCAGCAGCACGGTGTCGACGCGCCGTTCATCTTCATCGGACTCCTGCCGGCGGTGATCATCGTCGTCCTCGCCGAGCTCTCCGAAGGAGGGATGGATTCGAAGTCGCTTGCGGTGTTGGGTGTGCTGACCGCGATCAACGCCGCGCTGCGCCCGCTCGGTGCGGGCACGGCCGGCATCGAGGCGGTGTTCTTCCTGCTGATCCTCGCCGGCCGTGTGTACGGCCCCGGCTTCGGCTTCCTGCTCGGCTGCACCTCGCTGTTCGCGTCGGCACTGCTTACCGCGGGCGTCGGTCCGTGGCTCCCGTTCCAGATGATGTCCGCGGCCTGGATCGGCATGGGCGCCGGCCTGCTTCCGAAGAAGGACCTCACCGGCAAGCGCGAGATCCTCATGTTGGTGCTCTACGGGATCGCGGCGGCATACGTCTTCGGCTTCTTGATGAATCTGTGGTTCTGGCCGTTCATCACGCACGCCGAAGTCCCGTACTACAACGGCGGGATCTCCTACATCGCGGGCGCGCCGCTGCTCCAGAACCTCCACCGCTTCGCCATCTTCACCCTGCTCACCTCGACCGCGGGATGGGACACGGGCCGCGCGATCACCAACACCATCGCGATCGTCATCCTCGGACCGGCGGTGCTCAACACTTTGCGACGCGCCGCGCGCAAAGCCTCGTACGGCGTGCGCCCGACGTTCGGTGCCGATCGCTCGGCATGACGGCAATCATCCTCGGCAGTAGACCAAACAGACAGGATCCGATGCAGATCTCATTACCCTCCAGCACCAGAGGTCGACCGACGCGTCGGACGAGACGAACCCTGACGATCCTCACGGTGGCCGCACTCGCGGTCGCCCTCGCCGCGTGTGACATCCCGCCCGAGTCTCCCGCCGCCGCGAAGGGCTACGCCGGCAAGTGCTCCGGAGCCGACGCGCTCACCGGCACGACCATGGTCATCGACTTCCAGGCGCTCGACGGGCTCAACGGCACGGCCGCTCCCGATATCGTACGGTGCTCGCCGAACCCGTCCGGTGCGGCCCGGACCGGCATACAGGCGCTGCAAGGTGCGGGCATCGCCTTCACGGGCACGACGCGTTGGGGCTTCGCGTTCATGTGCCGGATCAACCAGCGGCCATCGGCGACGGAGCCGCTCCCGATTGCCGGCAGCCCCGGGTACAAGGAGTCCTGTGCGAACACCCCGCCTCCGTCGGCATCGTGGTCGTACTGGTTCGCCAATGGTGGCGGGACCACCTGGACCTACAGCACCGTCGGCGCGCTCAATCGCAACGTCGTTCCGGGCGGATTCGACGGCTGGTCCTTCTCGTTGAACAAGGTCGCGACGACGAACCCGCCGAGCTACACGCCGCGCAACCCGGCCGTCGATCCGAACGCGCCAACGGTGACGCTCACGGTGAACGATCTCGATCACACCATCACGCTCGGCACGAGCACCTCGCTCACATGGTCGTCGACCAATGCGACATCGATCGCCGCGACCTCGGTGACACCGACGACGGGCGGCGGCGCCTGGTCGGGCGCGCTCACCAAGCCGGGCGGAACCAAGACGATCACGCCGACCAAGCAGGGCACGTACACCTACAAGATCACCGCAAACGGTGCGACCGGCTCGCGTACCGCAACCGCGGTACTGATCGTCACGTGAGTTCGGGTAAGTCCTGTTCGTCGGTCAGTGCGGGTTCGCCCGGAAGCGCTCGGACGCGGCCTCGATCTCCTCGAGCGCCTTCGCGGCGCCTTCCCAACCTCCGATCTCCGTCGCCTTGCCCGGCTCGAGATCCTTGTAGATGTCGAAGAAGTGCCTGATCTCCAACAGCAGGTACTCGGGAATGTCACCGACGTCCTGCCACGACTCGAGCCGGAAGTCCCACGTCGGGACCGCGAGCACCTTCGCGTCGGGACCCTTCTCGTCGCGCATCCAGAACACGGCAACCGGGCGGCATTCGATCACGCA
>JBEPUZ010000250.1:0-6195 GCA_041691275.1 Actinomycetota bacterium | reverse complement strand
CTCATCGCGGTGGTGCTCGGCGCCGCCGACGCCGGCTACGCGGAGGCGGCGTCACTGCTCGACGCGGCGTTCGCCACCGCGCCCGACGCGGCGGGAACCGGAGTGACGCTGCCTCCGGTCAAGGTGTCGCGCTACGCCAGCCGCGCTGCCGACCAGGCGTCGTTCGCGAAGCTCGGCCCGACGACCGGCGCGGCCTCGGCCTCGGCCTCGGCCTTAGCCACCTCCCCGATCGTCACCGTGCCGAGCGTGATCCCGGTTTTGAACAAGGCACCGCTCGCCGCGGCCACGACCACCACCGCAGCTCCCACCGCCGCACGCACCGCACCGACGCACCATTCGGGCGGTCCGTTCTCCGCCCGCAACTTCCTGGTCGTCCTCGTCGTGTTGTTGGCGGTCGTGTTCCTCTTCCGGCGGCGCGCGGTCAAACGCCAGCGCGCGCTGCGGCTGGCGCGCCGCCGACAACGCATCAGTGCGATGCGGAGCGGCGGCCTTCCGGTCGTGGACGGTCGCTACCGGGCGGGCACCCGCATCGGTCCACCGGTCGAGTCGCACGTGCGGGTCCGGCCCGCGCGCCGACCGCAGCGACCCGACCCCGCCTGACCACTTTTCCGCGGCGCGCCACGACCGCATCCGAGCGTCGGCTACCAGGGCATCGAGACGCCGCCATTGGGGCGTTCGATCTGGCCGGTCACGAACGACGCGGCCTCGGAGACGAGGTAGAGGAACGAGCGGGCGACGTCTTCGGCCTCGCCCGCGCGACCGAGCGGCGCCATCGCGCTCGCGCGCTTGTGGTACTGCTCGAGCTTCTCGGGCACGACGTTGCCGTCGGCGTCAGTGAAGTTGTGCGTCGAGAAGTTGGTGAGGATCATCCCCGGCGCGATCGCGTTCACGCGGATGCCGTTGCGACCGACCTCGGTGGCGAGCGTCTTGGTGAGCATCGCGACAGCGGCCTTCGTCATGCCGTAACACGCGAGCGTCGGTGCCGGCGTGTCGATCGCGCCCGAGGAGATGTTGACGATGTTGCCCGAACCCTGCGGAACCATGTGGCGGATCGCGGCCTGACAACCGTAGAAGACGCTCTTGAGGTTGATCGCGAGAATGCGCTCGAAGTCGTCGTCGGTGCAGTCGGCGACCATCTTGTTGTGCGGAATGCCGGCGATGTTCCCCATGATGTCGACGCGGCCGAAGTCAGCCTGCGCCCGGTCGACGAGCGCGTCGACGTCGGCGCGCTTGGTGACGTCGACGCGTTGCACCACCGCGGTGCCGCCGTCGGCCTTGATCTCGTCGGCGGTCGTCTGGGCACCGGCCTCGTCGATATCGCCGCCGACGATCGTCGCGCCGGCCGCCGAGAGCATCCGCGCCGATGCCTTGCCGATGCCGCTGGCGACGCCGGTCAGCACCGCGATCTGTCCGGACAGGTCGAACAGGTCAGTCACGCGTGTCACGAGAACCCTTTCGGTCGCAGCCTTCGAAAACCCGGGCCGGAGCCTACGCATCGAGCGGGAGCGCCCGTCCATACGGCGGGTGGCGGCTCGTTCGCCCAGAATGGGGACGTGCCCGGGGGTCCGAGAGAACGTCGACCGCGCAGCCGGTGACGGCGATCCTGGCGCTCGGCGCCCGCTTCAACGACGTCAACGTGCTCGCCTACTTCGCCGCGTTCGGCGGCGGGATCATCTCGTTCCTGTCGCCGTGCGTCCTGCCGCTGCTCCCCGGTTATCTCTCGATGGTGACCGGGCTCGACCTGAGCGAGCTGCAGGACCAGCCCCGTGTCCACACCCGGCGGATCCTGACCACGACCGCGTATTTCGTCGCGGGCTTTGGCGCGGTATTCGTCATGTGGGGTCTTTCGGCGAGCGCGCTCGGTCTGCAGTTGCACGCCCATCAGAGCATCCTCACCCGCGTCTCCGGAGCGTTGCTCTTCGCGATGGCATTGTTCCTGCTCGGATCGTTGTTCCTGCGCGCGCCGTGGCTGTACCAGGAGAAGCGATTCCACCCGCAGCTCGGACGCTTCGGCGAGGCCGCGCCCGCGGTCGCCGGCGTCGCGTTCGGATTCGGCTGGTCGCCGTGCATCGGACCGATCCTGGGCTCGATTCTCGGCATCGCCGCGAACCAGCACCGCGTGTGGGCGGGCGGCACGCTGCTCGCGGTCTACTCCCTCGGGCTCGGACTGCCGTTCTTTCTGAGCGGGCTCCTGCTCAGCCGGTTGAGCGGCGCCCTCGGTTGGGTGAAGCGCCACTTTGTGCTCATCGTCGGGGGCTCCGCGGTCGTCATCGGCGCGTTCGGACTGCTGTTGATGTTCGACGAGCTGTCCCGCCTGAGCCTGCACCTGCAGACGTGGCTCACCGACGCGCACCTGAAGTGGCTCGTCGAGCTCGGCTGACCCCTTCGCGCCGCATCGCGTTGGGCGAGTTTCCCGCCCCACGGACGGTTTTCCCGCCCAACAGTTGCGTGAGTTTTCCGCCCGTACGGCGGTTTTCTCGCCCAACGCGTCAGTCGTCTTGGGGGGCGCTCTCGGGGACTTCCATGAGCGGCTGGCGGATCAACTCGACCTGAATGCCGTCGGGGTCCTTGAAGTACACCGACTCCTTGATCCCCTGATCGGGTCCCATGTAGGAGACGCCCTCGGCGTCGAGCTTGGCCTTCAGCGTCTCGAAGATCTCCGGCGTGACCGAGATGGCGACGTGTTGCACGCCACCGAGACCTTCGGGCACGGGGACGAGCCCGAGGCCGGGGAAGTCGAAGAAGGCGAGCATGTTTCCGGCACCGATGTCGAAGAAGAAATGGCTCGAGCCTTCGTAGTCGCGGTTCTCGAACAGCTCGACGAGGGGGAAGCCGAGCACGTCCTGGTAGAAGCGGATCGTGCGTTCGGGATCCGCGCAGATCAGCGCGAGGTGATGCACCCCGCCCCCGTTCGACTCGGGCCGGTCGTCGCGGAGGAACTGGGCCCGGAGCTCGGCTCGTCGCCGCTTGAGGGCACTGAGGTCGCGGTCGATTGTCGCCATGGGCCCATCTTCGCGCGAGGCTCCCCGCATGAGAGTGGGCGTCTCCCTGAGAAGCGGCTACTCGCCAATGGACGCCCGGGTCGGCGCGCAATGGATGGTCGAAAGGGCCCGGGCGGCCGCGGACGCGGGTCTCGACAGCCTGTTCGTCGGCGACCACCACAACGTGCCGGCGCCCTACTACCAAAACGTCCCCGTCCTCGGGCGTCTGCTCGCAGAGTGGGACGAGCGCCCCGCGGGTGCGCTCTTCCTGTTGCCGCTCTGGCATCCGGTACTCCTGGCCGAGCAGATCGGCACGCTCGCGTCGATCGCGCGCGGCCCCTTCATCGTGCAGTGCGCGGTCGGCGACGGCGACGGGCAATTCCGCGCGCTGGGCACGTCAACACGCGAACGTGCGAAGCGGTTCGAGGCGGCACTCGACATCGTGCGCGCGTTGTGGCGGGGAGAGTCGGTCACCGTCACCGACGGGCCCTGGACGATCGATCGGGCCCAGATCGCGCCGGTACCGCCTGATCCCGTCGAGGTGTGGATCGGCGGTTCCTCGGCTCCGGCTGTCGATCGGGCCGCCCGCATGGGCGACGCGTTCCTCATCGGGCCCGAGGCCACGCCGGTCGAGGTGACGACGCTGGTGCAGAGCTACCGCGACGCCTGCGCGCGCCACGATCGGGAGCCCACGCGGATCGCGATTCGGCGCGACGTCCACGTCGCCGCGACCGACGCCGAGGCCGCCTCGGTCACAGGGCCGATCGTCGAGCACGGGTACCGCGGCTTCGATCCCGAGGCCGTCGTCTCGGGCGGACCGGACGCCGTAACCGGCGCGTTCGCCGAGCTCGGAAAGCTCGGTTGTACCGACGTCATCATCCGCCACCTCGCCGAGGATCAGGGCGCGGTATTGCGCTCGTTCGAGCAGCTGGCGACGGTTCGGAACAACCTCCGCTGACGTTCCGGTAAAGCGAAACCGGTCACGATCGAGCAGCAAAGCCACTTTTCGGCGCCGACGCGAGGCAAGCTTGCGTCGTGGAACCTCTCTGGATCGACCAGCCCTCACAGCTGGCCGACCTCGTCCGAACCCTTGCCGACGAACCGCGCTACGCGCTCGACACGGAGTTCCACGGCGAGCGTTCGTACTGGCCGCACCTGGCGCTCGTCCAGATCGGCTGGCCCGGCGGCATCGCGCTGGTCGACCCCCTGACCGTCGACCCCGCTCCTCTGGGCGAGCTGTTGGCCGGCCCCGGCACCATGGTCGCCCACGCGGCCGATCAGGACCTTTCCATCCTCGAACGCGCCTGCGGATGCGCGCCGTCACGACTCTTCGATACGCAGGTTGCGGCGGGCTTCATCGGCATGGGTACGCCGTCGCTCGCGGCGACCGTCGAGAAGTTGCTCGGCACGCGGCTCACAAAAGGCGACCGCCTGACCGACTGGACCCGGCGCCCGTTGAAGGTCGAGCAGCGTGTGTACGCCGCCGCCGACGTCGAATACCTGCTCGCGCTCGACGACGAGCTCGTCGTGCGCCTCGATGCAATGGGCCGCCTCGAGTGGGCAACCGACGAGTGCGAGGAACGACGGCAACGCATCCGCCAGCGGCCCGACGCGCAGACCGCATGGTGGCGCATCAAGGGTGCGCGCCAGCTGCGCGGCAACGGACGCGGCGTCGCCCAGAAGGTCGCGGCGTGGCGAGAACAGACCGCCGAGTCGCTCGACGTGCCGGCCCGGTTCGTGCTGTCGGATCTGGCGCTCGCCGGCATCGTGCAACGTCCGCCCCGCAGCCGAGAGGACCTCACTGGTATTCGCGGCATCGATGGTCGTCTGCGCGACAACACCGCGACCGACCTGCTCGCCGCGGTCGAGGCGGGCGTCGACCTGCCCGCGTCGGAGTTGCGGCTTCCGGAATCGGATCGCATCGACCGCTCCCTGGCACCGGCCGTCACTGTGCTCGGCGCCTGGCTCGCGCAACGCGCGTCCGAGCTCGACCTCGACCCTGCGCTGCTCGCGACCCGGGCCGAGCTCACCCAGATGTTGCAGGACCGTCCGAGCCGGCTCGCGACGGGTTGGCGCACCGATCTCGTGGGTGAGCCGCTGCAACGACTTCTCGGGGGCGAGGCCGCGCTCGTGCTCCGCGACGGCGGCCGCCGGATCGAGCTCCAGGACCGGTAGCCGGCGGTAGCGTCGGACCATGGCGAAATTCAAAGTCGGCGTCCAGCTTCACCCCCAAGCAACGACCGTCGAGCAGATCCGGGCCGCGTGGAACGCGGCCGACGCGCTCGGTGTCGACAGCATCTGGGTGTGGGATCACTTCTATCCGCTGTACGGCGATCCCGAGGCCGCCCACTACGAGGCGTACACGTTGCTCGCGGCGATGGCCGCCGACACGAAGAACGCGCAGATAGGCGCGCTCGTCACGTGCAACTCGTACCGCAATCCCAGCCTGCTCGCCGACATGTCGCGCACCATCGACCACATCAGCGGCGGCCGCTTCACGCTCGGCATCGGGTCGGGCTGGTTCGAGCGCGACTACGAGGAGTACGGCTACGAGTTCGGTACCGCGCCGGGTCGACTGCGCGCGCTCGAGCGCGACCTCCCGATCATCATGGACCGGTTCAGCCGGCTCACCCCGCCACCCACGGGCCGTCTTCCGATCATGATCGGTGGCAGCGGCGAGAAGGTCACGCTGCGTCTGGTCGCCGAGTACGCCGACGCGTGGAACACGTTCGGGCCCCCCGAGAACTTCGCGAACAAGAACCGCGTGCTCGACGAGTGGTGCACCCGCCGCGACCGGAAGCCGAGTCAGATCGAGCGCACCGTCGGAATCAATATCACCGAGATCGATAACTGGCAGGCGTACCTCGACGCGGGGGCGGATCATCTGATCGTGATGACCGGTCCCCCCTTCGACCTCGGCCCGGTCGAGCGCCTCCTGGATGCCGCCCGCAGCTGACCCCGTCGCCTGTCCCCGGCGGTGAGGTGGTCGGCGGAGTCGTCGGACGAACGACGAACGCGTCGGCAGAAATCCCCCAGTAGCACTACAGAGCTCCCACTCAGCCCGAAGTCCCCACCACGTGACTCGTCGCCTCGAGTCGCGTCGCGGCAAAAGCTAGAGCGTCGTCGGAGATGCGGTCGTACCCGACCGCGCTTGACTTCCTAGTGACCTGAGTCGGAGATTCGTTGGCAGTAGCTCGCGAGGCTGTCGAGGATC
>JBEPUZ010000249.1:0-6236 GCA_041691275.1 Actinomycetota bacterium | reverse complement strand
ACCTGAACATCCCGACCCTGCAGGCCGACGCGCGCACCATCGCCACCCGGCTCAAGCAGAAGAACGCAACGAGCATCCTGTTCACGGGCGACCCCATCTTCCCGATCTTCTTGACCAAGGAGATGACGAAGGCGAACTACTTCCCCGAGTGGGTGATGTCGGGAACGGTGCTGGCCGACACGAACGTGTTCGCCCGCCAGTTCGACCAGAAGCAGTGGGTGCACGCGTTCGGGCTCCAGCTGATCCCGGCCCGCATCCCGCAGGCGCAACAGGACGCGTTCACGTTGCACCAGTGGTGGTTCAAGAACGCGGCGCCGCCCGACGAGAACGCCTACGGCATCGTCAAGGGTGACGTCGAGCTGCTGTTCGATGGCTTGCAGCTCGCGGGTCCCAAGCTCACGCCGACGGCGTTCAAGAACGGTCTCGACGCCTCGACCCCGAACGCGTCGACGACCGCGCCGACGGTCCAGACCATCGCGACGTACGGCAGCCACGGCTTCTGGACGGGCGACGACCCGGCCGGGCTCGACAACGCCGGCGTCGAGTGGTGGGACCCGACCGCAGTCGGTCAGGACGAGACGGGCAACGTGGGCACGGGCATGTACCGCCTCATGGGCGGAGGCGTGCGCTATCTCCCGAGCCAGTGGCCGACCACACCGATGCCGCTGTTCGACAAGGCCGACACGGTCACGGAGTACGCGCCCGCCGACATCCCGGCCTCGCTGCAACCGAAGAAGGTTCCGCTCCCCGCCGGCGCACCGAACGCGGGCTGATTCAGCTCGGCCGCATCTCGGAAGAGTCGTCGCGGGGGACGGTCACCCAACCCTCCCCCGCGACGTACCTCTTCACGATGCGTGCCGGTATCCCCGCGACCACAGAGTTGTCGGGGACGTGGAGCCCAGCCACGACCGCGCCGGCCGCGATCACGACGTGACGACCGATACGCGAACCCGGCAACACGATCGCGTCGTGTCCGAGCCAGCTGCCGTCGCCAATCGAGACCGGCTCGTTCTTCCACATCTGCACACCGATGGGCTCGTCGATGTCCTCGTAGCCGTGATTCTGGTCGGTGATGTACACGTAGTGACCCGTCCAGATGTCGTTGCCGAGCTCGATCCGTTCGTGACCGACGATCCCGATGCCCTTGCCGAGCATGCAGCGATCGCCGATCGAGATGACGGGATCACCGCGCATACCGGCCTGCGACGGCATGCCCGCGCTGATCGTCGCCAGAGGACCGATGGTGCTGCCGCGACCGAACTCGATACGTCCTTCGCCGAACAGCACCGACTGTGGGAACGCGATCATGCTGCCGTCGCCGAAGGTGTGGAACGCGCGAGCCCGGCGGTGTCGCGGTCCGATCGCCCCGAGCCGCGTGACACCGGTCCAGGCCGCGTGGATGACGTCGCCCGCGACGCGCTCGACGTTCTCCCGCAGCATCGTGAAAGGATACGACGATGGCCAACTCTTCTGCTCTTCCGGTGCGAATCGGTTTGCTCTACGACTTCCCCCAGATGGGCGATCTGTTGGCGAAATCACTCCAGATGGGTTTCGACGAAGTCGCGGCGACGGGTCGGCTCGACCGCGGGATCGAGCTCGTCGAGCGACAGTCGCAAGGTCTCCCTTCCGGCACCGAAGCCGACGTGAAGCGCGCATTCGCGGAGCTCGACGACGACGGTGTCGTCGCCATCATCGGCCCGGCGATCTCCGACAACGGGTTGATCGTGGCGCCGTTGTGCGATGCCGCGCAGATCCCCGCGATCAACTACACGGGCGGCGAGCGCACTCGATCCGAATGGATGTTCCACTACCAGGTCGGTTCGCTCGAAGAGGAGCCGCCGGTCCTCGCGGCGCGCGCGGCGAAGCGTGGGTTCGAGCGGGTCGCCGTCATCTTCGACCAGTCCCCGGTCGGCCGGCGCTACGCCGAGTTCTTCGAAGCCGCGCGCGGTCGGCTCGGGCTCGAGGTGACGGGCACCGCGAGCATCTCCTCGCTCGCCGAGGACGCGACCGACCAGTTGCAACGGCTCGAGCAGTCGAAGCCCGACGTGCTCGTGTACCTCGGGTTGGGCGTGTCGTCGCGTGCCGTCGCACTCGGCCTGGAATCGATCGGTTGGAAGATCCCCGTGCTCGCCAACTCCGCGCTGATGTTCGGCTACGCGCGCCCCGACTGGCGCGACGGCTACGCGGGCTGGGAGTACATCGACACGATCTCCGACGACAACCTGCTGCGGGCGAAGCTCGGCGAGCAGTTCCCGGCCGCGGCGGGTGGGCCGATCGGCTGCGCGGGCTTCGACATGGGCCGCCTGCTCGGCGAGGGGATCGCCGCGTCCGAGCACCTGACCCGCGCAGGCATCGCCGACGGTCTGCGCCGGGTGAAGCAGCTGCCGGCGAGCTCCGGGTACCAGGGAACGCTGATCGGCTTCGGCACCTGGGACCACGCCGCGCTCAAGGGTCACTACCTCGTGCTGCGGGAGTGGAAGGACGGTCGCTCCGTTCAGGTGTGAGCGAACCTACGATTCCGGCGTGGCCCACGATCGCGATGCGGCCCGCGTCAGAATCGCCAATGCGGGATTGACACAATCGGCCGTCGAACACGTCTCCCGGACGTCGTTCGGGCGGATGCCGATCACATTGGTCGATCGCGCGCGTGCCCAGCTTCGTCGCTTCTTCTCCGAGGGACCGTGGACCGTCGAGGACGACGCCGGGCTGTCCGGGCTCGTCGGGCCCGGCGAAGGTTGGACCGAGGAGGAGCTCGCACCGGGAATCCGGTTGAGCTACGGCTGGCGGTCCTCGCACTTCAAGATCGAGATCGACACCGACCCACTCCCCTCCGACGCCGGCGGCGCGTCCGCTCCCGCCGCGGTCGAAGCGCCACCGATCGTGCCCGTACACGAACGGACGCTCGGCGACACGTTCGAGGAGTTCGTCATCATCGAGACGCGCCGGAACCCGTCCGAGGTGAGGTTCGCCACCGGTCCCGTCGCCACCGGCAAGGGCGGACGATTCACCCGCGCCGAGCAAGGATCTTCGGCCGCGGTTGCAGCGCTGTTCCGCGAGTTCGACGACATCGAGGTCGTGCGGATCGAACCGACGTCGGTGTCGGTGACGCTCGGAGACCAGGAGCAGTGGCGCGTGATCCTCTTGCGCGTCTTCGACACTGTCACCGCTGCGTTCGTGCCGCCGCGCGTCACCGCACCCGACCGAGCGTACGAGCGCGCCGTGTCCGAGATCGGTGCGATCGACGTGACGAGCCCGCGCGACCTCGCCCGGCTCATCGATGCCACGTCGTCGCCCGACGCCGCCTTTCGGCGCCTCGCCGCGGCCAAGCTCGAGCTCGCTGATCCGCTCCTCGTCGCCAAGCCGTGGACCCGCTCGCTCGAGGACTCGTCGCGCGCGGTACGGCGGGCGGCCATACGCGCCGCGGCGCACGTGTCGCGTCCCGATCTCCGGCTGCTCTACGAGCGCGCCCTCGCCGACAAAGATGCGTGCGTGCGCTACTACGCGCTCCGGGGACTGGCGCAGATCGGCGTGGGCCGGGCCGCCGGGAGCGTCGAACGCCGGAAGACGGACGACGATCTCCGGGTCCGGTTCGCGGCCGACGCGGCCCTCGACGCCCGCCTCCCGCTGTAGCTGTCACACCCCTCTGTCATGGTTTCGCCCATGCAGACGATCGAGATGTACGACCTGGTCAGCACCGCCTTCGAGGCCTGCCCGGCCTTCAACCCGGCCTTCAACGCGGCCTTCGCCGCGGCGACCGACGCCGCTCCGGTGTGCGGCGGGTGCGGTTGGCTCGAGTCCGAGCACGACCAGCCCGGCGCCGAGGTGCACGTGCTCTCGCGACGCGCGCCGGCACGGGTGACGCCGAAGCGCCTCGCGTCCTAGCTCAGGCGCTCTTGCGTTTGGCGGGCGCCTTCTTGGCCGCCGCCTTCTTGGCCGGAGCTTTCTTAGCGGCCGCCTCGGCCGGCTGCGCGGCGGCAACGCTCGGGTGGCGTTCCTTGGCGTTCTGTGCCTTGGCGAGCGAAGCCTCGAGCGCGGCGACGAGGTCGAGGACCTTCGCCGGAGGCTCCGCAGTCGGCTCGGCCGTGATCGACTCACCCGCGGCCTTGCGCTCGATCAGGTCAAGGACCTGCTCGCGGTACTGGTCGTGGTACTTCTCGGGCTCGAAGTGATCGGAGGCCAGCGACTCGACGAGCTGGCGGGCCATCGCGAGCTCCCGCTCGGTGAGGTCGATATCGCCGTCGTCGGGCACGAGATTGTCGCGGGACACGACCTCGTCGGCGTACCGCATCGTCTCGATGCAGAGCATCCCGTCGACGGTGCGGATCGCGACGAGGCGCTCCTTGCTCCGCACGATGATGCGGCCGATCGCGACCTTGTTGAGCTCGGCCATCGCCTCGACGAGCAGCTTGTACGGCTTCACGCCCTTGGCGTCAGGGACGAGGTAGTACGGCTGCTCGAAGTAGAGCGGGTCGATCTTGTCGAGATCGACGAACTCCTCGATCTCGATCGCGTGACTCCCCTTCGGCTTCAACACGTCGAGCTCGTCGGGCTCGATCATCACGTAGCGGCCTTTGGAGATCTCGTACCCCCGCTTAATCTTGTCGGGCGGGACCTCTTCGCCGGTGGCGTCGGAGACCTTCTTGTAGCGAATCCGGGCGCCGGTCCCCTCTTCGAGCTGGTTGAAGCTGACGTCGCGGCTCTTGGTCGCGCCGATTAGCCGCACCGGCACCTGTACGAGGCCGAAGCTGATTGAGCCGGTCCAAATGGCACTGGGCATCCGTCGAGAATACCCAGGTGACCAGGATGGCGACACATAGGGTTCCGGCGTATGGCGGCTCGTCAGAAGGTGGAGATCGAGGGTCGCGAGCTCACCGTGTCGAACCTCGACAAGGTGCTCTATCCGGCGGCCGAATTCCGCAAATCCGACGTCATCGACTATTACCGGCGCATCGGGCCGACGATGCTCCCCCATCTCGCGGGCCGGCCCCCGACCCTCGTGCGTGCCCCCGACGGGCCCGACGGTCCCCGGTTCTTCGAGAAGAACTGCCCATCGCATCACCCGGCATGGGTGGAGACGTTCCCGGGCCACGAGGCGACCGGCAACACCAAGGGCTGTCTCATCGAGGAGGTCCCCGCGCTCGTCTGGCTGGCCAACCTGGCCGCGCTCGAGCTCCACACCCACCAGTGGACCCTCGCCGATCCGACCCGTCCCACCGCAATGGTGATCGATCTCGATCCGGGCGAGCCGGCGACGATCATCGACTGTTGCCGGGTCGCGCTCGACCTGCGCGACACACTCGAGCAGCTCGAGCTGAAGTGCGTCGTGAAGACGTCAGGCGGCAAGGGCCTGCATCTCTCGGTGCCGATCCACGGCGCCGACGCGACCGACGAGGACACGAAACGGTTCGCGCTCGCACTCGGCCAGCTTCTCGAGTCGCGCGACCCCGATCGCGTGCTGGTCGACATGAAACGTGACAAGCGTCCGGGCAAGGTCTTCATCGACTGGAGCCAGAACGACCGGCACAAAACGACGGTCTGTGCGTACTCGCTTCGGCTCCGCGACCTACCCACGATCTCGACGCCGTTGGCGTGGTCGGAGGTCGAGGCCGCGCTCGACTCCGGTGACGGCGACGCGCTCGCATTCCAGTCGGCAGCCGTGCTCGCGCGCGTCGAAGCCTACGGCGACCTCTACGCCGGCTCCCTGAGCCTGCACCAGGAGCTGCCCGCGCTCTAGGTTGCCCGCATGGATCTCTCGGGCAAGGTCGCGATCGTCACGGGAGCATCGCGGGGAGTCGGCGCAGCCACCGCGGAGCTACTCGCGCGGCGCGGATGCAAGGTCACGTGCGCGGCCCGCGCCACCGACGACTCGCCACTCCCGATCCCGGGCACGATCGACGACACCGTGCGCCGCATCACCGCATCCGGCGGCGACGCGATCGCGATTCCGACCAACCTCGCCCGCGACGACGAGGTCGAACGCATGGTCGCCGCCACGCTCGAGCACTTCGGTCGGGTCGACGCACTCGTGAACAACGCCGCGATCACGTTTCCCGGCGACCTCGGTCTTCCGATGAAGCGCTTCGACCTCGTCATGCAGGTCGACCTGCGGGCTCCGCTCATCGCGATCATCGCCGCGGTTTCGGCCATGAAGGAACACGGTGCTGGCGCGATCGTCAACGTCTCGTCGGTGGCGGGGCTGAACTACATCCCCGACCTCATGGCGTACGGCATGGCCA
>JBEPUZ010000248.1:0-6319 GCA_041691275.1 Actinomycetota bacterium | reverse complement strand
GGCGGAGGGACTGGGATTTGAACCCAGGGTGACTTGCGCCACAATGGTTTTCGAGACCATCCGATTCGGCCGCTCTCGCATCCCTCCGGGCGAGATAGTACGGGATCAGGACCCGCGCCTCGATCGGAAGAAGTCGGTGAGCATCTCGCCGGATTCCTCGGCGCGGACGCCGGCGACGACGTGGGTCTCGTGGTTGAGGCGGGGATCGGCGGCGAAGTTGTAGAGGCTCCCGGCCGAACCACCCTTGGGATCGGCAGCGCCGAAGACGATCCGATCGATGCGTGCCGCCCACGCCGCACCCGCACACATGGGGCACGGCTCAAGGGTGACGACCAGCGCGTGGCCGGCCAGGCGCCAGGTCCCGGCCGCGGCCGCCGCGGCGCGCAACGCGAGCAGCTCGGCGTGCGCGGTGGGGTCGTGATCGCGCTCGCGGGTGTTGTGAGCCCGGGCGACGATCTCGCCGTTCGCGAGGTCGACGACGATCGCGCCGACCGGAACGTCGTCGTGATCGAGAGCGAGCGCGGCCTCGCGGAGTGCTTGCTCCATCCAGCCGCGCTCGTCGTCAGTCCCTAGCGGCGCGCGATCCATGCCGCGCGCAATCTAGGACGCAGTCGGTCAGTCCTCGGCCAACATCGTGTAGATCTCCTTGCGCGCCTGCTTCAGGATCTCGAGCATCCGCTCGACCTGCTGCTGGTTTCCCGACGCGCTGACCTGCTTCGATGCGACGAGGAGCTGACGTACCGCATTGCGGAACTCGCCGACTCCCGTGTCGTTGCGACTTGCGATCTCCCATGGGGTCCCGCCGGCCTCTTCGATACGCCGGGCCGCTTCTTGGCGCCCGGTGTCGGTGATCTCGTACACCCGCTTGCCGTCACGTTCGACGGAGCGGGCCAGCCCCTCGTCCTCGAGGAGCTGCAGGGTTGGGTACACGGATCCGGGACTCGGACGCCATGCGCCTTCGGTCTTCTCCTCGAGGCGCTGGATCACGTCGTATCCGTGACCCGGCTCCTCGGAGAGGATCGCCAGTACCGCGGTGCGGATGTCGCCCCGCTGCATACGACCGCCGCGACGGCGGCCTTCCCAACCCTCGGCATCGTGGCGGTGGCCCCGGTGCCCTCGGTTCTGTTCTCGAAAATCTCTCATTGCGTTCTCCTTTTGTCCCTCGTGTCCGGTGGTCGGCGCCCGGCTGGCGCTTCGCTTCCTTCACCGACATATATCGAGGTGTTGCGATATATCGTAACCAGTCGAGAGCGATCCGTCAAGCCCCGCGCCGAACCTGGTCGGTATGCACGAAATCGGGGAATTCCTTCGGAGCCGGGCTCGACGGTCGATGAGTCGCCATGGGACGTCAACTGGCCTCGGTTCACCGAGCACAAGAACTTCTTCTCGACGACCGCCCGATGGAGAGTGTCATCGCCGAGCTCCAGGCGAGCTTCGGAGTGAGCTCGACCGACGCGATCGCCGCGATCGTCGTCGGTCGCTCTTTGAACAAGTATCTGCCCTCGGCTTGCTAAAAGGCCGGCGCGGCGAGCAAGAGCAATGGGCGCAGCACGAGCGAGCCCCTCAGCAAGCCAAGTGCAGTAGTTAGATTTTTTGGCAGGCGTCTACCAACAGGGTGAGCATTGCGAGTTGGAGCTCGCCGGGGCGCAGCTCGTGGCCCGGTACGAGCGACTGGTGCTGGCAGCCCTCGTGCGCGGCGATGATCATGCGAGTGAAGAGCTCGAGGTCGACGTCGGAAGGCAGCTGACGGTGTTCGGCGCGTAGCAACGCCGTCATCACCGCGCCCAGCTCCTCGCGCAACCGGATCCGGTGCGCAGTCAGTTGCTCGGCGACCTCCGGGTGGCGGAGCGCGTGCAGGAAGAACTCGGTGTTGAGCACGAACCAGCCCGGCTCCGCCAGCTCGAGGTCGATGAGCGCGGCCTGGGTGACGTCGAACGGATCGTCCTGGGTGGCGAGGAGGCCCACCAACACCCGGGCGCCATCGACGATGCGATCGGCGCGCTCGTCCCAGAGCTCGAGGAAGAGCTCGTCGGTCGTGGAGAAGTTGCTGTAGAACGCGCCGCGGGTGAAGCCGGCGCGGGCGCAGATGTCCTCGACCGTGGTCGCCGGGAAGCCCTTCTCCCGGAAGACCTCGTATGCCCCCGCGAGCAGGCGGGCCCGGGTGTTGGTCCGCGAACGCTTTTCGGTGTGTCCGGTCGCCGTCACGGGTTGGACGATAGTTCCTCGGTTGGATTGGATGCATTCGCGTATCGAGATGCGCATGATGCGCTCCGGCTACGGATTTGCCGGGCGACAAACGACAGCGTGGAACAACAAGCTCGGCCCGTTCATATGGAATCATCTGCGTCTCACGGGATCGTGATGCGCCCGCACCGCTGCCGAGGACGGTGCCGCGCCGACGCGGGGACGCGGTATGACAATCGAAGTGGTTCTGCTGGGCACCGGCAATCCGTTGCCCGACCCCGGCCGCGCCGGCGCGGCGACGCTCATACGCGTCGGCGGCCGCACGATCCTCGTCGACGCCGGTCGCGCGGTCTGCATGCGTCTCATGGCCGCGGGCGTGTTACCGATGATGCTCGATCGAGTGTTGCTCACCCATCTGCACAGCGATCACATCTGCGATCTCAACGACGTCGTCACGACGCAATGGGTCATGAGCCCGGCTGCCAAGGTGTTGCCGATCTTCGGCCCGCCCGGGACACGAAGTGTCGTCGACGGGATGATGGCGATGCTGGGTCCCGACGTCGGATACCGGCTCGCGCATCACGACGATCTGACCTGGCAACCACAGATCGAAGTCTCCGAGCTGAACCCCGGGGTGGTGTTCGACGAAGACGGCGTGCGGATCGTCGCGGCGCGCACCGATCACCGGCCGGTCGAGCCGACGCTCGGCTTCCGCTTCGAGTGTGAAGGCAAGGCGGTGGTGATAGCGGGCGACACGGTGCCGTGCGCCGGGCTCGACGATCTGTGTCGTGACGCCGACGTGTATGTGCAGACCGTCCTGCGCGACGACCTCGTCGGCATGGTGCCGATGCAACGGTTCCGGGACACGATCGACTACCACTCGACCGTCGTGCAGGCGGCCGAGACCGCGGCCCGGTGCGGGGTGGGCACGCTCGTGCTCACGCACCAGATCCCGACCCCCGGACCGGGAACGGCCGACGAGTGGACCGCGATCGCACGCGACCACTTCACCGGCACCATCGTCTTCGGCGAGGACCTCACGACCGTCTCGGCGTAGTGGGCTGCCGGCTCACGTGAACGCGGGCTCAGTCGACGATCCGGCCGGCGTCCCAAGCTTGACGACGGTTCGTCGATCCGAGTTGAATGCATTCGTGTATCGAATATGGCGGCGCCGCGGGGAACGGCCTGCGGAGTTCCCGAACGCTCCCGAAGCGCGGTCGGCTCTGGTCTGGGGGACATGAATGGGATCTGCTCGCGGTTCGGCCTGGATCCGGGGACGTCGCATCGGCGGGGTCGCGGCGGGCGTGGTCGCCCTGGCGCTCGTTGCCGGCGGCTGCGACATCTACGGGGCGGTGCAGATCGAGAACGCCCGCACCGCCGTGGGGCTACCGCAGTTGCCGGTCTCCGCGGTCATGGACACCGCCGCGACGGCCCACTCGCAGGCGATGTGCACCGCGCACGCGGTGAGCGCGTCACCGGCGGGGTCGTACAACCAGGAGAGCGCGACCGCCGTTCACGAGCTCGTCGGCTCCGCGCCGCTCGACTCGTCCATCACCGACGTCAACCAACGTGACGTGGCCGCGACGAGCGCGATCTCGTCGCAATGGCAGAGCGATCCCGCAATCGTCGACCCCAAGTGGACCGACATGGGCATCGGCTCGAACCTGTGCGCCGACGGCAAGCTCTACATGACCGCGGTGTTGCGCCAGGGCCCGACGTTCCCCGCCAGTGGCCTGTACTCGACGGCACAGTACGCGGCGTCGCAGATCACCGAGTCGACGGTTCAGTATTCGAGCGCGCCTGATGCGAACGGTGTCGTGCAGCCGCTCCTCCTCGACATCTTCGTGCCGCCGGGCGCGACGACGTCGCCCCGGGCAACGATCGTCGACGTGCACGCGGGTGCGTTCGTCGGCGGGAGCCGCACCGACGATGACGGCGACGCCCAGGAGTGGGCTCGCCTCGGATTCGTCGGCGTGACCATCGACTACCGCTTGACCACGGCCGCGATCGTCGACTCCAAGGGTCAGGTGTACGCCGCGTCGCAAGCGCTGCCCGACGCGCAGAACTCCGTGCGCTGGCTGCGCGCCAACGCCGCGACGTACGGCGTCGACCCCACGCGTATCGCGATGATCGGGCATTCGGCAGGAGGCGCGCTCTCGCTCGGGGCGGCCGTCTTGGGTACCGCGACGACGACGGGCCCGCTCGCCGCGTACTCGCCCGCGGTCACGGCCGTGGCGTCGGCCGGCGCGTTCCTCACCCCCGCGCTTTCGCTCCTGCACTTCACCAACACCGAGCCCGGCGTGATCATGTTCCAGTACGACCTCGACACTGCTTCGAACGTGACGGCGGCCTACGCGTTCCAGACCTGCGACGCACTGCGGGCGGCGGGGAACACGTGCGACGAGGTCGACATCCCCGGCTCGGGTCACGACTCTCAGCTCGACCCTCTCGGTCCGTGGCGCAACAAGATCGTGCCGTTCATGTGGATCCAACTCCACCTCGCGGGTTGACCCGATCCCTCCGAGAGGTCGGGGAGATCCGATACGGGATCGCGCTCGCAGCGCTCGACGAGGGCGGTTGACGACTCGACGACTCAGGCGCGGTAGGCGACGCGCGTCAACGTGGTGAACGAGCAGTAGTAGAAGTCGCGCTCGAAGCCGGCGGCGGGGAACACCACTGATTGAAGTGCGCTGCCGGAGTCGACGCGCAGCCGTTCGCGACCGGTCTCGATGTCGAGCACCACGATGTCGTCGACGGGTTTCGTCGCGTCGTAGTCGTTCGTGACGAGCTCACCGGTGTCGGAGAAGAGCAGCGGATGACACGCGTGGTTCTGCTCGCGGCTCCAGCGCGGGGTCGTCGAACCGTCCGCGGCGACGTCGAATGCGGCGAGAACACCGTTGCCGCTGTCGTAGCCGACGGCGATGCGTCGGGTCTCGTCGACGACCGGTGGGTTCGCGACGATCCCGCCCGGAAGACCGCAGATCTCGGTGAGGCTGACCGCCGCGGTCGTGAGGTCGACGCGCACGAGATGGAGGGGCGCGATCGAGATGCCCTGACCGCGGAAGGTGCCCGCGTAGCGCTCGCTGCCCTCGCCGTTGTCGAGGAACCAGGCTGCGCCGAGCGCGAGCGTCGCGTCCCAACCGTGGGTCTGACCGGTGACGGTCCGGTAGTGCGCGGCGAAGCTGTCGTCGAGCGTGAGCCGCCCGCCGTTCCACGCCAGCCGGTACAGGGTCGACGTGCCGACGACGTACACGGTGTCACCGTCGGCGGAGAGGCGGGCGATCGACGGCTCGGGCGCCTCGGCGCGGGCGACCACGGCGAGCGTCTCCGGATGCAGCACGAGCAGCTCGGCGGGTGGGGCCATGTGTGCGGCCGGGTCGCCGCCGGGGAGGACACCGCCGAAGTCCTTGGTGACGAGATGGCCGTCGGGCAACACCACGAAGCTGTTGTACGGCGAGTGCCGCGGGAGCTCGCGACTCGCGACCACGTCGAGCCCGGCGGTGAGTCGGTGTGCGTGGTTACCGAACACGACGTAGAGGGAGCCGGCGGCATGCGCGGCGATGCCACCCGGCCACGTCGGGCCGCCCGCGAGGTCGCGGGATCGGGCGACCGGCTCGAGCGTGATCGGATCGACGCGCTCGACCCACGAGATCGCATCGCTCCCGCCCGTGTGGCGGAGCAGGAACAGCTCACCGGGATCGCGCAGCACGACCATCGTCGCCATGACCGCGTCGCGCGTCCGAACCTCGACGTTTCCGGCTTCGAGACCCGGACCGGGCCCGCCGGTGGGACGCTGACTCCGGCGCGGTCCGCCGTCCTCGCCGGGCCAGCGCGACGGCCAATAACCCGAATCGTTTGTCACGCGCACGTGTGTACTCGATCTGCGACCGGGCCGAGCGGAGCGGAGGGAGTGGGATTCGAACCCACGGAGGGTTGCCCCTCACACGCTTTCCAAGCGTGCCGATTCGGCCGCTCTCGCATCCCTCCCGGGAGACGAGATGCTAGTGGCCCGCTCGCAGCACGTATCAGGCGACCCGGCGGCACTCGAGCGCTTCCGCTGAGAGCTGCTTCCTTCCGGACCTGACTCGGTTCACGGGCGCTCGTCGCGCCGGACCCGATACGGCGCGAGCGGGCC
>JBEPUZ010000247.1:0-6376 GCA_041691275.1 Actinomycetota bacterium | reverse complement strand
AGACCTCGCGATACGTGCACCTCGACGGTGACGATCCCGCCATCGACGCCTTCGAGCACGGCACTGCGCACGGATGCGAGCACGGTCGAACTCCTTCTCACATAGAGCGCACCGGCCGAGAGAACGGCTCGGGTGGCTGGGAAAGGAGGGTCGTGACCGCGACCTTCGACGCAAGGCGAAGAGTATCGAGCCCCTGCGCCAACGACGCGGCCGAGAGCCGACACGCTGGCCGCGAGAGGGCGGTGACTCCGGTTTACCGAGTCCAGACCTGGACGAACGTCCAGCGGAAGCCGTGCTCTTGCATCGTGAATCCGTCCGGACCGAGCACCTTTGCGACCGACTGCAGGCCCGGCGTTGCGAGGGCGGCGCTCCCTTGCACGAAGACGCGGTGCGCGTTGCGGACCCACGAGCGGATCTCCGCCGGCGTTCCCGGCGTCACCGCCCACACGCCGACGACGTGGATCCGGTGGTCGGTGAACACCGGCGCGAAACCGACCTGGTGGGACGGGGTGTCGACGAGGTGGACGGGTGACGTCGCGCTGTCGGCGAACGAAAACGTGCTGGTTGCGGTGATGATCACGACGTCGTTGGGCCCGAGCGAAGACTCGACGAAACGCGTCCCCGACTCCGAGCCGGGGAACGGCGCCGGTGGTGCGGGTTGGTAGCTGACGACGACGAGGGTCACCGCCGCGACCACGGCGATGCCGTCGAAGGCGAGACGCATCGCATCGGACTGCACAGCCAATTTCCGAACCCGAGCCATCACCGCGGCGAGTCCGAATGCCATCGCCGGAACGAGCCACATGCTGTGGCGGCCGCCGGGAGACACCGCGGGGGTATTGATCGGGCCGAAGGGAAACTTGTGCAGGATGCTCCCGACATACGCGACGACGATGAGCAGGAGGAGGTAGCGGCCCGCGACCGTCTCCGCACGCCGCGGCCCACGAAACGACGCCGCGATCAATCCCGCGATCGCCAGGACGCCGAACACGGTGAGCCAGGTGCCCGAACCGCCGGGGAACACCTCGGCGACCCGACCGAGATGCGTGAGGGACTGATCGGCGAGGTGAACGGGATTCCAGGTGAAGTCGATGTGCGCCTTGTAGGCGTCCTGAAGGACCTTCTCGATGCCGTTCAGGTCGGCTTTTTTCTCCGAGACCACCAGATACCCGAGCTGTACCGCGCCTTGGATCCCGACCGCCCCCAGCCGCACCGTGCGGTCCCCGGACGGATGGAGCAACAGGATCAAACCGGCGCCGGCCGCGGCGACCATCATGTAGGCGCTGAACGTCCCGATCGCGATCGAGCACACGGCCCACATCACGCCGACCGGCCAACGCCAGGTCCGGGCGGCGAGGCGAGGTACTGCGATCGCCAAGAGGAGCACCCACAGGGTGTCGAACGTGTAGCCCTTCACGCGGCCCGAGTAGAGGATCGGGATGCGCGCGACGACGAGTGCCGCGCTCACCAGCGCGGCGACCGCCCGCTGGTAGCCGACACTGCGAAGGGCGAGGTACAGGAGCCCGGGGCACGCGATGCCGGCGACCAGGGACGGAATGCCCAGGTCGTGGATGCTGCCACCGGCACGGTGCGCGGCCATGAGGATCGCCGTGAATCCGGGGGTACCGGAGCCGACGGTCAGCAACGCCGCCGGCCGGCCGTGGATCGCGCCTGCAGCGACCCACGAATCGTCGAACCAGAGGCCGTCGAAGGGAAGGGAGCCGCGCCGAGCGACGTAGGCGCCGACGACCAGCGCGAGGATCGCAGCCACGTCGAACGCACGCCGCCGCCGGGCCGGTATGCGGCCCGGTGACGTCGGCATCTCCGACGATCGCACGGATGCGGTGCAGCCGTCCAGTGCGCCCGACCCTGCCCGACGGGCCTGGTGCGAAACGGCCTGGTGCGAACGGGGACTTGCCCGCCTATGCTTCCCACCCTTGCGGGCGGTGCCGTCGTCGCAGGTCAGGGGGCAGGGAAGCCATGGGCTCGGAGCGGATCGGCATTCTCGTGGTCGCGTACAACGCGGCCGCCACGCTCGCGCACGTGCTCGACCGCATCCCGACCGATTTTCGCTCCCAGATCGTGAAGATCCTGATCGGCGACGACGCGAGCGACGACTCCACGCATCTCGTCGCGTTGGGATACCAGCAACTCGCCCCGGACCTCCCGATCGAGGTGATCCGGCATCCGAAGAACCTCGGGTACGGCGGGAACCAGAAAGCCGGGTACGAGTGGGCGATCGCCAACGATCTCGACATCGTCGTGCTGTTACTCGGTGACGGCCAATATGCCCCCGAGGTCCTGCCCGAGATGGTGGCCCCGCTCCAAAAGGGCGAGGCCGACGCCGTGTTCGGTTCGAGAATGCTCGATCCGGGTGGCGCGCGCCGCGGCGGCATGCCGCGGTACAAGTTCGTCGGGAACCGCATCCTGACCGCGGTCGAGAACGCGGTGGCCGGGGCGTCGCTGTCGGAGTGGCACTCGGGATACCGCGCGTACTCGGTCGCGGCGATGAAGGACGTCCCCTTCCAGACGAACGACGACGGGTTCAACTTCGACACCCAAGTGATCGTCCAGTTCATCGAGGCCGGTAAACGCATCGTCGAGATCCCGATCCCGACGTACTACGGCGACGAGATCTGCCGGGTGGACGGACTGAAGTACGCGCGTGACATCACGCGCGACGTCGTGCGGTACCGCGCGCACAAGATGGGCTTCGGTACGGGCGAGATGGCCTTCGCGAGCGACGGCTACGACGCCAAGGTCGCCGACGGGACCTCGCACGAACTCGTCCTGCGCTGGCTCGCTCGGCGGAGGGCATGTCGTGTCCTCGACCTCGGATGTTCCGACGGCTACCTCGCGGAGCAGCTTCGTGGCTTCGGGCATTGCGTCACCGGCGTCGATCTCCAGGCGCGTGATGGTGTCGAGGGCCGCGTCGATCACTTCGTCGCGGGTGACCTCGACCAGGGATTGCCGGAGGCGCTGGAAGGAGAGTTCGACGTCGTTCTGGCCGCCGACGTCCTCGAGCACGTTCGCACTCCCGAACGGATCCTCGAGGAGATTCGATCGGTGCTCGCGCCCGGGGGCTCTCTCGTCGCCAGCATTCCGAACTTCGGTCACTGGTATCCGCGTCTGCGGGTCGCGGTCGGCCGATTCGACTACGACCGGCGCGGGATCCTCGACCGGGACCACGTCCGCTTCTTCACCAAGCGCAGCTTCGAGCGGCTTGCGGCGGATGCCGGGTTCCGTACCGTGCGCACGGCCGGCACCGGTCTCCCACTGGAGGTCGTCAATCGGGGAGGAGCAGGTCGAGACGTGGGATCCGGTCGAGCGGCCCGGGTTCTGTCGCTGATGGACCGGGCGACGGTCGCCGCGCGACCACAGCTCTTTGCGTATCAGCTGTTGTACGAGATGGCGCCCACGACTTCGCGCTGATCGCGCTCGCAATCGCGGGAGTGGTCGCGGCGGGCCGGCGGCCCCCGCTACCGTTCCTGCCCACATGGGCGAGCGCGAAGAGTTCCCGAGATCCGGGTCGACCCCCGCCCACGACGCCGACGGCTTCGTCCTCGCTCTCAGCGCGATGAGCGAGAACACCCGCCGCGCGTACGAGCACGACGCACGCGAGTTCGTGCAGTGGTGTGAACGGGGTGGTTGTCCCGACCCCTCCGAGCTCGACCACCGGGCGTTGCGGCGGTACCTGGCCTATCTCCAGACGCGCGGCTTCTCGCGCTCGTCGACCGCGCGCAAGGCCGCGTCGGTGCGCGCGTACCTGCGGCATCTTCGCCGCCGCGGCGTGCTCGAACGCGACGTCGCGTCGGCCGTCCAGGCGCCGAAGGGAGCGCGCCGGCTCCCGCGCATGCCGCGCAAGTCCGAGGCGGCGGCGTTGCTCGACGAGTTGACCGAAGCCCGCACCGACGCCGCCGAATCGGACCTTCCACGCGATCTGCGCGATCTCGCCATAGTGGAACTTCTGTACGGCGCGGGCCTGCGCGTCAGCGAATGTTGTGGGCTCGATGCCGGCGATGTCGACCTTCGTCGCCGGCTTGTGACGGTGCTCGGAAAAGGTGCGAAAGTGCGTCGGCTCCCGCTCGGTGAGCCCGCGTGCGACGCGGTCGCCGATTACCTGCGGCGCGGTCGAAGCTCCATGATCCGCGCCGTACAACCCAGCGCGGAGGCGGGTTCCGCCATGTTCCTCAACGCTCGGGGCCGGCGACTCACACCGCGCGACGTGCGCCGCGTCCTCGACCGGCATCCGATGGCCGACGGCCGGTCGTTGCACCCGCACGCACTGCGCCACGCGTACGCGACGCACCTCCTCGAAGGAGGAGCAGATCTCAGAGCTGTTCAGGAG
Source organism: Actinomycetota bacterium (assembly GCA_041691275.1). Classification (GTDB taxonomy): domain Bacteria; phylum Actinomycetota; class Acidimicrobiia; order IMCC26256; family PALSA-610; genus PALSA-610. The sequence continues at coordinate 2,028 of JBEPUZ010000247.1, read as the reverse complement.
CTGCTCGGACACGCCGATGTGGGGACGACACAGATCTACACTCACGTGACTCGTGAGCGCATGCGGGCAGTGTACGAACGGACGCACCCCAGGGCCTAGGGAGCAGGGCGAGCAGAGTGGACGAGTCCGCCGCGGACATCGCCGAACTATGGCGTGACTACAAAGAGGGCGCGACCTCGGACGCGCGCGAGCGCTTGATCCTGCACTACTCGCCGCTCGTGAAGTTCGTCGCCGGTCGAGTCGCGGCCGGGCTCCCGCAGAACATCGAACAGACCGATCTCGTCAGCTACGGGATCTTCGGCCTCATCGACGCGATCGACAAGTTCGATCCCGGTCGTGGCTACAAGTTCGAGACGTACGCGATCAGCCGGATCAAGGGCGCCATCATCGACGAGTTGCGGTCGATCGACTGGGTGCCACGATCGGTACGGGCCAAGGCCCGGGCGATCGAGCGGGCCTACTCGAAGCTCGAGAACGAGCTGCGGCGCAGCCCCGAGGACAAAGAAGTGGCCGCCGAGCTCGGCGTCACCGAGAACGAGCTCGCCACCACCCTCGGCCAGATCAGCTTCGTCGGCGTCGTCGCGCTCGACGAGCTCCTGTCGGCCGGCTCCGAACGGGGCAGCGGCGCGACCGTCGGCGACACCATCGCCGGCGGCGGTCACGATCCGGTGGAGGCGTTCGAGTCCGAGGAGATGCGTCAGGTCCTCGCCGACGCGATCAACCGCATGCCCGACCGGGAACGGCTGGTGCTGACGCTCTACTACTACGAGGGCCTCACGCTCGCCGAGATCGGCAACGTGCTCGGGGTGACCGAGAGCCGTGTCTGCCAGATCCACACGAAGGCGATCTTCCAGTTGCGTTCGAGGCTGTCGGAACCGATGCCCGAGCGCGGCATCGTCACCTGACCCCCGGCACCCGAATCGCCGCTCGGCGACGTTTCTGCTGCATTCCTACGGCAGCGTGATGGGACGGGACCCGGCGATCCGTACCGTCGGGCGATGCGACGAAACCGCCTTTCGAGGATCGTCTGGCTCGCAACGATCGTGGTCGTGGCCGCGGTCGGGCCCGCAGGGCGAGGAGCGGCGCTCGAGGTGTGGCGGCGACCGGTCCCGGGTGTCGTCGCCCGTCCGTTCCGGGCGCCGCTGACCCGGTACGGCGCCGGACATCTGGGCGTCGATCTGGCCGCCGCGCCGGGAACATCCGTGCGTGCCGCAGGCGCGGGGATCGTCGTGTTCGCCGGAGTCGTGGCCGGCACGAGGCACGTCGTGGTCGCCCATCCGGGCGGGTTGCGCACCTCGTACTCGTTCCTGGCGTCGATCCGGGTCGCCGCTGGGGAGGCGGTCCGGCGGGGACAGATCGTCGGAACGTCGGGCGGCTGGGGTCCCGGGCACGAGGGCACGGTGCTGCACTTCGGCCTCCGGATCGGCGACACCTACGTCGATCCGATGCGGCTGTTCGCGGCCCCGGATCTCGCCGCCGTGGTGCACCTCGCCCCGGACTCAGGCCGTGCCGACCGTGTCGTCCCGATCGGCCTGCGCCCCAACGCCACCGACTTCCCCCGATGACCCGCGACGCTCACCGCTACACTGGCCTCGCTTCCGGACCGATTCCGGCGGCAAATACACCAATCATTTGCACGCCCGTGATCCCAAGGTGGTGCCGACGGTGCTCAACCGATCGGTGCTCGCGCGGGCGGTAGACCCAACCTAGGGGAGGCGCGGCCATGGCCGTCGTGAGCATGAAGCAGCTATTGGAGGCCGGAGTCCACTTCGGTCACCAGACCCGTCGTTGGAACCCGAAGATGCGTCGTTTCATCTTCGGTGAGCGCAACGGCATCTACATCGTCGACCTGCACCAGACGCTCGACCGCATCGACACCGCGTACCGGTTCGTCCGGGAGACGGTCGCCGGCGGCGGCACGGTGCTCTTCGTCGGCACCAAGAAGCAGTCGCAGGAGCCGATCGAGAACGCGGCCAACGGCTGCGGAATGCCCTACGTCAACTTCCGTTGGCTCGGCGGCATGCTCAC